>NZ_JAMYSP010000012.1:0-161332 GCF_040322015.1 Mesorhizobium sp. M0208 | reverse complement strand
GCCGTCGAACCAGTCCCGGCGCCGCTTCAGGATGTCGAGGCGACCCTGCTCCAGTGCGTGCGCGGACTTTTTTGAATGTCCAGCCGTGACCGCGAAGCCAGGCGCTCAAGGCGCTGCGGCTGATCCGCATCGACTGCTCGGCGACGAGCCGCTCCACCATCTCGTTCAGCGTGATGTCCTTGCGCTCCTCAATCAGCCCGACGATGAAGGCTTCATGCGCATCGAGGCCGGAGGCGCGGCGGGGGCCCTGCGGGCGTGGCGCCAGTTCGCCGATCTTCGCCCGCGCAATCCAGCGGATCGCGCTGGACACTCCCACGCCGAACCGCGCCGCCGCTTGCCGCGCCGACATGCCCTCGTCCGAGCCTTCAAGACCCGCGACCGAAGATCCCCGCTCAATGCTCTTCCCATCGTCCACCTCCATCGAGGTGGATGTTGAATCAGCACAAAACGCAGCCGTCACATCACAATCGATTCATCGATCACAGGACGTGCTCTAGCTGTGCTCTCCCGGAGGCGCCGGTAAGGATCCCAGCTAGCGCATGCCCCTGATGAACGCGGCCGCGCAGCTCATTGACGATCGCCATGTATGCGCCGAGCGGGATCGCGTCGAAAACCTCGAGCACGGCGGCCATGCCCTGCTTCACCAGGTCCGGACCGGCCAGCAGCAAGTCAGAGACGGCCGTCAGGCTGCTTTCTTCGATGAGCGCGTGATTGCCGCGGCCCTCACCCAGGACACACAGGACCAACCGTGCATGCTCAGCGCCATGATTGTCGATCAGCCGGCGGATGGAGCCGACGGCGCGCGTCTGGCCTTCCTTTGGTATCGGCTCTTGGGAATGATCTCGACTTCGAACTCGACACAGAGGGCAGCAACGCGCGGGTCGACGGCGAGTGCAGATCCGCGGCTCCAGCCTTCTCGCGCAAGCATTCGGCGTCTCCGCATGATCGACGCACGATGTTTGCACAAATGTAACGGCCGCTGCAAGAGTGATGCACGATGGACAAGTGGTGGGGCACGCATTGACGAGATGTCAAGCGTTCAGGATTTTCGCTTCATTGGCGGCGCTGAGAAATGCCACGCGCGCTATGTCCGGTGCGCTGCCGCCGCCGAGCACTTTCATGCATGCCATACGAGCCTGGATGCGGCGCCCGGTTTCTCCAGCGGGCCAGCGGTAAAGCAGCATTTCGGCGGCTTCCCGGGTGCTCGAAACACTGACTTTGCCCGAGGACAGCAAAACGGTCACGGGCTCTTCGAACGTGCCGACGTCTCGTTCGCAGGTCATATGCTGGTCTCCTTTCGCAATCTCCCCAAGACCTTACGGGTGAACCATTCGTTCCGTTGCGTCACGTTTGGCCCGGTGGGCGAACATTCTGTGAGGATGGGACCTCGTCCAGAGCGCGGGCTTGATCGCTCAGACTAGACTCGCCAACCCGTTGCGGTCCTCAAATAGCGAGAACCGTCCTTATCGTTACGAGCCCGCTATGCCTTGGTCAGTTGCCGGCGCTGATATCGGAAACGAAGCGCGGAAGGGCACTCTGCCGCCCAGAGTAGCCGGCCTGCACGGTGAAGACGAGAAGGACGCTCTTCCAAGCGCGGAGTTCGAATCCTCCCTCACCGCCATAAGTCATTGTTTACATCAATAAAAATACAAGAATAGGTTGGGCGCCCGCCATAAAGCCCGCCTACCGAAAACGGGGTATTCGCGGCACGTCAGCTTACGACACAAATATGCGGGTTGATGCTTCAACCTGGTAGATGGCAGAGATCAACTTCGGCCTCGCTAAGCGAAGTCGTGGGATTTATGCGACAGCGGAATCAGGATACGCGACTAGCACCCCGTGCCGGGTCAACCTCGCCGTCGGGAAGTACCGACCGGTGCGGAACCAAGCGGATTCACGCTTGTCGGCAGCGGACGCCGGCGGTGGCGGTCTGCACTCGAGCAGGCTCCCAATTAGCGAGACAAACGTCCAGAGCGGAGGCCAATCTTGGCACGCGACTTCGCCAGCCTGAACGACCGCTCTCCTCGGCTTAGTCAAGCATACCTACGGAATGATGCGCCTGGCCGGTGACAAATGAATCTCTGCTGGACCGCCGATGATATGGGGAGGCGCTCGCAAATCGCGCCCTACGCGCGGGTTGATCGGTTGATCAACATCAAAGCTTGAATATGAGAAATGCGCTAACTGTGACGGCGGTGGTCACCGTGGCTCGAGTGTCAGCAGATGTGGTAAGGTTGAGTGTCGGCGAGTAGCAGAGGTCCAGCAACAATGACTTTGAGGCGAACCAGAGCTTACGGCGCATCCGGCTTGGTTCTAGCGGTTTGCACTGTGTTTGCTTGGCAGAACGCCACTGCTGCTCACAATTGCCACGCAGCCGCGACGCCTGGCGTCAATTGGCACGAGTGTGACAAGAAGCTTCTCATCCTAGAAGGACAGGACCTGAGCGGGGCGAACCTGTTCGGTGTTGATTTCACTTCGACCGACCTCAGGAACAGCAATCTCCTTGCGGCAAATCTTGAGAAGGCAACGCTTGTGCGTGCTTCCCTGGCCGACTCGACCGCCAAAGGCGCCCGGTTCGACAGAATCGAGGCCTACAGGACCGACTTCAGCCGTATGGACGCGCAGGGCGCTGTGTTTGCGAGCGCGGAAATACAGCGCTCGAATTTCCAGGGCGCCAATCTGACCAATGTTGATTTCACAAAGGCAGAATTGGGGCGTGCGCAGTTCCATGACGCCGATATCAGCGGCAGCCGCTTCTCGTTTGCCAATCTCGCACGGGCGGACTTCCGAGGAGCGACGTTCACCGCGCCGATAGACTTTGACCGCGCCTTTTTCTTTCTGACCCGTATCGAGGGCGTCGACCTTTCCAATTCGGCGGGTCTGTCCCAGTGGCAGCTCAACATGGCTTGCGGAGACGCCCGGACCGAGTTGCCTTCTGGCTTGACGAGGCCTGAAGATTGGCCCTGTCAATTCCAGCAGGAATAGTTGTCGGCAAGCGACCCCTCAACTTGCGCGAAGCGTCTGCCTCACGTCACCCTCCAACCGCCAGGAATTGCCAGCACAGAGCACTCTTGCGGCATCTCACCATCCGGCGGTGAGCGATCCCGATCTGCTGGATGCCTTCAACCGCGATGCCGCCGTGCACAAATGGACCGTGGCCTGAAGCTGCAGAGGCAGCGACAGCCCTGTGGGGAAAGACAGCCGCAACCGCAATCGCCTGGGGCGCCGTGTCGGCGCGTTGCGACGGGCGGACACAGGAGTATCGATTCTGGTTTCGGGTATTCGCCCATCTTCAAGTGGGTTCGCCCAATGCCGTGGCGGAAGCAGCGTCGGAGAGAGTTCGTCCAGGCTTTTCCCGATAGGGAAATCATGTTCGACGAGGGAACTGCCTGCTTGTCGAGGGAACGCCGGACCGAAGTCAGCCCGTCAATGCCAGAGCCGCATCGCTGTGGCGCGTGCTGCGCCAGCCTTGACCGGCAGTCTTCGGCCCGGCGGCCGCTTTGGACGCAGGCAAACTCCGGTACGAGCGGTACCGCTCTGCCCCTCGGGGTACATTACTCCGGCAATTCGTCGCCCTTGATCGGCGCCTTCCCTTTGCCGGCCCGTTTCAGGATATGCAGCGCCTTGGGAAGGTCGGCACGGGCGGCGCGTTCCTGAAAGTAACTTTCCGTGCGCAGCGCCGAAAGCTTTTCAGCGACTGCCACGTTAATGAATTGGTTGAGCGGCACGCCTTCGCTCTCCGCCACCTTGCGCGCCTCATCCAGAAGCGAGAGCTGAAGCCGCAGTGCGAAATTGCTTCTCCTCATGTCTTTCTCTCCAATCGTCTCAGCGCCTCGCCCGGCGACAGGACCAAGATACCGAAGCGCTCGGCCACTTTGCCGAAATCGCGTAGGTTGAACGTCACTATAGCATCCGCCCGTCCGTTTACCGCAGCTTCCAGCACCATGTCGTCGTCTGGGTCGCGCACGGCGGGTCGCCAGAGGAAGAGAAGGCGAACCGGCTCGGCGACGGCCGCCACGGCATCTAGCAACGCGTTCACATCCTCAGCGGACAGGCCGGAAGCTTCAAGGTGCTCGGGCCTTGTCATGACCGCCTGGTACTCGATCATCAACGTCACCGAAGCGATGAGCGTCAGCCGGCGTTCCAAAGCTGCCACCAACAGTTGGCGCGAGGCGCCAGCGTCACTTCGGATCGCCGCCACCATGGTCGCCGTATCGAGAAGCAGTCTCATACAGACATATTGGATATCGCGTGCGATATTGCAAGAGGACCGAGCTTTTGGTAATTTGGCGACAGCTCGGCAACTGAAGTTGTCTTGCTGATCATCACGTCGCTCAATGCCCTTGATCTACACAGAATAGCGGGCATGCCATGGTGGACGAGGCCAAACCTGGGAACGACAGCGCAAGCCATGATTACAGTGCTGACATGTCGGCACGAGACATGACTGAACGAGCCGTCCTGTCGATCGCCCGTTTGTTGGGCCGGCGGGTTGCTCGGGAGCATTTCGAGGAATTGCAGGCGGCCAACGACAACAATGTTCATCCTCTTGAGAAAACACCGTCAGAAGGGGAGGATGGGGACGGCGGCGGACAATAGCAACGAGAGGAAGAGGAGCGGTTCATGACCCGTGTCGCGCTGTATGCTCGTTACTCATCCGACAACCAGCGTGAAGCCTCTATCGAGGATCAGCTGCGGCTTTGCCGAGAGCTCGCGGCCAGGGAGAGGTGGACTGTCGTTGGGACCTATGCCGATGCTGCCATATCCGGCTCAAGCATCATCCGTCGACCAGACATCCAGCGGCTTCTCGCCGATGCTCAAAGCGGGCAATTTGAGATCGTTCTAACCGAGGCACTCGATCGCTTGTCACGCGACCAGGAACACGTAGCCGGCCTCTTCAAGCGGCTGCGCTTTGCCGGTGTCAAGATCGTCACTCTCTCTGAGGGCGCCGTAGACGAACTGCACGTGGGCCTGAAAGGAACGATGAACGCGTTGTTCCTGCGCGATCTTGCTGCCAAGATCAGACGGGGCCAAAGCGGCCGCATATTGAACGGCTACAACGCCGGCGGCCTCAAGCCGAGGTCGTGCGTCGGATTTTTCGGGCGTTCGCGGCTGGTCAATCGGCGCGTACGATAGCTGCAGGCCTCAACAGGGAAGGTATCCCATCACCCTTTGGGGGTGCCTGGGGCGCCTCGACCATCAATGGCAATCTCAAGCGGAGAAGCGGCTTTCTCTACAACGAAGCCTATATCGGGCTGCTCGTCTTCAATCGTCTCCAAATGCGCAAGGATCCCGAGACTGGGAGGCGCATCTCGCGGCCGAATCTGCCGGAAACCTGGCAGGTCGTTGAAGTGCCGCATCTGCGTATCATCGACGATGAGCTGTGGGATGCGGTGCAAGCCCGCAAGAAGCTTTATGGAGGCATGAAACTCCATCACCGCCGACGGCCGACGTACATGTTCTCGGGGCTTGTGCGGTGCGGCTGCTGTAGCGCTTCCTATACGGTGAAGAACAGAGACCAGCTTGCTTGTACCGCGCACCGTGAGAAAGGCACTTGTACCAATAACAGGACGATCCGTGTTGGCGAGCTTGAGAAGCGTGTGCTTGCTGGCATCCAGCGGCGCTTGCTGGCGCCAGATGCCATTGCGGGCTTCCTTGCTGAATATCATGCTGAGCATAAGCGACTGAACGCCATGAACCGCGAACGGCAAAGGGAAGTCGAAAGGCGGCATGCCGGCATCGACAGGCAGATCGCTAACATCGTCGATGCTATCGCTGACGGTGTCGCGACGACAAGCATGAAATCGAAGCTACTGGACCTCGAGCGCGAAAAGGAGAATCTAGCCCGAGAGCTTCAGGCGATGGCGGCCGCGGAAAGCATTGTGGAGTTTCATCCGGCTGCGGTAACGATTTACCGTCGGCAAGTATCCGAGCTCCAGGACGCGTTGCAATCCGACGAGTGTGAGCGGCACGAGGCGGCGAGGATCATCCGCTCACTGGTCACGGGGATCGAGATCATTCCGACGGAGGGTAGGGGACAGGTTGAGCTGAAAGTTCGCGGTGCGCTGGCGGAGCTTCTCAACCTGCCAAATCGTAAACCAGGAACAGCGCCTAGCGCTGCAGTGATGGTAGCGGGAGAGCGCTACCGCCTTCCCCACACTCATCGAACTCCCAGTTCCAATTTCGCTGCTGCGGCTGAGCGAGGCGCGCTATCCTAATTGCGGCCTGGCGGGTGACGGCATGGGGCCCAGAAGCCGACGTTCACGAAAGTGAAGTCAAGTTTGGACAGCCCCATCAATTTCCAATGCGATACGCATCAGCTGCTCGACAAAGTCGCTAACTACTCTCGATGGACGTCGGTTGGGTGGCAACAACAGAAGGGTTCGGAAGGAGATTCCCGGGAGAAATGGACGGAGGCTGAGGTTTCCGTTGAGATAGGGAAGGGCAGTTAAAGGATTGACCATTCCGCATCCAAGCCCCGCATTGACCATCGAGCAGATGGTGGTGGAATAGGGGGTTTCTAGAACCACTTTGGGCTTGATGCCGTGATCAGCGAAGATGGCCTCTGCTTCCCGTCTCGTAGTGTCCTCCGGAGCCAACGCGATGAAGGCCTGCCCATGGAGATCGGCGGGACGGATCACTTCCCTCCCCTCTAGCGGATGGCCCTTGGGCATGGCGATCGCGACCCGGTAGTTCCGGAATGGGTGGGCTTCGACGCCCGCAAGATCGATCTCGTCCGCCGCCAGGCCGACGTCGAACTGGCCGGAGGCGACGAGTTCTTTGACTTCCGAGGATAGCCTTGCCTGAAAGGTGATCGCAACGTCAGGGTGACGGTGTTGAAATGCCTTTAATGCCTTTGGCATTACATTCGTACTTAATGCGGAGAGACTTGCGATCCGGATTTCCCCCGAACCGAAGTCGCGAATCCGCGCCGCGGCCCCTTTCAAATGGATGAGGCCGGAGAATGAGGTCTCCACTTCCCTGAAAAACAGGTTGCCTTCTGCCGTCGGCGACATCCGTCCTTTGATGCGGTGGAAGAGCGCGAAACCGATGTCGCGCTCCAGTTCTTGGACGGCCTTGCTCACCGCAGGTTGTGAGATGCGTAGTATCTCCGCGGCGCGTGAGGCGGTTCCAATCGTCATCACGGCGTGGAAGACCTCGATCTGGCGAAGATTCATGGCGCACCTATAACCTGAGAGAATAGCACATCCCGATGTTGATATTGGACGGAATAGGTTTTGTCATGCTGTAACTGTCTCCAACACATGAGGAGCAAGCATGAACGATCTCACCCAATGCGTTGTGACCCCCAAAGTCAAAACAGACGGCTTCGAGGCTCTGGGTGCAGCCGTCCATCGGGCTTCGACGATCGTATTCGCGGATGCCGCAGCCTACGCCACTCGCGGCCAGCGAGGGCCTGACGGCTATTCCTACGGCCTCTACGGCACCCCGACGACGCGTACACTGGAGCAAAAGATCACTCAGCTCGAGCAGGGTCACCGGACGCTTCTCGCGCCATCGGGCCAGGCCGCAAACGCAATCGCAATGCTCGCCGTCCTCAATGCCGGAGACAAGGTACTGGTGGCGGACACGGCCTATCCCCCGGTCCGTGATTTTGTGAACACCGATCTGGCAAAGTTTGGCGTCCGAGCGGAGTACTACGATCCCACTTCGCCCGAGGGGCTCGAACGTCGGATCGACGGGAACACGAAACTGGTGTGGTGCGAGTCCCCCGGTTCGACGACCATGGAAGTCCAGGATCTGCCGCGGATTGCCGAGATCGCGCATCGGCACGGCGCGCTCGTCGGATTCGACAACACCTGGGCGACCCCTCTTAACTTCAAGCCCCTCGTACATGGGGCCGACATCGTGACCGAAGCGCTCACCAAATATATCTCGGGCCATTCCGACGTGCTGATGGGATCGATCACGGTGGCTTCCGAGCAGCTTTTCAACGCGCTCAAGGCGACTATGGGGCGGGCCGGGATCGGTGTTTCCCCCGACGACGCCTCTTTGGTGTTGCGGGGCATGGAGACTCTTGGCGTGCGAATGAAACACGCGCACGACGGCGCGACGGCGATGATCAACTGGTTCCGCGGCCACCCAGCCGTCGAGCGTGTGCTCTACCCCGCCCTGCCGTCTTCTCCCGGGCACGAATTCTGGAAGCGCGACTTCCTCGGCGCGAGCGGAGTGTTCAGCGTGGAATTGGTTCCCGAAGCACTGCCGCACGTGCCGGAGGCGCTCAATACGCTAGAGACGTTCGCCATCGGCGCCTCGTGGGGTGGGACACGCAGCCTCGTTGCCCCCATGCCCGTGAAGAGCAACCGCTCCGCGACGACCTGGAGTGGGCAGGACCTCCTTCTGCGGTTCAGCGTGGGGTTGGAATCGCACGACGATCTCATGGCCGATCTCGAGAAAATGTTGGCCCAAATCCAAGCACGGATCGACGACGAGCGGTTCGGCAAAGAAAACATCCGGCAATCAATGCTGTGAGTGAACACAAAAAGGGGAATGACAATGAACAACAACAATGAATTCATGCGAATAGACAGGCGCTCCTTCCTGGCGGGCGTCTCAAAACTGCTGGGAGTTTCGGCGCTATCCTCCATCCTGCCGTCAATCGTTGCGGCATCAGAGGTTAAGGACACGCTTCGGATCGCGATCGCCAAGCCCGCCGGCGATATCAATCCTCACAAATACACCGGCCTGTGGGGCGTTCAGGACCTCGTTTTCGAGCCGCTGGTTAAATACGGCCATGACGGTAAGATCGAGCCAGGGCTGGCGACCGAATGGTCGGTCGAAGACGGGGGCAGGCTGCTTAAGCTCACCTTGCGCAAGGGCGTGACTTTCCACGACGGCACTCCGTTCGACGCCGCGGCGGTGGAATGGAACCTGAAGAGGTGGATCGGACTCGAAGCGAACAACTGGATGAATTCGTCCCGGCTTTACGCCGGAACGGACATCGTCGACGACGATCACGTCAACGTCCGGTTCAAGGAACCGGTCCTCGGCCTGCTCCAGGAGTTCGCTTACGTCCGGCCAGTCAGGCTCCTCAGCCCCAAGTCGGTCTCTGGGGACGGTAGCTATAAGGCGCCCGTCGGCACGGGACCGTGGCATCAAGCGACTGCCGGGAATGAGGGCAGTGCCTTCGAGCGCTTCGACGCCTACTGGGGTGACAAGCCCTCTTTCAAATATCTTGAGGTAAAAGTCCTTCCGGACTCGCGCGGCCGCATGGCAGCGTTGCGCGCGGGCGACGTGGATCTGATCGGCGGAGCGTTTGTGTCGCCTTTGACCGCAACGGAAGCAGAGACGCTGAAGGGAGCGGGCATCGATGTCGTCATCGATCCCGGCACCACCACAATGATTATGGCCTTCAACACTTCCCGCGTCGAAGCGCTGAGGGACCCGAAAGTCCGCAAGGCGATCAACCTCGGCATCGACCGGGCTGCGATCTCGCAAGTGCTTTACCGCGGTCTGGCGACCTCCACTGGCAACCTGTTCTCCGAAACCGTTCCGTATTCGGGGAAGCGCTTCGATGTGCCTAGGCGGGATACCGAGACCGCAAAGTCGCTGCTCGAGGAGGCAGGCTGGGTCGGGGGGCCTGTCAGGCAGAAGGACGGCAAGGACCTTGCCATTGAACTGGTCGTTAGCGAGGAGCAAGTACCGGGGTCCCGATCCGTCGCGGAAGTGATCCAGTCCGAGCTCCAGGAGATTGGCGTCACGCTCACGATCCGCTCGGTGGATCATGCGTCGCGGCACAGCGACATTCCGGAGCGCAAGTTCGATCTCGCTTTCTTCCAGACGTTCGGCGCGCCATACGAACCTTTCGGGACTGTGGTGGGCCTGTTCCTATCCACCTATGACAACGGCGTGGACGGCAAGCTCTTCATCGACCCCGAGCACCTCGATCCGTTGGTGCTCGCCGCGATGTCCGCGCCCGAAGGCGAGATGGAAGCAGCTCTACAGAAGGTCTATGACTGGCTGCACGACAACGACGCCATCGCGCCGCTGCTCTTCGTTCCGGGCATATGGGCGCATGCCGCTCGGGTGAAGGGCTTCCAGAGCCCCGCGACCGAGTACGACATGCCCTACGAGAATATCACACTGGCGGAGTAGGATACGGCCGTGTTCGCCTTCATCGCTAAAAGGGCCCGCAACGCAGTCTTGTTGCTGTTTCTGGCGTCCGTTCTATGCTTCGCGCTCGTGGTATCCGCTCCGGGCAACGTGGCGATACTCATCGCCGAGCTGCGGACGCCGACGGCCACCAAAGCCGATATTGCCAAGGTCGAGGAGGAATTGGGGCTCAACAAGCCGCTTCTCGAACGCTACGGCTTCTGGCTGAACGGAGCGATCCACGGCGACTTCGGCATTTCCTACAAGACGGGCGAGGCGGTCGGCGCGTCCCTCAAGAGCCGCCTTGCCGTGACCGCCACCCTCGTTGCGGGCGGAGCGGTCGTGGCTTTCTTGCTGAGCCTGTTCGTCGGCTTCGTAGGCGCGCTCTGGGCACATAGGGCGCCAGACGTGGTCACCCGAGGGAGCGCTCTTCTGGGCGCTTCGACTCCGTCCTTCTTCGTCGGAGCACTGCTGGTCTACGCCTTTTCGGTCACGTGGCACGTCTTTCCGACCTTCGGGTTTGCCGGACCCGTCAGTTGGGTGCTTCCATGGCTCACTCTGGGATTTCTTCCCGCAGCAGTTCTGAGCCGCGTCGTCCGAGTTGGCTTCGAGGAGGCGATGGCCAAACCTTATGTCCTAACGGCCATGAGCAAAGGACTGTCAAGGACGAGTATTCTGGTTCGCGACGCGATCCCGAACATCGCGCCGACGTACTTGAACGCCTTGGGAACGCAGATCGGGACGATGGTCGTGGGCGCGGTCGTTGTCGAACCTCTGTTCGCTTGGCAGGGCATCGGCGACCTCTTCCTGACCGGGGTGAGATTCCGCGACTTCATGGTCGTGCAGGCCTGCCTTCTGGTCTTCATCACGTTCTTCATCATCCTGAACGTCGTGGTCGACATCTGCATTACGCTGACCGATCCGCGCCTTAGACTTCAAAGGAGCTGAACATGCAGGCAGTCAGACCACTCCTGAAGGCCATTGGCGCCTTCCCGCGCTCGGCGGTATTTACTATTGGCGCGTTCGTTCTGTTGGGACTGCTCGCACCCTACATCGCGCCACATGATCCCAATGCGCAAGACCTGCTGATCGCTGGCCAGGGCCCGACGCTCGCCCATCCGTTCGGAGTCGACCATCTCGGGCGCGATACATTGAGCAGGTTGATTGTGGCGGCTCGGACGTCGCTGGTCGGAGTCTGTCTCGTCCTTGTGTGCGCGCACGCCATCGGCATCGCCATCGGCACGATTGCCGGATACCGGCGGGGCTGGACGGACGAACTGCTGATGCGCATCGTTGACGTCGGCCAGGCAATCCCCAGCCTCATCGTCTCACTTGCGGTGATCGGCATTGCCGGAGTCAGCTACTGGAACATGATCCTCGCGCTCGCGCTCGCCTGGTGGCCGGGTAGCGCCCGCATTAGCCGGGCCGTGGCTGTCAACACCATGAACAAGCCCCACATGGAGGCCCTAAGAGTATTGGGCGCAAGTCCCGTTCGCATTTACTTTGTCCATCTTCTTCCCACGACGATCGGGGCGGTGCTCGTATATGCCACGGCCGACGCCGGAGCAGTCGCGCTCGCAATCGCAACGTTGAGCTTCCTCGGGCTGGGGATCCAGCCGCCGACGCCTGAATGGGGACAGATGTTGGTCGACGCGCTTCCATATCTCGAGTCCGATCCGCGCCAGGTCATCCTGCCGGGGCTGACCCTGACTTTAGCTGTCATCGGATTCAACATCCTCGGTGAAGCGGTCGCCCTCAACAGAGTTCCGAAGCCGCTGACCTCCCGGATGCTCGCGGCCCGTCGCCGGGTAACCGCATTCTGGGCCAAGGAGGCACGGCCATGAGTTCTGAACCGATACTCCGCGTCAAAGATCTGACCATAGACCTGCTGACGGCGCATACCGTGGTCCGCCCAGTCGACGGAGTAGCCTATGAACTGAGCCGTCGAGAGACCCTCGCGATTGTGGGAGAAAGCGGTAGCGGCAAAACGGTCACCTGCTTTGCGCCTCTCGGCCTGATGCCCGTGGGCGTCCAGGCGGATATATCGGGCTCCATTTTGTTCGACAGCCGCCAGCTCGTCGGATCGGACAATGAAACGCTTCGCAGCCTGCGCGGAAAATCCATTGGCTTCATTTTCCAGGACCCGATGAGCGCGCTCAATCCCGCCCGCCGGGTCGGACGGCAGATAGCAGAAGTAGCCGAGCTTCACCTCGGCATGACCGCAAGAGCTGCGGAAACCCGGGCGCTTGAACTTATCAAGATGGTCGGGATGTCCGACCCCGAAATACGCCTCAAGCAGTATCCCCATGAGCTTTCGGGCGGTCTCCGACAGCGTGTCATGATCGCAATCGCCATTGCCGCCGAGCCGACACTTCTCGTAGCCGACGAGCCGACCACCGCGCTCGACGTGACGGTCCAGGCGCAAATCCTCCGACTGCTGAAGGAAATCCAGTCCAGAATGGACATGGCCATGATCTTGATCACGCATGACATGGGTGTCGTGGCGGGCGCGGCCGACCGCGTAATGGTGATGTACGCGGGGCGCCACGTCGAAACCGGACCGACCGAGCGTGTACTCTCCCAGCCGCAGCATCCCTATACGATGGGCCTCATCGACGCAATTCCGAGGAAACAGGACGCAATCGGATCGCGTTTCCGTGGATTGCCGGGGGTTCCGCCCATCCTTGGCGCGCCGATCACAGGGTGCGCCTTCATGCCCCGCTGCGGATACGCTGTGGATGCCTGCGGCGAGCGACGTCCGCCGTTCTTGCCGACGGCAGTTCCGGGTGTGTCAGCCGCCTGTCCCGTTCTGAATATTCGGGCGAAGGAGTGCGCATAATGAGCGCGGTACTCGAAGTCGAGCATCTGGTCACCAGCTTTCCAAGCGCCAAACGTGGCCAAACGATCAAAGCGGTAAATGACGTCTCGATCCACCTCAATCCCGGCGAGATTGTCGGCTTGGTGGGGGAGTCCGGCTGCGGCAAGTCCACGCTTGGCCGTTCGATCGTGGGCTTGGAAAAACCCCAGTCCGGACGCGTCGTTTTCGATGGCGTCGACCTCGGCTCCCTGAGCGGGCGCCGTCTGCGGGAAGCGCGTCGCGCCGTTCAGTACGTGTTCCAGGACCCCTATGCATCGCTGAATGATCGCCAAACTGTGGGCGAAGCCATAAACGAAGCCCTCATCATTGCAGGTTTGCGTTCGCAAACGGAACGCGAGGGGAGGATCGCCGAACTCCTCAACCAGGTGGGTCTGGCGACGACGGCCCGGGACAGATTCACCCGTGAACTCTCAGGCGGCCAGAGGCAACGCATCGCGATCGCGCGCTCGCTGGCCGTAGAGCCGCGGGTTTTAATCTGCGACGAACCGGTCAGCGCGCTAGACTTGTCTATACGCGCGCAGGTCATGAACCTATTCCTCGACCTCAGAGAGAAGCTAGGCGTGTCCTGCCTCTTTATCGCGCATGACCTCGCGCTTGTCCGGCAGGCGGCGACCCGGGTCTACGTGATGTACCTCGGCAAGGTGGTGGAAAGCGGCAGCTCGGAAGAGGTTTACCGGAATCCGAGCCATCCCTACACCCAGCTCCTTCTCGCGTCTATTCCGGAGGCTGATCCTGCCACCGAGCGTCGGCGCAACCCTCCGTTGATCACGGGCGAAATCCCAAGTCCGACGAATCCGCCCTCCGGCTGTTTCTTCAGGACGCGGTGTCCCCTTTCCGTGGAAGCTTGTGCGGAGGCTGAGCCTGTGTCGCAAGAAGTAAGCTCAATGCACAAGGCGGCGTGCAGGTTCGCCGGCGACCTATTCGCGAAACGGGTCTCGGCCGCATGATTAAACGTCAGATCTAGCTGACCGTGCGGGACCTGATGCGTTGCGCATTCTGGTGGCGAAGCAGAGATTTGCGCTCCTTCCTTCCGGTACCGGGCCGGCAGTGAGTGGGAAAGCGCTCTGTCGGCAGCCCTGGTTACTCAGGCGGGCCGGGAGGATCCTCTTGCCGGTTATTAGTCCGCTTCTTGTAGCGTTGGCTTAAGACGATAGACCGCCGTGTCGCCCGGACCCGGTCGACTCTTCACCATGCGCTGATCACTTTGATCCTGAGAAAGGGATATGAAGCAATTACCGTCGAGGACATCTGCAATGAGGCAAACATCGGCCGATCGACCTTTTACGCGCACTTCACCAGCAAGGACGACCTCAAGCGCAGCGGCCTGGACGATCATCTGCGCGCCATGCTGGTCGAACGCCAGCGGCATGCGCTTGCAGCGCCAGGCGAGCTGAAAGATCGCAGCTTGGGTTCGTGCTCGGTATGTTCGAGCACGCGCGTGAACATATAGATCTCTACCGAGCTCTGGCCGGGGGCCGCGGTGGGACTATTGTGCTCGGCAGCATCCGCGAGATCTATGCGATCTCGTGCGCGCGGAGCTTGCCGCAAACAAGGACAGGAAGCTTCCCGATGTCGTGCCGAACGAACTGATCGTCCAGTTCGTCGTGGGTGCCTTTCTGTCGGTGCTGATCTGGTGGCTCGACGGCGGCGCCAAATTGCCGCCGCAACAAGTCGACCAGATCTTCCGGCGTCTGGCCACCGAGGGCGTCCCGTCGGCTTAGATATCAGGCCGAAGAACTGTGAAGCAGTCAGTTGCACTGCCGGCGTTGCCAATTCACCAACCACCGGCTTTGTTCGACGCATGTCCTTGAGGTCGCGATACACCGCCGTGAGGTCTGTCGACCAACGCCTCCGATACGTGGCTTGCGGCCGTCAGACGGCCGTCGGCGTGGACAGCAGCCACAGCCCGAAAACCGTATATCCGACCATAAAAACGGTCAGCGGAAATTGGCTGAGCGCCGCGCGGCTGCGCGCCGGATGCAAACGGAACGCCAGCCCGTGCGCGACCAGAACGGCAAGTATATGGCCGCCGATGATCGCCGCCGCCTGAAAGTTCCAGATGATCCACGCTGCATCGGAGCCCATGATCACTCCCGCCCCGACATTCATGTGCGCCGTGCCGAATAGGTTCCATCCCCGATCAAACGGATCCGAAATAGCGACGATCGCATTCTGGCCGTTCACCAGGAGGGCCGTCAGATAGTGGGAAAAATGATAGGCGAGCGCGATCGGGACGATCGACCAGACAAGGAGCCCGACCGCTTTTCCGAAAGAGATGCTCCCGGCCAACCGCTCACCGACAAACACTGCGGCGAAGAACACGGCGACAAGTGCGATAAACATCAGCACAAGACCGGCGCTGTTGATTCCGACTAATGCCGAGCGCCCCGGAAATTCGAGCGGATTGACACCATTCGCGCCCAGCCAAGAGAAGGTCTTCGACAGACCGTCGAAGGACACCGAGCTCAACGTCAGCAACAGAAAGAGCATACCGCTCGCCGGCAAGGCTTGCGCGCTCCACAATTTCGCTCCAGGCCAGCAGAGTGAGAGGGCGCGCCCCCCGCTTGGGTGGTCCGGCGTCGTTTCGACGATGGCGAAGCGTGACACCATGCGGAAGAACGCGGACAGAAACTCGCCGCGCCGGCTCCAGCCTTCGTAGCCGAAGATGATCATGCAGACGAAGGTCGAGAGCCAGTAGGCCATGAGAGCGAACGCAAGCCGCGCCGGATCTTCGGGCGCCGGATAGATCAGCTCGAACCAGGCGAAGCTTGCAAACAAAATCAACGCCGGCCAGTAAGCCAGTCCTTGTGGCATTGTGCGATCGCGGAATGCCGGGAAGACGCTGGAGAAAATGCGCCACGGCCCGTACCACGGGTTTGTCCACGACCAAACATTGCCGAATACGCCCTGAAGCAATGTCAGTCCGACCCAGACCAGCGTCCACACCGTTAGCGGAAGTGGATTCGACAGCGGATCTCGGCTGCCGAGAATTCCCGCCGCCACGAGTATGGCGAGAACCGCGAAGGCGAGCATGCTGATCCAAATGCGCGCGGCGTCGCCGAATTGACCAATTGGCAGGCGGGATGCCGAAATGCGTTCGAGCAGCCTGGGCGGGAGGACAGCCAGAACCAGAAAACTCGCGGCTACGGCCACCGCCCCGCCCACGACATAATATCCGGTCGGCAGGAGCATGACATAGCCGCGCTCGGAAGCATGGGCAAAGGCTGGGGTTGTGAAATGCGGCACGAGGGCAGCAGCTGATAATGCGATGCCCAACGCTCTCGCAGAGATGCTTTTATGTTCGCTGTCCGCCGCCATCCATCCGTCTTGCCACATGGCATTTGCGAAGGAAAGCGGACTACTGCTCGCGCAAGTGGAGGTGCCAAAGTGGGTGCCCGACTTCGTGCTAGCCCCCAAAGCCCGCTTGGTGAACAGGCCATATGATACAGCTACGACTTCGAGTCGAGAGTTGCGTTGTGGACGACGTTCTCGTCCTCTGCCGTCTGCTGCAATACGTGGCAGCTGTGCCTGCGCCGGCCGGCGGCGCATTATCGTCGAAACAGGACCGGAGCGCCCACCGCCAGGCGCCCGGATCGTCGACGTGCAGAAGTTGTGGGCCGAACATCTACCAATGGCCGGAACTCGCGGCGCTGTCGATCCTGTTTCGCGAACGCCTGGTGTATTCCTTCGAGAGTCGGCCGCGCTTGTTCGACATTATCTCGCGCAGCATCGAAGGCGTCGCCGGCCTGATCCTGGGCCGGCGTCGCGGTCTGGCAGGTCGCTGCGCGCTGACCAGGCCCCGGATGGATTTCTGATTTGCGTCTGCCCATCCGGCCGGCGCATGGGCTGGCGGGAGAGGTTCGCTAGTTCAGGATCTGGGCAAGAAACAGTTTGCTGCGCTGGTGACGCGGATGCGAGAAGAATTCGGAGGGCGTGTTCATCTCGACGATCTCGCCCTGGTCCATGAAGACGACGCGGTCGGCGACCTGGCGGGCAAATCCCATCTCGTGCGTGACGCACAGCATCGTCATGCCATCGTCGGCCAGCGTGACCATGGTGTCGAGCACTTCCTTGACCATTTCAGGATCGAGGGCGGAGGTCGGTTCGTCGAAGAGCATGATCTTCGGGCTCATACAGAGCGCACGGGCGATGGCGACGCGCTGCTGCTGACCGCCGGACAACTGGCCGGGATATTTATGCGCCTGGTCCGGGATCTTCACCCGCTCCAGATAGTGCATGGCGGTCTGCTCGGCTTGCCCGCGCCGCATCCTGCGCACCCAGATCGGCGCCAGTGTCAGGTTTTCCAGAATGGTCAAATGCGGGAACAGGTTGAAGTGCTGGAACACCATGCCGATGTCACTGCGGATTACGTCGATCTGCTTCAAATCGTTGCTGAGTTCGACGCCTTCGACGACGATCTGCCCCTGCTGATGCTCCTCCAGCCGGTTGATGCAGCGGATCATCGTCGACTTGCCCGAGCCGGACGGACCGCAGATCACCAGCTTCTCGCCGCGATGGACGGTCAGGTTGATATTCTTCAGCACATGGAAATTTCCGTACCACTTGTTCATGCCGGTCATTTGGATAGCGGGTGGAGCGCTGCGATCGGGCATGGACGGAACGCGCGTTGGGGCGGACGATAACATCAAGGCATTTCCTAGTGAGCGGTCGGGCCGCGCCGCTCCAGGAAGTCGGCGAAGCGGGCGAATGAGAAGGAGAGCGCGAAGAAGATCGCGCCGATGAACAGGAACGTCTCGGCCGCCGGCGACGGCCAGTCCGGGTCTGCCAGCGCCGCCTTACCGGAGCTGATCAGGTCGAACAGGCCGACGACCAGGACCAGGCTGGTGTTCTTGATCATGACGATGATGGTGTTGGCCAGCGCCGGGATCGCCACCCGGATCGCCTGCGGCAGGATCACCAGATATTGCGTGCGCCAGAAGGGCAGGCCGAGCGCCGCCGCGGCCTCGTGTTGGCCATTCGGGATGGCCTGCAGGCCGCCGCGGATCACCTCGGCGAGATAGGCCGCCGCGAAGATGGTGAGGGCGACCAGCGCACGCACGAACTTGTCGGGCAACAAGGCTTCGGGCAGGAACAGCGGCATCATGATCGATGCCACGAACAGGATGGACAAGAGCGGCAGTCCGCGCACCGATTCTATCAGGACCACGGCGCCGATGCGTATCGCGGGCATGGTCGAGCGCCTGGCAAGCGCCAACAGGATGCCGACGGGGAAGGCGACGCCGATGGCAACGACGGTGAGGATGAGCGTCACCGGCAGGCCGCCCCAGGACGAGGTCGGAACCTCGGCTAGGCCGAAACCGCCGGCCATCAGCCAGAAGATCAACACGAGCGCCGCCATCCAGAGCGCTGCCAGCCGCGGCGCCCAGCTGGCGGGCCGCACCGACCAGGCAAGCAGCGCCAGGATGAGCAGGCAGACGATGGCGGGGCGCCAGCGTTCGTCGAGCGGATATATGCCGAACAGCAACTGCCCGGACTTGGCGTAGATGAAGCTCCAGCAGGCTCCGGTGGCCACCCGGCAGGCGCTTGGATTGGGATCGAACAGCACGGCGTCGATTACCAGCCAGCGCAGCATCGGCGGTACCGTGGCGACGAGCAGAACGCCGAACAACAGCGTCAGGGCGGCATTGAGCGGCGTGCCGAACAGGAGCTTGGCGGACCGCCGCAAGGCGCCGAAGCGGATCTGTCCTGGCATTGGCTCGGCCGGAAGGGAAAGAGACACGGCCTTCATAGTTCAGCGCTCCACGATGGCGATGCGACGGTTGTACCAATTGGCCGCGCTCGACAGGCTCAGGTTGAGGGCGAGATAGACGCCGAGGATGATGAAGACGCCCTCGATCGAATGGCTGGACTTGCTGATGATGGTGTTCATGACCGCAAGGAAGTCCGGATAGCCGACCGCGATCGCCAGCGTCGAATTCTTGACGACGTTGATGTATTGGCTGTTGAGCGGCGGGACGATCACCCGCAGCATCTGCGGGATGATGATCAGACGCAGTATTTTGCCGCGCGGCAGGCCGAGCGAATGACCTGCGTCCCACTGACCGCGGCCGACCGAAAGCACGCCGCCGCGCACGATCTCGGCGACGAAGCCGGTAGTGTAGATGGTCAGCCCGATGAGGATGGTGCTGAGTTCGGGCGTCAGTTCCTTGCCGCCCTTGAAATTCGACCCGGTGAAGGTCGGCCAGTCGACGGAGAATTTCGCGTCGGCAAGCCATAGTCCGGCAACGCCCACCGTGAGGATCGCCGGCGTGGCCAGCGGCGGCAACCATCCTCTTCTCGCCGCCGCCCAGCCGGCGGCCGCCAATGCCAGGGCGAGAGCAATGACGAGCAATCCCGGGGTGGCGAAGTCCATGCTGACAGCCGGCACCACAAAGCCGCGCATGGAGGCGTAAACGCCTGGCAGCGGATTGAGCGCTTCGCCGACCGGCGGCAGCACCTTCCACCACAGCGAGTAGAGAAAGATCAGAAGCACGATCGGCGGTGAATTGCGGGCAACCTCCACCCATACGCGGCAGGTGCCCGCCGCCAGGGGATTGCTGCTCAGCCGGGTGATGCCGACGACGAGGCCGAGCGCGGATGAAAAGACGATGATGACCGCGGAGACGAAGACCGTATTGGCGAGCCCGGTCGCGATCGCCCAGTAATAGGGGTCCCGCGACTTGTAAGTGAGGATTGCTTCCGAGATGACGATCCTTGACGGCATCGTCAGGAAATCGAAGCCGATCGGGATGCCGCGTGCCCTGAGATTGGCGAAAGTCGTGCTGACGAGCAGGGCAGCGAAAGCGGCAACCGCGGCGGCCAGGGCACACTGGATGATGATCGATCTGGTCTTGGCATCGCTCAGCATGTTGACCTCGAGGGTTCGCGGCGTTGGCAGGGAAGGGGAGCGCCGGGCCCGTTCCCCTCCATCATGCGGCTCAATCCCAGGGGAAAGGATAGTTGAGGCCCCCGTCCTTCCACAACGCATTCAGACCGCGTTCGACCTTTAGCGGGCTGTCCTTGCCGAGATTGCGGTCCCAGATCTCGGCGTAGTTGCCCATTTGCTTGATGACGTTGTAGGCCCACTTATCGTCCAATCCGAGCGGCTTGCCGAAGCCGGATTCCTCGCCGAGCACCCGTTTGACTTCCGGACTGCCCGACACAAGCTTTTCATCGATGTTCTGCGAGGTGATGCCGTTGGCCTCGGCCCAGAACAGGGCATTCAATGTCCAGCGCACGACGTCGAAGAGTTGATCGTCGCCGCGGGCGACCGCGACGCCATTGGGTTCGGCGGCTTTGCCGACCTTGATGATGTCGTAGTCGTCGGGGTTCTTGGCCACCGAAGCACGCTGTCCGGCTGCCGCAGTGCCGTCGGTGACGTATGAATCGCAGCGGCCGCCGAAGAAGGCGTCGCGCGCCTGAATGGTCGAGTCGTAATAGACTTTCTCCATCGCGATCCCGAACTCTTCCTCGGTTTCCTCGATCGCTTTCTCGGTCAGGCTGCCACCGCCTTGCAGGCAAACGGTCTTTCCGTCCAGCAGTTTGGGCTCGGTAATATTGTCGGCCTTGCGCACGAGCATGCCGTCCGTGTCGTAGAGATTGATCCAGACGAAGCGGACAACCGTATCGCGACTGTAGGTGATGGTGGATGTGCGCGACAGAACGTCGATCTCTCCGGTCTGCAGCGCAGGAAAACGCTGGCCTGCGTTAAGCGGCACGTAACGGATCTTCTCCTTGTCGCCGAGGATGGCGACCGCGAAAGTGCGGCAGATGTCGGAATCGAAGCCGCGATAATACCCCTTCTCGTCGGGCCGGGAGAGACCAGGCACGCCCTGGCTGGCGCCACAGCTGACGTAGCCGCGCTCCTTGATTTTGTTGATGACCGCCTGCGCGTTGGCGTTGCTGCCGCCCGAAGACAGGCTGGCCAGCCCTATCGCCAGACCCGTGAGCCATTTCAGACCTTGATGTTTCATAGTCATTCCCCTTCTCGTTGAGGTTGTAATCATTCGGCGGCCTTGGCGTCGGCTGCTGCGGTTCCGTTGCGCCGGGCTTCAGCAAAGAGTTCGAAGGCCTGGGAAAGGTCGGCCAGAAGATCTTCGAGCGCCTCAAGGCCGATCGACAGGCGCCAGACCGGGCCGGGCTTCAGCCAATCGAGGCTGGCGCGGCCCTTGCGCGGATCGCTGACGGCAATCAGCGAATGCACGCCGCCCCAGCTTGCGCCGAGCCTGAACAGCCGCAGGCTGCGCAGGACATCGGATTGCAGTGGCGCCAGTTCCGGCCGCAGCACGAAGGAGAACACGCCCGCCGATCCGGCGAAGTCACGCTTCCAGACCGCGTGGCCGGGATGGCCAGGCTGCGCGGGATGCAAGATCTGCGCGACTTCCGGGCGTTCCGATAGCCAGACGAGGATCTTGCGCGCGGTGCCGTCCGCATGACGCATGCGCACCGGCATGGTCATCAGGCCGCGCTCGCACAGCGCGCAATCCTCGGGCGAGACGCCATAGCCGAGGAAACGCGCCGTATCCTTCAGCTGCCGGAAAAGGGCCACGTCGTTGACGGCCACCGAGCCCATTAGAAGATCTCCATGGCCGCCGGCGTGTTTGGAAAGCGCCTGCATCGAAATGTCGACTCCATGGGCAAGCGGCTTGAACAGAAGGTGCGAGGCCCAGGTGTTGTCAGCCGCGACGAGAGCGCCAGTCTTGTGGGCGGCCGCCGCGATGGCCGGCACATCCTGCACCTCGAAGGTGGCCGAACCAGGCGATTCCACCCAGACCAGCCGCGTTCTGGCGTCGATCATCGCCGCGATGCTTGCGTCCAGCCGTGGATCGTAGGAAACCGCCTCGATCCCGAGGCGGCCAAGAAAACGCTCGGCCATGTCGCGTGCCGGGCCATAGAGCGTCTCCGGGATCAGAACCCTTTCGCCGCCGCGGCAGACAGCCATGGTCGCCAGCGTCATGGCAGCCATGCCCGACGGGACGACGAGAGCCCGGGATCCGCCTTCCAGCACGGCGATGTGATCTTCGAGCTGCCGGCTGGTCGGTGTGCCGTAAAGTCCGTAGCTGAACCCGTCGTACAGGCGCTCGACGCGACGCTCGAACGACTCCAGATCGTCAAAGACAACGGTCGAGGCTCGCTCGACCGGCATCGCCACCGCCTGGAACGGTTCCTCGGAGCGCTTGGGAGGATGGACATGTGAAGTGTCGTCGCGTCGGTTCATGGGCGAAACTTAGCGGGCTCATCCATTGCCATCTATGACCGCGCCGATAAAGTTAATTCGCTTTTGATATGGGCTGCACTATGAACCTGCGCGACATCGATGTCTTCAACGCGATCATGATCACGCGCGGCGCCGGCGCGGCGGCCGCGCTGCTCGACACCTCGCAGCCGGCCATCAGCCGTTCGCTAGCCAAGCTAGAGGCTGAACTCGGCTTCAGGCTTTTCGACCGCATTCGTGGCAGGCTGGTGCCGACACGCGAAGGGGAGTTGTTCCATGCCGAGGTGAAAGCCAACCTGGTCGGGCTCGACCGGCTGAAGCTGCGGGCGGCCCAGATCAAGGAGGTCGGCACCGGTACCATCCGCGTCGCCTCCCTGTCGGCACTCGGGCATGGGCTGGTGCCGCGCGCCATCGTAGCGTTCTCGCACCGGCATCCGCAGGTGCGAATCAGCTATCAGGTCCGCACCTCCAATGTCGTGCGCGACCTGGTCGCCTCTGGCAGTTTCGATATCGGGCTCGCGGCCGACGAGGTCGACACCAGCGGCGTGCTGCACAGCGTCTTCACCACACCGCGCGCCGTCTGCGTGATGCCGAAGAACCACCGGCTGGCGCGGAAGCAGATAATCACGCCGGCCGATCTCGCCGACGAGGCCTTCCTGGCATTGTCGCCGGAAGATACTGCTCGGCTCGCCATGGACAAGATCCTGGCCGCGCATGGGGTACGGCCGCGCATCTTGATCGAAACGCCCTACGGCCTGACTATCGCTATCCTTGCAGCGAAGGGCATGGGGATCGGCTTGGTCAATCCCTCCGTCATTGCGGACCGCATGATCGGCGGCATTTTGGCCAGGCCATTCGAGCCGGCCGTCAATTTCCGCGCGCTACTCCTCCGCCCGCCGGACGGCATCAATTCGACCTTGATCACCGACTTCATTGGCGAACTCTATGCCGCCCGCAATATGCTATCGAGCGAGGTATAGGCAATGTGGCTCGCCGCCTAAACATAGACGCCACCGGTCTTGCCTCAGTAAGGCGCGGACGTCCATGGCCTCACGCAGCGCGTCGCACGGCGCAAATTCGTGTTCGCCCCTTAGCCGGCTTCCTCGTTTGCACGAAACCGGACGATCTCGGCGAACGCGGAGCTATCCTGCCAGAGAAATAGATGGCCACCTTCGAACATGCGCAAGGTCGCCCTCGGGATTCTTCCCACCATGCGTTCCTGAGATGACAGTAGAGCGATCCCGTCGTACCACCCGCCACATATTAGAACTGGGCACCCGATTTGGTCCAGGCGCTCCCAGGGGCGTTGTCACGGTAACCGCGTGTCAGGAATCGCTGCGATAGATGCTGGGGATGAACACTTCGCAGATCAGCTACAAACGGCATCGGTTCCCACCCGAGATCATCGCCCACGCGGTGTGGCTATATTATCGATTTCCGCTGAGCCTGCGTCAAGTCGAAGAATGCTGCTGGAGCGCGGCATTGTCGCTTCCTACGAGACGATCCGTCGATGGGGAAAGAAGTTCGGGCTGGACTACGCTCGGCGCCTGCGCCGCAAGCAGCCCAGTCGAAATGACATCTGGCACCTCGACGAAGTCGCCATCACGATCGCCGGCAAGAAGCATTGGTTATGGCGGGCCGTCAACCAGGACGGCTATGTGCTCGACGAGATCGTCCAGACCCGGCGCAACACCAAGGCCGCCAAGCGCTTACTGACGGCTGTTGAAGAAGCAGGGCCAGGTGCCGAAGCGGATGATCACCGACAAGCGCGGCTCCTATGGAGCAGCGCGGCGTCAAGTCATGCCGGACGTCGAGCACCGGTCGCACAAGGGTTGAACAACAGAGCGGAGAATTCGCATGTGCCACGGCGAAAACGAGAGCGGATGATGCAAGGCTTTCGATCACCGGGGAGCCTCCAGCGTTTCGTCTCGACCTTTCTCTGCAGTCCGCAATCTCTTCGTCCCGCCCCGTTCAAAATGCTCCGCCTTTCAGATCCATCTTCACCGCCTGAATGCCAGCGCAATGGAAAGCTGCTGCCGGCGTGATCGCCTGAAATCATTCCCAAAAGTCACAACGACAGCCCATCTCCGTTTATGTGACATCACCCTTCAGATCGCCCGCAATTTGTAGTCCGCCGCTTTTGACCGGCGCCACGCCGCGTTGGTGGCGTGGATGATCGCAAAGCCTGAATTCGCGCTGCTTGCACGGCAACGTTCGTCCCGCGACCGGCATGCGCCTTTATCGGTTATGCCGGCAGGCCGGCTATCCGCATGGCGTCGGTGACGTCATCGACAATATCCGGCGCAATGCCTACGGCGGCGGACCAGCGGCCGATGGTGAAGTGCGGGTCGAGCGACATCAGCCGCGCGGCCGATACTTTGGCCTCGTCGAGCCGCCCGAGCCTGGCCAGCGGTGCGGCCAGCCATCCGTGCAGCATGCTGAATCCGGGGTTCATTTCTACCGCCCGGCGGCCTGATATGACGGCCTGCTCGTGCCGGCCGGTGAGAAAATTGCCGAATCCGATCATGCCTTGCGGCACGCAGCTCATGGCGTCGAGGGGGTTCAGCCGTAACGCCTGCTCACCCCAGTCGATCGCCCGGGCAGCGTCGCCGCCATACGCCACCGACACGCAGCCGAAGGCAAAGACGAAGGCGCAGGAGGCGCTGAGCGTCAAAGCCTGCGCAAACGCTTCGTCGGCCAGACTGCGGTCATGCTCGACGATGCCGATGGTGAACCCGGCCAGAGCGAGCGCCATCGCGTCGCCCGAACCATGCTCGATCGCCGCATGGGCATGGCGGATCGACTTCTCGCGGTTCTCCGGATGCATCCCGCCGCGCACGAATAGCGTCTGGTGCGCCCAGGCAGCAAAGCCGTGCGCAAGGGCATAGGTCGGCTCGATGGCGAGCGCCTGGTCGAGCAGCGGCAGCCCCTTGGCGGCACCTTGCGGCATGAAGGTGTAGACATCGGGCAGCGCGCGCAGCAGCAGATCGTAGGCGTCGAGACTGTCGGGGCGCTTGCGCTTGACGCGTTCGATCTCGGCCCGGCGCAGATTGGGCTCTATTGCCGCGACCACGCTGATGGTGATCTCGTCCTGTAGGGCAAATACATCGGTCAGGTCGCGGTCGTAGCGTTCGGCCCACAGATGGCTGCCGTCCTCCGCGTCGATGAGCTGGCCGGTGATGCGCACGCGGCTTCCCACCTTGCGCACGCTGCCTTCCAGCACGTAGCGCACGCCAAGCTCGTGACCGACCTGCTTCACGTCCACCGCGCGGCCCTTGTAGGTGAAGGAGGAATTGCGCGCGATGACGAACAGCCACCTTATTCGCGACAGACCGGTGATGATGTCCTCGACCATGCCGTCAGCAAAATAATCCTGATCCGGATCGCCGCTCAGGTTCGCGAATGGCAGCACGGCGATGGAAGGACGGGCGGGAATGCCTAAGGCAGGCTTCGGCTGCTCCATCGGCGCGGTTGCCTGCGCGCCGCCATCCTCGCGGACGGTGCCGACGAAGCGAAGGCCCCTGCGCAGAATTGTGCGGATCAGGCGCTGTTCCTCGCCACTGTCATGCAACGCATTGCGGGCGGCGTTGATGCGGCTGGAGAGCGTGGCGTCCGAGACGATGCGGCCCTGCCAGACCGCATCGATCAAATCATCCTTGCTGACCACCCGCTCGCGATTGCGGATCAGATATTGCAGCAAGTCGAACACCTGCGGCTCGACCGAGATCAGGTCGTTGCCGCGACGGAGTTCGCGCCGGTCTCCGTCCAGGGCAAAATCCTCAAAATGATACGGCAAACTGCATGCTCCGGATTACGGCGAAGAGGGGCTGCCGACACTTTAGCCGCGTCGCGGACGCAAAATCAAAGCGATCTCAAGGTAAAATCAAGAGGTCCTGAAAGTCGCCTCAAAGCGCGCGCTTCTGCTCCGTCGCATAGTCCTCCTGCCACAACGGTTCACAACACTTTGAAAAAGGAGAACTCAGATGTCGAACACTGCAGCAAATTCCGTCGTCCTCGTGCATGGCGGCTTCGTCGATGGCTCCGGCTGGGACGGCGTCTACCAGATCCTGAAGAAGGACGGCTATGACGTGACCATCGTCCAGAACCCGACGACTTCGCTCGCCGACGACGTCGCTGTCACCAAGCGCGCCATCGCCGCCGCTCCCGGCAATGTCATCCTGGTCGGCCACTCCTATGGCGGCGTCGTGGTCTCCGAGGCCGGCACCGATCCGAAGGTGGCAGGTGTCGTCTATATCGCGGCGTTCGCGCCGGATGCAGGCGAGTCGGTTTCGACCCTGATCGCCAACCCGCCGCCCGGAGCGTCGGTGCCGCCGATCCTGCCGCCCGTCGACGGCTTCCTGATGCTCGACAAGGAGAAGTTCGCCGCCGCGTTCGCCGCCGATGTCCGTCCCTCGCTCGCCTCCTTCATGGCCGATTCGCAGGTGCCGTGGGGTGCGGCGGCGCTCGAAGGCAAGGTCAGCGCTCCGGCCTGGAAGGTGAAGCCCAGCTGGTACCTCGTTGCCACCGACGACAAGATGATCCCGCCGCCGGCGCAGCGCAACATGGCGAACCGGGCAGGGGCGACGACGGTGGAGGTGCCCGGCAGCCACGCCGTCTACGTCTCCGATCCTGCAGCTGTCGCCAGCCTCATCAAGCAGGCGGCCGCCGGCAAGAACTGAACCGGCATCACCTCTTATAGACAGCCTGGGCGCATGGCGGCGCTCAGGACCGTAGGCCGGCCGAACGACCGGATGCACCAGGACCTGACTGCTGTTGACTGCGTCAGAGTGAGCAATACACCAATTTTGCCGCGAAAAGATCCGCAAGGCCCGAGCCGACCGCTTTGAAAAGTGTGATTTGCTGCGGGTTGCTCCTCCCTTTGATCTCCTTCCTTGCAAGCTCTGCAAGGGTGCCCGCGGATGTGACTTGCCGATATGAGTGTGCTCGCAATTGGCTGGCTCAGATCTCCGGCCTCATGCAGTGCCTCAGGGGTGTCCACATATACGGCCGCACGTAGCACAGCCTCGGAGTTCGCCTCACGCATCTTTGGAGTGAAGCCTCCGATCAGGTCGACATGGGTCCCAGGAGAGAGCCACGCGCCCTGAATCAACGCGATGTGGCAAGCGTCGCGGCAGTGACAATATCGGCATTTCTGACACCCGATTCGAGGTCACTCTCGATTGACGCCAGGAAGCCTTTGTTGCTCAGATCGGCAACCATGCGGGCCGCGCTCTCCTGATTGATATCCCAGACGGATACCTCGGCAATTGGACGAACGGCGCGATATGCCTCAGGTATGAGACTTGCAACGCGGCCCGAGGCCAAAACGAGCAATTTCCGAGAGTCCTCGCGAGAAAGGTAGCGCGCCGCGAGCGCCGAGGTGGCCACTGTCCGCCGCGCGCTGTGAGGTTGCCGTCCATCATGGCCAAATGCTGTCCCGTATCGCCATCGTGGAGCACATACGTTGAAGCGTTGAAGTGAGGCCCGCCAAGCCCTGGCGGAGTTGCTGGGGAACACAGTCACGAGCTTGACCCCAAGATATTTGACGTCATCGGAGTTGCTGCTCCAGGCAGGCATCAGAAGCAGAGTAGCGTCGGGCTGGCCCTCCATCTCGATCGTGTGATGGTGGCGCGTCGGGACGATACAACCTTGGGCGAACACACGATCTATCAAACGACCATAGTCCAGATGACGGGACCTTATATCGGCGTCTGCGACTTTGAGCGTGGTCATGTCTTCTCCCTTAAGAGCGGCCGGCATTGCTTAAGTGCTCCTGTTAGAGGGTCTGGTATCGGCTTGAACTATCGCCAGAGGAAATCTCAATACACAGTCACCAGACCGCGCCGACGCAGTTCGTGTACGCCGCAGGTACCCCGTTCGCTTACCGGCGGTTCGGCAAAACGGGTGGCGTGCCGCTCGTCTTCAACATGCATTTCACCGGCACGATGGATCATTGGGACCCGGCGGTGACCGACGGCTTCGCCAGGGATCGCGAGGTCAGGCGTGCCATCCGTTTCGCCGGCGCGATGGCGCCGCGAGGCATTCCGGGCCCGGGATATCGACAGGATCGCGGGCATTGAAGACGTATGCCCCCATCTGAGGCGGCCCGCCGTGCGGAGCATCGGGGCGATCATGCGCAACAATATGCGGACAATGATGGCCCTGACCTTCGACGCGGCCGGGCCGAATGCGCCCGGTACGATGAATGAGCTCAGGGCGAGCTTGCGCACCGACCTCTCAGTCGGCTCAAGTCGGAAGGCTGAACGCCATCCGATCACAGGCTTTTGAGGCGCGTCGTCGGCGTTGATGTTGGGCGGCATCTCGTGTTACGCCTGCCGACGTTACCATTGCGGCGTGCTTCGGTCGGTGAAAATCTGACATCCTGACATCCATTGAGTTCCAACTGTCATCCGTTGGTGCCGCGCAGCGTCTCGAATAGGAACCAGACGCGCTTCTCGCTCTCGTTGATCCAGTTCTCCAGCAGGCTGGCGATCGCCACGTCGCCATATTCGTCGCCGAGATCGTGCATCGGGCGCATGGCTCGCGACGAGCGTTGCATTGTCCTGACGCAGTTCGGCTTGCGCCCATGATGGACTGGACGGGCTGATCCGAAAAGCTACTAAAAATCAAAGCTTAAGGGGGATTTAAGTTGGCGATGCAGTACCAAATGCAGTACCGCTGAAGCGCAGCCGATGATGTTTTCAGGGTCGTAGGACGGACTTGCCGTTGCGAACGTCGGCGCGACAGAGCACTTACGGAGCCCGTGGTCGCAGAGGTTGCCCGAATGCACATTCGAGACCGGCTGAATCCCAGTCCGCAAGCGCGCGGCGAGATATGTGCTCTCCAGGAAGACCATGAGGCTTGCTTCCGGATCGGTAACTCTGCGGATCGCATAAGGCAGCAGGTATTCTCCAAGTCGTAGTGGGCGGCGTCGTCAAAGATCTTCGCCGCCGCGAAGCCTTTTGGTCGGGCGGTGGAGCGGTCGACTTTCCGGCCTTCTATTCCTACGCCTGTCCGAAACCGCTGCTCCTCTGACGCTTCTCCTTCGCACGGAGCTGTCGCAGCCCTCTTGGTGCGCGGACGCGCGGTGCGCACACAACTTGTGGCCGATAACAGACCCGATAACAGAGTTGACAACTCTCTGCTGGTCAAAAACCTTCAAAGACGCCATCATGCAACAAAAATTGCAAGGATGTGCATCGTGGACGAGAAGGTCGAGGCTCCCAAGGATTATGAGGATCTCATCCGCGTGATACACGACCGGTATGATGAGATGAGCAAGGCGTATCAGAAGATTGCGTTGTATCTCACCCAAAATCCGAATGACGTCGCGGTGCGATCGGTGAACTCGATTGGGGAAGGCAGCGGCGTTCACGCGTCCAGCTTCGTCCGATTTGCCCAAGCATTGGGGTATGAGGGGTTCAAGGACCTGCAGAGCCTCTTCCAGAAACGATTGTCCACCGCGGCCCCCGGCTTCGAAGCCCGCATCAAGGCGTTGGAGAAGGAACTGGGGGAGCGGACAGATCGCAGCGAGATGGGACTGATGCACGACCTGGTCGTCCGTGACATCGCGTCCCTGAAAGAGATGCTCACCGATCTTCAACCCGAGGATCTGGCAGAAGCCGTTAGCCTGCTCGAGAAGGCCGACGTCGTCTATCTGATGGGACAACTTCGCTCGGCACCGGTCGTCGAACTCCTTCGCTATATACTGACCATGCTAGGTAAGCGCTGTGTGCTCCTGGATCCGGGCGGCGGACTGGCCACGCATATGGCCCGTGCAATGCAGAAGACGGACCTGCTGTTTGCGGTGTCGTTCCGCTTCTATGCGAACGAGGTCGTCAATGTTGTGGAAGAAGCCGCGGGGAGAGGTATACCCATCGTGGCGATCTCGGACAGCACGTTGTCTCCATTAGCCAAGAGCGCGCGCGTTCTCTTCGCCGTACCGGAGCACGAATACACATTCTCGCGCTCGCTTGCGGCTCCCATGTGTCTTGCCCAGGCTTTGACCGTGGCCTTGGCGGCCAGGCTTCAGAACAACGCGGTCAATCCCCGCATTCCAACGGTTACCGAGCGGTAGGGACTGCAAACCGCGAAAGCTGACGTCGTTGCAGCATTGCCGTCCGCCAGCCGTCGATTATCAATCAGTGTCGGAAGGCGAGAGCGCCATCGCCTTTTCAGGCACGGCCATGGGGCCGGATGCGGCACCGAGGACTGTCTGGTCGTAATCCACCACCGCACCTGTCATGAGCCCGGCATCGTCCGAAACGAGGAAGTTGACGGTGCGGGCGGCCTCGGCCGGATCGACCAGACGGCCGAAGGGCAGGTTCGCAACGGCTTTCGCTTCCCAATTGGGATCGCCCGTCTCACTCGCCTGCAATTCTCGCTCGTTATCAGACGCCATCCAGCCGACATCCAGCTGGTTGACGCGGATGCGGTTCTTCATGACGGAAAACGCCGTGTTGCGGGTCAGCGTCGCCAGCGCCGCCTTAGTGGCACAGTAAACGTTGATGAAAGGCTGGCCGGCATGTTCGGAGATCGAGCCGATGTTGCAGATGGCGCCTTCGATTCCGTCGCGGATCATGCGGCGGATGGCCTCCTGCATCAGGAAGTAGGGCCCTCGCACATTGACGGCGAACAGGGCGTCGAAGAGTTCGGGCGAGGTATCGAGGATGGTGCCACGGTCCGTGCGGGCACCGGCGTTTACCAGCACATGTATCTTGCCGTATACGCGCTCGGCCTCCGCCATCACGCGTCGGCAATCCTCGACTTTGCCGAGATCGGCCTTGACAAAGTGGACAGGCACGCCGGTGTCGTGCTTGATCGCCTCCGCCGCGGCACGGCCCTTCGCCTCGTTGCGGCCGAGCGTGACAAGACCGGCAGCGCCGGCTTCCGCCAGCCGGCGCGCAATGGCCGCTCCCAACCCCTGCGTCGAACCCGTGACAACGCAGACCTTCCCATCCATGCGATTCATAACTTCAGCTCTCCACAGTGTAGCCAGCCGCGGCCATGACGCGCAGCAATTCCTTATGCCCGATCTTCGCCATTTCGAGTGGCGGACTTTTGACGGGATCCTGCTCGGCTTCAACGACGAACCAGCCTTCATAACCGTAGGAGGCTAGCCGCTTCACGATCGCCTCGAAGTCAAGCGAGCCGTCACCGGGCACGGTGAAGGCCCCCTTGACCACCGCGTCGAGAAAACTTTCCCGGCTGCGGTCGAGCCCGTCCACGACCGCTTGACGGATGTCCTTGGTGTGTACATGCGAGATGCGGGCGTGGTGTTTGTCGACCACCCGCAGCACGTCGCCGCCGGCAAAGGCCATGTGGCCGGCATCGTAGAGCAGGGGCAGACCCTCGCCGGAATGCTTCATCAGCAGATCGACGTCCTGTTCGCTTTCGATCGGCGCGGCCATGTGGTGGTGGTAGGAAATCGGCATGCCCTGGTCCGCGCACCACTCGCCGAAAGTGGTGAGCTTGCGGCCGTAGGCCTTGATCTGATCGTCGTCGAGACGCGGGCGCATGGCCAGCGGCGTGCCGCGGTCGCCTTGGATGGTGCGACCCGTCTCGCCATAGACGATGCATGGCGCGTTGGTCGCCTTGAACAGCGCCATCTGCGCGGCGATGCGGTCCTTCTCTTCATCGATGTCGCCGACCAGCAAGCGACCGGAGAACCAGCCGCCGCAGACGCTCATGCCGTGCTGCGTCAGGATGGGCTCAAGCACCGCCGCGTCCATCGGGAAACGGCGGCCGGTCTCCATGCCGGTGAAGCCGGCCTCACAGGCCTGCCGCAGGCACTCTTCCAGCGAAACGTCGTCGCTCAATTCGGCGAGGTCATCGTTCCACCAGGCGATCGGCGCGATGCCAAGCTTGGCTCTCATTCTCTTCTCCAATCATGATTTTCCGGCCGGCGCCGGCTGCTTGCGCCACGAAAAACTGCCGGAACAATGCTCAGGGAGTGTCGCATCGTTCCGGCAGAGGGCGCCCCGAGGGGCGCCAGACAAACTCAGACACCTATGCGCTGCCGTTTGCGGCCTTCGGCTTGCACGGAATGGGCCTCGCGAACCTGTTCGCGGTTGCTGACTTGTGGTACGCCGACGTCCCACCACGCATCCCCGGGGGTCCAGGCGAAAGCGTCGGAGACGATGGTGATGACGGTGGTGCGGTCGGTGGTTTTCGCCCATTCGATCGCCTGGCCGAGATCGGCAAGGCTTTCGACACGCCGCGTCAGCGCGCCCATGGCTTCCGCATGCTTGGCGAAGTCGACCGAGAACGGCTCCTTGACCCGGCAGTCCTTGATCAAATTGTTGAAGGAGGCGCCGCCCTTGGCGTTCTGCAGCCGGTTGATCACCGCATAGCCGCCATTGTCGCATACCACGAGAATCATCTTGTGGCCGGCGAGCACCGACGAATAGATGTCGGAGTTCATCATCATGTAGGTTCCGTCGCCGATCATGACGATTGGCGTGCGGGAAGGGGCGGCCATGGCCGCCCCCCAGCCGGCAGAGATTTCATAACCCATGCAGGAGAAGCCGAACTCGCAGTCGAAGGTGTTCGGCTCCTTCACCCGCCAGTTCTTCATCACCTCGCCGGGAAGTCCGCCGGCCGCCGTAATCAGCAGGTCACGCTCGCCCGCCTTGGCGTTCACCACGCCCACCACTTGCGCGTAGGTCGGCACGGGGTCGTTGGTCGGCTTCTGGAAGCCATCAAGCAGCGTGTTCCACTTGCCAAATTCGACCTTGCCTTTCTGGGTCCAGGCACTGTCGGCTTGCCAATCACCAAGGTCAGCCCCAAGTTCGCTTACCGTTTCCAGCGCATCGCCGACGACAGCGAGCGCCCGGTGCTTGGTGGCATCCCAGCGTGCGGCATTGACCGAGATGAATTTCGCGTCGGCGGAGAAGGCGCTCCAGGATCCGGTAGTGAAGTCCATGAGCCGTGTGCCGACGGCGATGATCACGTCGGCTTCCGCCGCCAGCGCGTTGGCCGAGGTTGAGCCGACGATGCCGATCGGTCCGACATGCGCGGGGTGGTCGTGCGTAACCGTGCCCTTGCCGGCAATCGTCTCCGCCAGCGGGATCCCATGCCTTTCGGCGAAATCGCCAAGAACCTTCTCGGCACCGGAATAACGCACGCCGCCACCCGAGATGATCAGCGGCCGCCTTGCGCTTTTGAGGATGCGCGTCGCCTCAGTGAGCCGGCTCCGATCAGGCCGCGGGCGTGGAACCGTATGCACCGTCGGCTCGAAGAAGGCTTCGGGATAATCCCAGGCGATCTCCTGCACATCCTGCGGCAAAGCGATGAAGGCTGGCCCGCAATCGGCCGGATCAAGCAGCACCGCAACCGCCTGCGGTAGCGACGAGATGATCTGCTCGGGATGGACGATGCGGTCCCAGTAGCGCGTGACCGCCTTAAAGGCGTCATTGACGTTGATGGTCGGGTCGCCGAAGTGCTCGACCTGCTGCATGACCGGATCGGGCCGGCGACTGACGAAGGTGTCGCCGGAGAGCAGCAGCACCGGCAGCCGGTTCGAATGGGCGACGCCCGCTGCCGTCACCATGTTCAATGCGCCCGGACCGATCGAGGTGGCCGCAACCATGATCTGGCGCCGGCGCTTCGCCTTTGCAAACCCGATGGCAGCGAGCGCCATTGACTGCTCGTTCTGGCCGCGCCAGGTCGGCAGCACGTCCTTCACCGCCTCGAGCGCTTCGGAAAGGCAAGTCACGTTGCCGTGCCCGAAGATGGCGAAGACTCCCGGAAAAAGCGGAACTTTCTCGCCTTCGACAACCGTGAACTGGTTGCACAGATAGCGCACGAGCGCCTGCGCCATGGTCAGGCGGACGGTGGTCCTGGTCATCTTTGTCTCCTCCCCTAACGACGGTCTTTCCAAATCTATACGGAATGCCCATTGACAAATCAATATGTTTGCAACGATCATTGCAAAAATTCAAACCGGGAGGATTTCTTGCTTAGAATTGCTGTGCTCGGCTGTGGCCGGATCGGCAGGATGCATGCGGCAAACATTGCCGCGCATCCTCGTGCGCAACTCGCCACTGTCTATGACATCGACCAATCGTCCGCGGAGAGTGTGGCGGCGCGGCATGGCGTTCGCGCTTCGGCGTCCGCCGACGAGGTCTTTGCCTCGGCAGACGTCGATGCGGTCCTTGTCGCGACGGTGACTGACACGCATGCCGATTACATCGAAAAGGTGGTGGCCGCTGGCAAACCCGTGCTCTGCGAGAAGCCGATCGATCTTAGCCTGGAAAGGGTGAACCGTTGCGCCGAAGCAATTTTGTCCAAGGGCGTGCCGGTCCAGATCGGCTTCAACCGACGTTTCGACCCCGGTCATCGTGCGGCGTGGAACGCCGTACGATCCGGCGAGATCGGCGACCTGCACCAGGTCATCATCACCTCGCGTGATCCTGGCATGCCGCCCCGTTCCTACTACGAGGTCGCGGGCGGACTTTTTCGCGACATGACGATCCACGATTTCGACCTCGCCCGCTTCATGCTGGGAGAGGAGCCGGAGGAGGTGTTCGCCATCGGAGGCCGGCTGATCGACCCGGCGATGATGGAGGAACTGAACGACTATGACAGCGTCATGGTCGTGATGCGGACCAAAAGCGGCAAGCAGTGCCACATCAACAATTCCCGCACCTCAACCTATGGGTACGACCAGCGCGTCGAACTGCTGGGCAGCACCGGCATGGTGATCAGCGGCAACCGGAAGCCTCATGAGTTGCTCCGTTACTCGGCCGCGCGGGCCGAAGCCACCGCGCCCTACCTCGACTTTTTCATCGAGCGATACCGCGAAGCGTTCGATGCCGAGATCGACGCCTTCGTTACCTGCGTCGAGAAGGCCGAGCGGCCGCTGGTCGGTTTCGAGGACGGGCGCCGCGCTCTGGTCTTGGCCGAAGCGGCGATGAAATCGGCGGTCGAAGGCCGCTCCGTGAAGGTCAGCGAGATCGGATAAGCCATGTACGCGAAATACGGATTGTTTATCGATGGTCGTTGGCGACCGGCGTTCGGAAATGCCACCTTCCCGATCCTGAGCCCGGTCACAGAAGAGTCACTTGGGAATGCGCCATCTGCCGCCTTCGTCGATACCGAGGAGGCTCTGGAAAGTGCGGTCCGCGGCTTCGCCGCCTGGAAAGTCAAAAGCGCCTTCGAGCGGGCTGACGCGCTTCACGCCATCGCCGACGAGATGATCCGCCGCAAGGACGAAGCGACGCGGATGATCTCGACCGAGACCGGCAAGCCAATCGCCCAGTCGGAGCGGGAATGGGGACTCTCGATCGACCAGTTCCGCTGGTATGCCGAAGAGGCGCGGCGCATCTATGGTCGAGTCATCGAAAGCCGCGTACCGGGCGGCCGGTTTGAGGTCCTGCGCGAACCGGTCGGGGTTGCGGCAGCGTTCACGGCCTGGAATTTTCCGGCTGCTCTGGTTGCCCGCAAGGTGGCGCCGGCGCTAGCTGCCGGTTGTTCGACTATCATCCGTCCGTCGAGCCAGACTCCCGGCGTGGCGATGGTGATGGTCGACTGCATGCGCGCCGGCAAGCTTCCTGCCGGCACGGTGAACCTCGTCATCGGCCTGACGGACACGACTTATGCGCCCATCATGGCTTCGCCTGCTGTGCGCAAGGTATCGCTGACCGGCTCCACTCGAGTCGGCCAGCAAATGATCCGCGATGCCGCCGACACTGTGAAGAAGGTGTCGATGGAGCTTGGCGGCAACGCGCCGCTGATCGTCTTCGACGATGCAGATCTCGACGCTGCGCTCAACCTATCGGTGCCAACCAAATACGCTAATGCCGGGCAGGTCTGCGTGACGCCTGATCGCTTCTTCGTCCACGAAAGCCTCCACGACTCTTTCATCGAAGGCTTCGTCGAACGCGCAAGAGCATTGAAGCTGGGCGACGGCCTCGACCCCTCGGTTCAGATGGGACCGCTAATCAGCGACCGCCGGCTTGCCGAGATCGAAGCCATCGTCGACGACGCGGTGGGGGCCGGAGCAAAAGTAGCGACCGGAGCTGGTCGCGCCGCCTCGTTCAATGCGGGCCATTTCTATGAGCCCACCGCCCTCACCGACGTTACCGACAACATGACGGTCTTTGCCCAAGAGAACTTCGGTCCCATCGCGGCGATCGCCAGATTTTCCTCGGACGACGAGGTGCTCGCGCGAGCAAATGCTTCGCCGGTGGGGCTTTCGGCCTATGCGTTCACCCGCAGTCCAGACAGGGCCAGGCGAGTCGTCGCGGAGCTCAAGGCGGGCATGGTGGGCATCAACAGCTTCGCTCTTGCCGCGTCCGAGGCTCCGTTCGGCGGCACGAAATATTCCGGAATGGGTCGCGAAGGCGGCAGCGAAGGTATCGGTGACTACCTCGACACCAAGCTTGCGCAGATCGTGTTCTGAGGAGGCCGCCTTGATCAAGAACGAGCTCAAGCAGATCTGGGCCGAAGGGCGGCCCACGATCAATGGCTGGCTTTCGATCGGCAATCCATTCACCGCCGAGATCATGGCCGCGCAGGGCTATGACAGCGTGAGCATCGATGTCCAGCACGGCGCGCTCGACTATTCGATGCTGCTTCCGATGTTCCAGGCGATGCGTGCATCCAGGGTGGTGCCCATGGCGCGCGTGCCGTGGCTGGAGCCGGGCATCATCATGAAGGTGCTGGATGCCGGCGCCTATGGCGTGATCTGTCCCATGATCAACACGCCGGAACAGGCGGCTCAGTTCGTCAGCTACCTGCGCTATCCGCCGGCCGGCCAGCGCAGTTTTGGGCCGACGCGTGCCAACTTCTCGGCGGGTGCCAACTACGCGGCCGAGGCCAATGACGAGATCCTGGCTTTCGCCATGGTCGAGACCGCCGAGGCGATGCGCAATCTCGATGCGATCGCCGCAACGCCAGGACTCGACGGCATCTATGTCGGTCCCGCAGACCTGACCTTCAGCCTGCATCAGGGGCGTCTCGCGCCGGGCTTCGACCGCGAGGAGCCGGAGATGATCGAGGCGCTGCGGACCATAGTCGCGGCCTGCAAGAGGCATAACAAACGTGCCGCGCTCCATTGCGGCACGGCCGACTACGCCGCACGTGCCATCGAATGGGGTTTCGAGATGACCACCGTCTCGGGTGACTCCCGACTGCTTGCCTCCGCCGCGCAGGCAAGTGTCGCTCGCTTCCGCGAATTGACGGGTGCGAAAGCCGTCCCGGCCGAAGCCGGCAAGGGAGGCTATTGATGCCCCACGTCCTGGTCGCCGGAAAGCTTCATCCGAGCGGCATCGAACTTCTCGATGCGTCGCCCGGCGTCACCTACGACTATGTCGAAGATGTCTCCGAGCCAAGCTACGCACCTCTGATCGGCAAGGCCGATGGTCTCGTCATCCGCACCCAGCCCTTGTCGGCTCCGACCGTCGCACGCGCCGAGAGGCTGAAGATCGTCTCGCGCCATGGCGTCGGCTACGACGCGGTGGACGTTTCCGCACTCAACCTGCGCGGCATCGCTCTTGCCATTGTCGGCGATGTGAATTCGGTGTCGGTGGCCGAGCACGCGATGATGCTTCTTCTGGCGGCTACCAAGCGGCTTATCCGCGCGGATCGTTCGGTCCGCGACAACGAATGGGGTTGGCGCAACAGGCTGGAGCCAAGCGAACTCGCGGGCAAGCGGCTGCTGATCCTCGGTTTCGGCCGCATAGGCCGCCATCTTGCGCGCCTGGCAGCGGCGTTCGGCATGGAAGTTCGGGCGCACGACCCGTTTCTCGAGCGGCAAGGCTGGCCGGAGGGCTTGGTGGCGCCGGCAAGCGACCTAATGGCCGGTCTGGCTTGGGCGGATGCGGTATCGGTCAATGTGCCGAAGACTGACCGGCCGGCGATCGGCGCCGCGGAGCTTTCGGCCATGAAGCCTACCGCAATCCTCATCAACACGGCGCGAGGCGGTGTGGTCGACGAGGCTGCGCTGATCGCGGCGCTGCGAGAAGGGCGCATCGCGGCGGCCGGTATCGACGTCTTCGACGATGAACCGCCTGCTCCGGACCATCCGCTCTTCGGCTTCGACCAAGTGATTCTGACGCCGCACATTGCCGGGCTCACCGCCGAGTGCGGCGAGCGCATGGCGATCTCGTCGGTGCAGAACGTGCTCGATTTTTTCGCCGGGCGGATCGACTCGGCGCTGGTGGTAAACGGAGCCGCGTTGAATGGCCGGTGAAAAACTTCAACTCAGAATCGGCCTGATCGGCACCGGCTTCATGGGCAAGACCCATGTGTTCGGCTTTGCTGCCGCACAACGTGTCTTCGATCTTCCCTACGAACTGGTGCTCCACACGATTGCGGACAGAACCGATGACCTCGCCGCGCAGGCGGCGCAGGCCTTGGGGTTCGCGCGGGCGAGCGGGGACTGGAGGCGTCTGGTCGAGGACCCGGAGATCGATATGATCGATATCACGGCGCCGAACGCCTTCCACAAGGAGATGGCGCTCGCCGCCATTGCCGCCGGCAAGCACGTCTATTGCGAGAAGCCGCTGGCGCCCCTTGCGGCGGATGCCCGACGGATGGCCGAGGCGGCGGAAGCGGCCGGCGTCAGGACGCAGGTCGGGTTCAATTATCTCTGCAACCCGCTGCTCGCGCTGGCACGGCAGATGATCCGCGCGGGCGAGTTGGGCGAGATCCGCAGCTATCGCGGCATTCACGCCGAGGACTACATGGCGGATGCGGAAAGCCCATTTACCTTCCGGCACGATCCTGTCGGCGGTGGCGCATTGGCGGATCTGGGCAGCCATGCTCTGGCCACGGCGGAGTTTCTGCTTGGCTCGGTGGAACGGGTCCTCGGCGATTCCGTCACCGTCATAGCGAGCCGTCCGGATGGCCGAGGCGGGCGCCGGACCGTCGAGGTCGACGACATCGGTCGCGCGTTTCTGCGTTTTGCCAATGGTGCATCCGGCAGCATCGAAGCGAGCTGGGTCGCCACCGGCCGCAAGATGCAGCACGATTTCGAGGTCTATGGCACCAAGGGGGCGCTCGTCTTCAGCCAGGAGCGCTTCAACGAGCTGCATTTCTACAGCACGGCCGATCCCGGCGGCCGGCGTGGCTTTCGGCGCATCGAGGCCGGTCCGGATCACGATCCCTATGGACTCTTCTGCGTCGCACCAGGCCATCAGCTCGGCTTCAACGATCTGAAGGCTATCGAGATTGCGCGGTTCGTCGATGCGATCGCCGGGAAGCGAGACGAGTCTTTCGGCTTCCGGGCCGGCCAACGCATCCAGGAACTCGTGGAGGCAATTCAGGGCTCGGCCCGGGAGAGCAAGTGGCTGCGAACAGACTGATGCAAGGGAGAGTTGGTCGACGCCCCGCATGCGTCTGAAATAAACGTTGCATGTTTGTACATTTTGCAATATAGATTGCAGCCGGAGAGAGGCACGTCGGCTGAGTGCTCAAGTCGACGTCGCACAGGGAGGAGAATGTGTCTGTGCTGGACGTACGAAGCGTCTCGAAAAGCTTTGGTGCTATCCGCGCCTTGTCAGATGTTAGCTTCGCGGTTGCTGCCGGCGAGGTGGTTGGCCTGATGGGCGACAACGGTGCCGGGAAATCGACCATGGTGAAGCTGATTGCGGGGAACTTCCCACCCTCCGACGGCGAAATCGCGGTGGACGGCAAGGTCTGCCATTTCCACAAGCCGATCGAGGCACGGGGCGAAGGGATCGAGGTCGTCTATCAAGATCTGGCCTTGGCCGACAATCTGACGGCCGCCCAAAATGTCTTTCTCGGCCGCGAGATGAAGAAGGGGTTTTGGCCGCTCCGCGTGCTCGACAAGCAGGCGATGATCAACCGCTCGGCAAAACTGTTCGCGGAGCTGAAGTCCGAGACGCGGCCGCGCGATCTGGTCAAAAAAATGTCAGGCGGCCAGCGGCAGGCGGTCGCCATTGCCCGCACCCGGCTATCCAACTCCAAGCTCGTGCTGATGGATGAGCCGACCGCGGCGATTTCGGTCCGCCAGGTAGCCGAGGTGCTGGAGCTGATCCGGCGGCTCAAATCGCAAAATGTGTCGGTAATGCTGATCAGCCACCGCATGCCCGATGTGTTCGCGGTCTGCGACCGCATCATCGTGCTGAGACGCGGCTCGAAAGTGGCCGACAAGGCGACGGAGAAGACATCGCCGGAGGAGATCACCGGCCTAATTACGGGAGCGATCCGTGATGCATAGCCAGAGCGACATGCTGAAGGAAGGCCATGCGTCCATCGGTGATGTGGTCGGCATAAGAGAGCAGAGCGTTTTCCAGAAGATGATCGCCAGCCAGGCCTTCTGGGTCGCGATCGCGCTTTTCGTGTTGGGGGTCTTCATGACGTGGCTGGAGCCCAGCTTCGGCACGGTCGACAACGTTACCAACACCACCCGCAATTTTGCACCTATCGCCATCATGGGGCTGGGCATGACGGTGGTGCTGATCACCGGCGGCATCGATCTCTCGGTCGGCTCGGTGATGGGGCTGGTCGCGATCGTCGCCGGCCTGCTGCTCACTTGGCACCAGCCTTGGTATGTGGCGTTTGGCGCGGGTCTGCTCGCAGGCATCGCCTGCGGAGCCTTTAACGGTTTCTTCGTGGCCTATATCGGCATGCCGTCCTTCGTGGTGACGCTAGGCATGCTGTCGATCGCGCGCTCGCTGGCGGTCGTGCTGTCCGGCAACCAGATGCTTTACCAGTTCGGACCCGATGCGCCGATCGTCAAGGCCATGGGCCAGGCCAAATGGCCGAGGCACACGCCTGACGGCTGGGTGCCTCATTGGATCCCGGAACTGTCCTCGCATTTCTGGGTGATGGTGATCCTCGCGCTCATCGTCGGCTTCGTCTTCATTTTCACCGCCTGGGCGCGCCACCTCTTCGCGATCGGCGGCAACGAGAACGCCTCGCGGATGACCGGCGTCCCGGTCGACTGGATCAAATTCCAGGCCTATGTCTTCTGCGCATTTACCGCGTCGATCGCGTCCCTGCTGCTGCTCGGCTACAGCGGCTCGGCCATCAACGCGATGGGAACCGGCTACGAGTTGAGGGTGATCGCCGGCACCGTCATCGGCGGGGCCAGCCTGATGGGCGGCTACGGAACCGCGTTTGGCGCTGTGATCGGTTCGGCCTTCCTCGAGGTCATCCGCAACGCGCTGCTGATGGCCGGGATCGATTCGAACTGGCAGGGCGCCTTTGTCGGGGCCTTCATCATTCTTGCCGTGCTTCTCGGCATGCAGACCTCGGGCAAGTCGCTGCGGGCGACGCTGGAGGGTATGTTTACCTGGAAGCGCAAATAGAATCCGGCGGCCGCAAGCCGTCGGGGATAGTGGACGTCAAAACAAAGTGGAGGAACAGGTGAAAAAATACATTCTGACGGCGGCCGTGGCGTTTTCCGCGCTGATGGCAGGGCAGGCCTATGCCCAGCAGAAATACGTCTTCGCTCTTGTGCCGAAGAACATGAACAATCCTTTCTTCGACCAGGCTCGTGACGGCTGCAAGAAGGCCGAAGCCGAATCCAACGGCGCGATCGAATGCATGTATATCGGCCCCGGCGAGCATGGCGGCGGCGAGGAGCAGGTGCAGATCGTGCAGGACCTGGTGGCCAAGAAGGTCGACGGCATCGCCGTCGCCCCGTCGAACGCCGCGGCAATGGCCGTCGCGCTTCAGGCCGCCAAGGAAGCGGGCATTCCCGTGCTTACCTGGGACTCGGATGTGCTACCGGAGAACAAGGACCTGCGTGTCGCCTATATCGGCACGCACAATTACGAAATTGGCGTCAACCTCGCCAAGATCGTGCAGACCATCAAGCCGAAAGGCGGCACCATCTGCATCCAGTCGGGCGGAGCTGCCGCGGCCAACCACAATGAGCGCATGAAGGGTATACGCGATACGCTGGCCGGCAAGGAGTCGGCCGCCTCGCCAGGTGATGCCCTGACCGGCCAGAACGGCTGGACGGAAGCACCGGGCTGCCCTCTCTATACCAACGACGACTTCCCTCTGTCGGTTCAGCAGTTCCAGGACTTCATGGCGAAGACGCCAAACCTCGACGCCTTCGTGCCGACAGGCGGCTTTCCGCAATTCATACCGGATGCCAATCGCGCTGCGGTCGAGCCGTACAAGGATAAGATCGCCAAGAAGGAGCTGGCTCTGGTCGTCGCCGACACGCTGCCGGTGCAGATGGACCAGATGAAGGAAGGCCTGTCGCTCGGCCAGGTCGGACAGCGGCCGTTCGAAATGGGCTACAAGACCATGCTGGCGCTGAAGGACATCAAGGACGGCAAGCCCGCGCCGGCCGACCCGACCTACACCGGTCTCGACGTCTGCACCCCCGAAACCGCTGACACCTGCATCGGAAAGTAGGCGGGGGCGCAACTCTGCGGCGGGCGAGGGACGACTCTTGCCCGCCTATGCCCCTGAGAGGCGACAACAGACCCATCGAGCGACTGGCTCAAATCGACCGCTGCCGTCAGGCCTCAGAGACGCTCCGCTGGCCACGGCGTTACCATTTTTAGACGAGTGCCGGGAGTGATCCCGTTCGGGAGGAGCAATTGAGAAAGATACGATATGCCGTGGTGGGCGCGGGCTGGATCACACAGGAAGCCTTTATGCCCGGTGTGTCCCAGACCGGAAACTCGACAATCACGGCGATCGTCAGCGGCTCGGCCAAAAACGCCGCTAAGCTCGCCGAATTCTACGGCGTGGAACACGTCTTCAGCTATGAGCAGTACGACCAGATGCTTGCATCGGACGTCGCCGATGCAGTTTACGTGGCATTGCCGAACTCCATGCATGCCGACTATGCGATCCGAGCCCTGAGAGCCGGCAAGCACGCGCTGGTTGAGAAGCCGCTGGCCACGACCGAGGCGGAATGCGAGGCGATGATCGCCGCCGCCAATGAGAGCGGCGCGTACCTGATGACCGCGTATCGGCTGCACAACGAGCCCGGCACTGTCGAGGTGCTGGAGCGCATCCGCAGCGGAGAGATCGGCGATCCCCGCATCTTTGCCGCGGTCTTCTCCTTCGTAGCGTCGTCCGACAATCACCGCCTCAAGGCCGCCTATTGGGGCGGTCCCTTGCAGGACATCGGCGTCTACTGCCTGAATGCCGCGCGCCATATCTTTGCCACTGAGCCGATCGAGGCAGTCGCGGTAAGGAGTTTCGGCAGCGCCTCAGTCGGGGAGGTAGAGGAAAGCATTGCCGTGACGTTGCGCTTCCCCGAGGGCCGGCTTGCACAGTTCATTGCCAGCTTCGGCGCGGACAACTCGGATTTTTACCACGTGGCCGGAACGAAGGGGAGCGTAACGGCCGACCCTGGCTTCCGTTTCGAGACTGCCGTGCAAATGAAGCTTCGGCATGGCGACATCAGAACCGACAAGACGTTCCCGCAGACAGACCATTTCGCCGGACAGACCGCGTATTTCTCCGACTGCATCCTGAATGCACAACCGCCTGAAGCCGACGGTGGAGAAGGATTTGCCGACGTGCGCGCCCTGCTTGCCATTGAGCGCGCCGCCAGCACCGGTCAGCCTCAGAAGATAGACACGCCGGCACGGCAGGTTCATCCTACTGCGGATATGATCCGCATCTTGCCTACAACGGACCAGCGGCTGCTTCTCTGACGCGCTTTTGCCCGCGGAGCCAGCCAGGATTCATTGCGAGAAGCATCTCACGAACGCCATCGCGTACCGCGTTGTACCGTGCAACCGTTCTTGCGGAGGCAGTCACGATCTTGTTTCCGAACGTGCCGGCACTATGGATCATCCGTTGGTACCGCGCAGCGTCTCGAATAGGAACCGACCAAAGGATCGAAGAAATCGCTGGGTCGCCAGGCGCAGCGCGATATTTGGAGCGTAACGATGAATTTCACGGACAGCCGCCTCTGGTACGGTGTGGCAGCCGTGATCGTGGTGTTGTTTGTGATCGGGTATGCGGCTGGGTGGTTTGGCGGCACACCGCCACCAGCGCCACAGTAGTAAGCGTACTCTGGTTGCGGTTGCCCGGTTTCGTGGACAATGCGAATGGACGCGTTTGTCGTCCAAAGAACTGCAAGCGCCCTAGGCTCCAAAGAGATGCGCTAAACATCTTGGATTCGAACGCGCAGCAGTTTTGCCGAATTCAAAAACACCAGGACATCTGGCCCCAAGTGCAAAATCGCTGCCTGGATAGGACCGATCCAGCCCATCAGCGCTGCGGTAATGCCCAAGACGTGCACAACACCGACACCGACGAAGATATTTTCCTGAATTGTCCGGTAAGCACGTCGAGCAATTGCGCGCGCGCTGACAATTTTTGCCAGATCATCCTTCATCAATGCAATGTCGGCCGCTTCCAGCGCTGCCTGCGTGCCGCCGCCGCCCATCGCAATGCCGACATCGGCGCGTGCCAGCGCCGGCGCGTCGTTGATCCCGTCGCCGACCATCGCCACGCGATGGCTCTGCTTTTGCAGTTCGGCGATGGCGGCGACCTTGTCCTGCGGCATCAGATTGGCACGCACTTCATCCACGCCGAGTTCCTTGGCGATGGTCCGCGCTGTGGCCTCATTGTCACCCGTCACCATCACCATGCGCTTGACCCCGGTCGCGCGGAGTCGTGCCAGCGCTTCGCGCGCACCTGGTCGCAATGTGTCGGCAATCAGAATCACGCCCGCGAAATTCCCATCGATCGCGACGTGAACCGGCGTCTGTCCGCCCTTTTCGATCGCATCGGAAAGCGGCACGCCGGCCTCGCGCAGCAACGATGCATTCCCGACCAGCACGGTGCGTCCGGAGACCGTCGCCTTCACACCGCGCGCCTGCAACTGCTCGTACTGCTCCGGTTCCGGGACATCGATTTTCATCCGGGCGGCATAGTTGACGACCGCTTTCGCCAAGGGGTGAGCGGACCGCCGATCGGCGGCGGCGGCAAGGCTGAGCAGATCAGCTTCCGAAAGCGTGCCGTCCTGCATCTCCACGCCGACAACCTCGGGCTTGTTCGCCGTCAGGGTGCCTGTCTTGTCGAACACCAGGACGTCGACCTTGGCCAAAGACTCCAGATAGACGCCCCCCTTGACCAGAATTCCACTGCGTGCGGCTCGCGCAATGGCTGCGATAATCACCAGAGGAGTCGCCAATCCGAGTTCGGCAGGCGATGTGAAAATCAGCAGAGTGACGATCATCCGAACGTCGCGGGTATAAAGATAAACCGCAACGAGGAAGATCAGCACGACCGGGATCAGCCATGACGCGACCTTATCCGCCAGTTTCTGGACGGGTGCCTGTTCCGCTTCGGCATTCTCGACCAGACTGATGATGCGGGCAAAGGTGGTGTCGGCACCAACCTTCTCGGTCTCGATGTCGAGGGCGCCGGATTCGACGAAGGTTCCGGCAAAGACATCGGCGCCATCGCTCTTGTCCTTGGGAATGCTCTCTCCAGTGATCGATGCTTCGTTGACCGAAGCCGCTCCACCGACGACGGTGCCGTCGACCGGGATCTTCTCGCCGGCCCGCACCAAGACAACGTCGCCCGCGCGCAAATTCTCGATCGTGACCATGCGTTCGCCACCTGGGTCCCGCACAAGTGCCACCTGGGGCACCGAGCCGATCAGGTCTTTGATCGAGGCTCGCGCACGATCCATATTCAAATCGGCAATGAACTCTGCGATCAGAATGATCACCATGAGGACCGCGCCGGCGACGGTCTCGCCTCCGATCAGCGCTACCACCGTAGCGATGGTGACGAATATCTCGGTACCGATCTTGCGCTCTTTTACGAGGTCAACGGCGCCGGTCTTGACAAGCGGATACAAGCCGATGGCAACCGCCCCCCACAAAGCTTGAATGGGAATCAGCTGTTGCCAGTACAGAAAGGCCATCAGGCCGGTAAATATAATGCGAGCGACTTCGGTCCAACGTTCGCGTGTCATCAACACTCGCCAACCCGATGGAACAGCCTTAGGCGCCGGCTCAACGCTTTCGGTGGCTGCTGTCTCGGATTTCATGATTGGCTCGCTATCTGGATTGCGGTCTTGGCTTGAAGCGTGAGCGCATCAGGATCTTGTCCCAGGGAGTGGTGTAGTTGACGGCTTGGTCGCCGCAGCTTCCGGCATGGGCCGGGAATGATCAGCGCGCCACAGCAGGCTGATGAGTGGATCATCACTCATTTGGCTGATGGTTTCCAGCGTAATGTATCTCCCCCGCTGCATCGTTCTGCTCGAGCAGGATCGCGCCAACCAGACGGACGATGGCGTCATCAATTGGGAAGATGCCGATGACCTCGGTGCGCCGCTTGATCTCGCCGTTGAGGCGCTCGATCGGGTTGGTAACCGGTATGATCATGACGGTGCCATCTGATCCTCCGCTGGAGATGCGAGATTTTCAGCGTATGTGTGACCATCCGGGACAGCGGCGCCGGGAGCACGCCAAGTGCGGGCAGGCCGATGTATTCGATAAGCTGCGAGCTCGCGTTAGTAGCTGGCCGCCCCTGCGACCTGCCCGGTTGCGCCGAGAGCGCGGATCCGTAGGTGTCGCGTCGCCCGCCGGCCCCCGATTGTTCAAGGAGAGAGGGCGCCAATGACGTGTAATTGGAATGGCGATCCACCGCACCTTTGCGGAAGTGGTTTTCTGCGAAGATGACCGGCTGCGCCATCACGGACAGGTCGACATGACCCGCTCCGGACTGGAGGGATTTGGCCGCAGCTTGAACAGGACGGACGAGGTCGTTGTCGAGGCGACCCGCAACGCCATGGGGGTGGTGCGGGTGCTTTCGCCTTTCGTGGACCGGGTGATGGTGCATCAGTATCAGTCAGGTTGGATCACGCAGGATACAGTTGGTTCGCGGGCACCGGCGACCTCGACGAGGCCATGGCGGCCTATTCATTGGCCTATGTTCTGAGCCCATCTACCTCCGATGTTTCTTGCCGCCCCGTGGGAGAGTTCCTTCGTGCGAGCAGTTTGTCGATCCGCCGGCCATCCATGTCCACGATCTTGAAGTGCCAGCCGCCATACTCAAAATGTTCCCCGACCTCAGGCAGATGCCCTAGTCGAAACAGGGCAAATCCTGCGATCGTATGGAAGTCGCCTTCAGTTGGCCGTGCTCGAAAACCAAGGCGATCGAACGCGTCCTGGGCCGACATCATACCATCCACGAGAAGGGAGCCGTCTTCACCCTCGACGACATCCGGCTCTTCGCCTTCGATGTTGGGCAGGTCGCCGGCGATGGCTTCGAGCAAATCGGTCTGGGTAACAATTCCTTCCAGACTTCCGTACTCGTCGAGGACCATTGCTATGCGGACGGGCGCCTTCCTGAACTGCTCCAGCACTTTGAAAATCGGCGTTGATTCATGAACGACGAGCGGCTCACGGATGATCGCCATCGGATCGAGAACCTGCCCGTCAAGAACCTGGTCGAGCATGTCCTTCTTCAGAACCATGCCGAGCAGTTCATCGATACCGCCCTTGCCAACAAGGAGCTGCTCATGGCGGCAATCGCGGATCGTACGAAGAGTCTCGGTTCGGTCATCATTCACGTCGATCCAGTCGATATCCGGCCGAGGCGTCATAATGTCACTGATGCGGCGCTCGCCGATATTGAAGACCCGCTCGACCATCTCCCGCTGCGCCTGCTGCAACAGGCCGCCTTCCTGACTGGCCGAGATCAGAAGCTTCAGCTCGTCTGGCGAGTGCAATGAATCCTCACCGGTTCCCGGGCGCAGGCCGCAGAGTCGCAGAACGAGGTTGCCGAGACCATTCAGCATTAGAATCGCCGGCCTGAGCAGAAAGAGGAACAGACCGAGCGGACGCACGACCCAGAGCGCAGTGTCTTCGCTGCGCTGGAGCGCCAGACTCTTTGGTGCGAGCTCGCCAAGCACGATGTGAAGCGCGGTGATGATGATGAAAGCGATCGCGACGGCGACAGTGTGTGACCCCGCAGTCGCCAACGACCCGAGCAGCCCGATCAAGAGAGGCTCGACGAGATGCGCGAGAGCAGGTTCGCCGATCCAGCCGAGTGCCAGCGATGAAATGGTGATGCCGAGCTGGGTCGCCGCCAGATTGGCATCGAGATTGTCGACGGCCCGCTGGAGCGCTGCCGCGTTCAGCCGCCCAGCCGCAGCGAGTTCGGCAACTCGGCTTCGGCGCACGGCGACCAGGGAAAACTCGGCGGCGACAAAGAAGCCGTTTGCGGCCACGAGTAGGAGAACCGACAAGATTCCAAGAATGTCGCTCAAACTGCCATCGCCTGTCGGCATGATATCCTCTTAATGACGCAATTGGATACGTCTCTGAAGCGCAAATGATGGCATTGCGCAATCGCTATCAGCATCACGATCGCCAGAAGCATAATCCCCTGATGGCGATGGTAGTGCATCTACTAGCGACTGATCACGGTGCGGTCGAATACGTTGAATGCGGCAAAGTGCGTGGTCCAGCCGTGGCTTGCAGCGCGGGTCATGTACCGACGCGCCGCGTTCTTGGCGTGGATGCGCAGATCACATGAAGGCAGACGCCATCACGCAGCCCGTCGATAAAGCTCAAATGATTGGATAGCTTGAACTGCTGACGGTAACAGGGCTGAAGCCAACGCGTGATCTGCAGATGATGTCAAGCGCCTCTCCGCAAAGAGCTGACGCTTGATAGGCGGCTGCTTCCGTGCAAATGCTCCGGCATGCGAATTCTCCTCGTCGAAGACACGCGCGACGTTGGCGAGGCTATCAGCCGCCGCTTCGAAACGATCGGCCACGCAGTCGATTGGGAGACGGACGGCCGTGCTGCCGCAGAGATCCTCGATTTCACCTGCTACGATCTCGTCATCCTCGACGTCATGCTGCCCAGCCTCGACGGGTTCGAAATCGTTCGACGGCTCCGGCAGGCAAGGAATACGACCCCGGTTCTGATGTTGACGGCCCGTTCCGAGATAGAGGACCGCGTTGGCGCGCTTGATCTCGGCGCCGACGACTATCTGGTCAAACCGTTCGATTTCCGGGAATTGGAAGCGCGCGCCCGTGTTCTGCTCCGGCGGAAAAGCGGCGAGGCGACCAACATCGTACAGTGTGGCGATGTCGTGCTCGACCGCGGCAGCCGCTCAGTCCGAGTAGGCAGGCGCGAGGTGCAATTGAAACGACGCGAGATGACGTTGCTTGAGATACTGGCGTCGCGGCCAGGCCGCGTCTTCAGCAAAGATGAACTTATCGATCAGCTTTTCGGGTTTGACGAGCCGGCCAATCAGAACGCGATCGAACTTTATGTCGGGCGGCTGCGCAAGAAGCTGGAAGGCGCCAAGGCGCAGATCGTTACCGTGCGGGGCGTGGGATATCAGCTGGCTTCCGATGATACCGGCTGAGCCTTCCCTTTTCACGCGCCTGGCGGTCCGCATCTCGCTGGTGCTGGGCCTGGGTGCGGCTCTTCTGGTGAGTGCGGCGTCGTACTACGCACGTACCGCCGCCGATGGCGCCTATGACCGGCTTCTGCTTGGTGCGGCCATCCAGATGGCAGACAGCCTTACGGTTGAATCCGGTTCGCTCATCATCAACCTGCCGGTATCAGCTTTTGAACTCCTGGGCCTCGCCAGCCGCGATCGCATCTTCTATCGCGTGATCGGCCCTTCCGGCGCGACGCTGACAGGTTATGCCGATCTGCAAACAGAAGTTGATCTGGCCGCAATACACGATGTCCCGGTATTGGAATCGGCGCATTATCGCGGCGAACCGGTTCGGATTGCGGTGGTGGCGCGCGCACTGTCCGATCCAGCCGTATCGGGTTGGGCGCATGTCATCGTTGGGCAGACCACGGAAGCCCGCCGCGCGCTCGCGGGTGAATTGACTCTCAGGGCGACCGTCCTCCTGGCAATCATGAGCATATTGGCTTTAGCTGGAGCGATGATTGCTATTCGCTATTCTCTGCAACCGGTCAAGCATCTCGGAGCGACGCTCCGCCGTCGCGATCCACAAGACCTGACGCCGGTAACGGTCGTCGTACCGAGAGAATTGCGGCCCTTCGTTACTTCCATCAATTATTTCATGAGTCGGCTCGACGAGCGCGTGAAACTCCTGCAGCGCTTCATCGCCGACGCGGCGCACCAGATCAGAACGCCGCTGACAGCGCTAACGGCGCAGCTCGATCTGTTGAGTCAAGCCAAGCTGGACAAGTCGAGCCGCCAGCATCTCGATCGCGTACAGCAGCGCGCCAGCGAACTTGCGCGCCTGACGAACCAGTTGCTCAGCCACGCCATGGTCATCCATCGTGCCGATTCCGTGCAGCTTCAGCCACACGGTCTGGCAGATGTCGCACGGCGCGCTTTCCGTGCGGCGGTTCCGATAACTATCGATCCGGACATCATCGTCTCCTTCGAGGCGCCTGACGACGAGCCGGTCGTGCTTGCGGACGCCGTCAGCCTTCGCGAAGCGATCGTCAATATCATCGACAATGCCTTGCGCCATGGAGCGGTGTCGCGCCTTGAGGTCAGAGTACGCAGCGACGGTACGCGTGCCCGTCTCGAGGTCGAAGATGACGGACCGGGCATTCCGCCGGGCGAGTGGGAGCGGGTCACGCAGCGCTTCGAAACGTCCAAATCTCATGACGGCAGCGCAGGTCTTGGTTTCGCCATCGCGTCGGAGGTTGCGGCGGCTCACGGTGGCGCGCTGACCTTTCGCGAGACAAGCAAGGATGGCGGGAAGGGCACGCAAGGGTTCACCGTCACCTTGACGTTGCCCATCGCCACGGAGAAGACCGGATGATAACGGGAACATTGCCGACATTCGGTTTGATGGCTGCGGTCGTCTTATGCATCGGTCACGCGGCAAGAGCTGCTGAAGGAAGCAGCGCATTTTTCCCTTCGTCTCAGCCGGAGAAGGACCGACTGTCGATCCACGCCGCGACCGATCTGGCGGCTATGGAACCACTGATCCGGGATTTTCAGTCCGTTTTCCCCAACGTGGCAGTCGACTATGTTGAATATGTCACCAACGACTTGCAAAGGAGTGCCAGTGAAGCCTGTCGGACGGACACGGTGCTGGGCGACATCTTGTTGTCTCCGTCGGTCGACCAACTCGTGAAGCTCGCCAATGACGGCTGCGCGGCGCCGCACGTGTCGGCCGAAACCGCGCATGTCGCCAATTGGGCAAACTGGCGCGACGAGGTATTCGGCTTTACCTACGAACCGGCCGTCTTCGTCTATAACGCCCGCCTCGTGCCGTCCGGCGACGTACCGCGCACCCACATCGAACTCGCCGATCTTCTCAGGCGGCGGATCGATTTTTATCGCGGTCGGGTCGGAACGTTCGACATCCGACTTTCGGGCATCGGCTACCTATTGGCGTTCAGTGATGCGCGGCAGACGACGGCGGTCTACGGTCGGCTTCTGGAAAGCATGAGCCGAGCGGAAACTGTGGTGCGTTGTTGCACCGCGGAGACCCTTCAGGACGTTGCAAACGGGAGCCTATATATAGGCTACAATATGATCGGGTCATATGCCTACGCCGCGGCCAGGGGCAATTCCGATTTGAGGGTCGTTGTCCCGCGGGACTATGCGCTGATACTCAGTCGTGGCGCGCTCATTCCGAAGACGGCGCCGAATATGGGCGTTGCCAAACGATTTCTCGACTACCTTCTGTCAGCCCGGGGACAGAAGGTTGCCAGGGATAGCGCCTTCTTCTTTGCCGAGAACGGGCAATTGCCTGAGGGAGCGGACGGCCCGGAAAAACTTGGGGAGTCTGGTATCGCGCGCGCCATACGCATCGGCCCTGCGTTACTTGCCGTACAGGACGAGGCGTTGCGCCGCCGCTTCATCGAGGATTGGAGCAAGTCCATGATCTATGCGCAGGGCCAGCGACCGTGACGCGTAGGATGCCGCCCCAAGATTTCAAAAATTCGGCAATACGTCGATGTGCCCGATCCGGCTGTCGTCGACAATCTGATCACGACCCATCGGGCCTAGTCGGCTGAGCAAACCTCGACATCGCCGTGACAGGTTGGTGACAGGTCAGGATGATACTCGCCTTTGTGCCTGGAGGAGTACGATTTAGGCGAACTTGGAGGAGACCCTAATGAAAAATCGTCTTGCGACGATGATGGCCGCGTTTTCGCTGTCAGCCGCTTTCGCGACGCTTGCCGCCGCTGCCGAGATCCCCGCCGGGTACCCGGACGACTACAAGGATCTGGTGGCCGCCGCCACCGCGGAAGGACACCTAAGCATCTATTCAACGACCGATGCGGCGCTGGTCCAGCCCTTGCTCAAGGACTTCGAAGCAGCGTTCCCCGGCATCGCCGTCGAATATTCCGACCTCAATTCCACCGAACTCTACAATCGCGTCATTGCCGAAACCGCTTCGGGCCAAGGCACGGCAGATGTCGCATGGTCTTCGGCTCCGGATCTGCAGATCAAACTTGCCTCAGACGGCTATGCGCAGGAATACAAATCCGTGGAGGCGGCCCACCTTCCGGCCTGGGCGTCCTACAAGGACATGGTCTATGGTACCACCGCCGACCCGGTGACTTTCGTCTACAACAAGCGTCTCGTGCCTGAAGGCGATGTTCCCGCAACCCACGCCGATCTTCTCAAGCTGATGACCGGGAAGACCGCAGAATATGATGGCAAGATCGCGTCCTACGATCCGGAAAAATCCGGTGTCGGCTTCTATTTCTACAACCAGGACGCCAAGAACTGGACCGATTCCTGGGCGCTTAACAAGGCTTTTGGCAAGGCCCATATCAAGCTCTACAGCTCCGCCGGCTCGATGATCGAGAAGGTCACGTCTGGCGAACATTCCATCGCCTATGGCATCTTCGGCTCATATGGCCTCGCCAAGCAGGCCAAGGACGAGAACCTCGGTGTGATAATCCCGAAGGACTATGTCCTGGTGACCACCCGCGCCACCGTCATTCCGGCGGAAGCCAAGGATCCCAATGCTGCGAAGCTATTCGTAGATTATCTGCTGTCGGCGCGCGCGCAGAAGCTGATCGCCGACGACATCAAGCTCTATGCCGTTCGTGATGACGTTGAAGGGGCAACCACGCTGGCGTCCATAAAGGCCGCCGCCGGTGAAAACGTTCACCCGATCGCGCTCGACGACAAGCTGCTCGAAGGTCTCGACGAGACGACACGGCTGGCGTTCCTCAACGAGTGGCAGAAAGCCATGAAGGGCGAGTAATCGCTTGATCGGGAGTGCCTCCACAGTCGGCTCTCTCACCCTTCTTGCTATTGAGAACCATCGGAACGGCGCGCTTGCGCTCTTGCTAGCGGACGGCCCCCGGCTTTGTTCGAGGCGATCATGCCCTTCCGTGTCTTTCGTGTCAGCACCAACCTCCTCGCCATCCTGGTGGTGCTGGCACCGGTCACCCTGATCATTTATCAGAGTTTTCTGTCCGCGCCTTTCTTCCAGAAAACCGCGCATCTGTCGCTGAACGCCTACAGCTTCATCCTCGCGGACGCGGATTTCTGGCTAGCGCTGACGACTTCGCTCAAGCTCGCGGTGGGCATGACGGTGATCGCAGTTCCGGTGGGAATCCTGCTGGCGTTCATCATCGTGCGCACCGACGTGCCGGGCAAGCGCTGGCTGGAGCCGATCATCCTGATCCCGGTTTTCATGTCGGCGGTGGTGCTGGCCTTCGGCTATGTGATGACACTGGGACCAGTCGGCTTCGTCTCGCTGGCGGTCAAGTCGATGATCGGCTACGTGCCCTGGAATGTCTATTCGGTGACATCGATCGCGATCATTGCCGGGCTCACCCATGTCCCACATGTCTATCTCTATGCATCGGCGGCGCTCCGCAACGTTGGCGCCGACCTCGAAGAGGCGGCACGCACCGCCGGCGCTGGCCCTTGGCGCGTCGCCGCCAGTGTGTCGCTGCCCATGGTGATGCCGGTGGTGCTCTATGCGGCGGTTCTGGTGTTCTTCCTCGGTTTCGAACTTTTCGGCCTGCCGCTGGTGCTTGGCGATCCGGAAGGCGTGCTGGTTCTCGCCACCTATCTCTACAAGCTCACCAACAAGCTCGGTGTTCCTTCCTATCAGTTGATGGCCGTAGTGGTGGTGGCGATCATCATGATCGCGCTGCCGCTGGTGGTGCTGCAGCGCTACATGCTGCGCAACGCCAGCCGCTATGTGTCCGTCAAAGGCAAGGGCAGTCGGCACAACCCCATCCGGCTGGGCGCTCTTCGCTGGCCGGCCTTCGCGCTTGTGGTGGCCTGGTTCGCGGCCACCGTGATCATACCGGTGGGCGGCGTCGCAATTCGTTCACTGGTGACAAGCTGGGGCGTCGGGGTGAATATCTTCCAGGTGCTGACGTTGGATCACTATCGCGATCTCGCTGACTATCCGAATGTCGTCAGCGCCATTGTCAACACGGTCGGCGTCGCGGTGGTCGGCGGCGCGGCTTCGATCGCGGCCTATACTGCCGTGGCACTCGCCGGTCATCGCTCGAGCGCACCCCTGACCAAAGTCGTCGACTACGTGGCCATGATACCGCGGGCGATGCCGGGCATTGTGGCTGGCCTCGCCATGCTGTGGATATTTCTGTTCTTCAAGCCGATCGCACCCCTGCGCGCCACGATGATCTCGGTATGGCTCGCCTATACCATTGTCTGGTTCGCCTATGGCATGCGGCTGATTTCCGGAACGCTCCTGCAGATCGGCAAGGAGCTCGAGGAAGCCGGCCGGTCAGTTGGCGCCAGCGAGGGCCAGGTTGCCAGGGACATCACGCTGCCGCTCATCCGCGGCGGCATGTTCTCGGCCTGGCTGTTGATCTTCCTGATCTTCGCCCGTGAATATTCGACGGGCGTCTATCTGCTCGGACCGGGAACCGAAGTGATCGGCTCGCTCATGGTTTCCCTTTGGGGCACCGGCGCGATCGATCTGGTCTCGGCTCTCGCCGTCATCAACACCGTCATCATCGTGACCGGTCTTGCCCTCGCGATGCGCTTTGGAGTCCGCCTCAATGACTGACATCATCATAGACGGCCTGCGCCTCAGTTACGGCAACCTTGAAATCCTGAAAGGTGTGTCCTTCTCGGTCGAACCGGGTCAGATCGTCGCCTTGCTCGGCGCGTCCGGGTCCGGCAAGACGACGCTCTTGCGAGCGGTCGCCGGTCTGGAGACACCCAACAGCGGCAAGATACTGCTCGGTGACAAGCCGCTTTTCGATGCCGGGCAGAACATCAATCTGGCGCCGGAAACGCGCGGTCTCGGGCTGGTATTCCAGTCCTATGCGCTGTGGCCGCATCGGACGGTGTCCGAGAATGTGGGTTATCCCCTGAAGCTGCGCAAAGTATCCCAGGCAGATGTTGCGAGCCGCGTCCAGAAGGCTTTGGACAGCATCGGCCTCGGCAAACTGGGCGAGCGCTATCCGCATCAGCTCTCCGGCGGACAGCAGCAGCGCGTGGCGTTGGCCCGTGCGCTGGTCTACGAGCCGAATGTGATTCTGCTCGATGAGCCGCTCTCAAATCTGGACGCCAAGCTACGCGAAGAAGCGCGGATCTGGCTGCGCCGCCTCATCACCAATCTCGGGCTATCGGCGCTGTGCGTCACCCATGATCAGGTGGAAGCGATGGCGCTCGCCGACCGCATCCTGCTGCTCAACGGCGGCCAGATCGAACAGGACGGAACACCCAAGCAAATCTACAACAAGCCGAAGAGCCTGTTTGCAGCAGAGTTCATGGGTGCCAGCAATCGCCTTGACGGCGTGGTCACCGCCATCAACGGCAACCGTGCGGAAATTGTCGCCAACGGCATCCATCTTGTGGGCAGCGCCCAGCAGGAGCTGACCGTCGGCGCCAAAGTCACCGCACTCGTCCGGCTTGAGCGGGTGACGTGGTCCGGGGAGGACGGCCCTGGACGTATCGCCATGACCTGCGTCGAGAGCCTTTTCCTTGGCGATCGGCATGAAGTCATTTTCGAAAGCAATGACCTGACCATCCGGACCTATTCCCGGGATGCCCTTCCGTCCGGCCAATACCATGTCGAGTTCCCGTTCGAGGATCTGATGGTCTTCGCGGCGGAATGAACTTCGGCGTTCACCACCAAGAGGATCATTCTTGCCAACCGGCATGAACATTCTCGAGCGCTGACCTGCCACCGGCAATTTCCTCCATCTGAGATTAGAGTCCGGCTCGATTGAAGGGCGGACTGATGAAAAGAAAGCGGTTTGCGGAAGAGCTGATCATCGCGGTCCTGCGTGAGCATGAGGCGAGGCAAAAGCGGGCGACCTGGCGCGCAAGCATCGGACCTCCGAGGCGGTTAGCCTTACACACGTGTTGAACGCGTGTTCGCTTGCGCATCACCGGGTATCAAAGCTAATGAAACCCGGAGAGGACTTGGCTGCTTCTGCAGGTGAAAAGTGCTGACTTTCTCACGGTTCTATCTCGCGTCGTGTCTGCTCGCGCTCATTGCGCTCGTCGCCGTTCTCGAACTCGGGCTGCTTCCGGCACTGCTTTCGGGCCTTCTCGTATTCAATCTCGTTCATTTCGCCGCACCGATGCTCCATCGAATCGGCGTTTCCAACAGCCTGACGAAAAGCCTTGCGCTGACCTTGGTGGCTTTGATTTTCACGCTCCTGATAGCCGCCGCTATCTTTAGCGGCATGTCGCAATTGACTGGCGGTTCGGAGAACGTCGTGACGCTCCTCAAGAAGATGGCCGAGATCATCGATACCGCGCGCGTCCATCTCCCGACCTGGGCGATGGCCTATTTTCCATCAAACATCGAGGAACTGGAAGTCTTCGCGGCCCGGTGGCTCCGCGAACATGCCGGCCAGCTTCAACTCGTCGGGCGGGATGTCGGCGTCCTTGTGGTCCACATTATCGTCGGCATGGTGATCGGCGGCTTGATCGCGGTGAGCTCGGCGGCGCCATCGCGCGAGCCTGGCCCACTGGCGGTCGCGCTGGCAGATCGTGTCAACATTCTGAGCAAGGCCTTTCGCAACATCGTGTTCTCGCAAATCCGGATTTCGGCGTTGAATACGTTTCTGACGGCGGTCTATCTCGTCGCTGTTCTGCCGTCCTTCGGCATCGATCTGCCATTCATCAGGACAATGATAGCGCTGACTTTCGTCGCCGGCCTTCTGCCGGTCATCGGCAATCTGATCTCCAACACGGTGATCGTCGTTGTCAGCCTCAGCATCTCCTTCCTTGCAGCACTCGGCTCGCTTGCCTTTCTCATCGTCATTCACAAGCTCGAATACTTTGTAAACGCCAAGATCATCGGTTCGCGGATCAATGCGCGTGCCTGGGAGCTACTTCTGGCGATGGTTTTTATGGAAGCGTGGTTTGGTATGCCAGGTCTTGTCGCCGCGCCGATCTATTATGCCTATCTGAAGGCTGAACTGACGATGCGCGGGCTAATCTAGGGTTGGGCAGGTGGCGATTTGACGACGCAAGCAAGGTTGCTGGGAAACCGCGCAAATTTGGCCACTCGCTGAACAGCACCATCTTGGTTAGTGAACCCTCAGGAGTTTCGTGACCGATTTGAAGGCCCCCGTTTAATAGCACGCCCCCTGCAAAGACATTAGACAGCGCTAAAACGTAAATTGTCCGGAGGCATGTAATCTGCTAGTGTTTGATCACCGACAAACGGCTTCGGAAAGCCGTGCGTCGGACATCATGCACAAGATCAACTCAACCGGAGAACGGCCATGAAACGGCTTCTGACGGTCGCTGCCCTTTTGGCGGCAGGCAGTTTGGTTACGATGCAAGGCGCAGCCGCCGACGACGCTGCGATGATCAAGAGCGCTGAATCTGCTGCACCCCCTGCCGTGGCAAGCGGCGCTGCGGTCTACGCCGCGGATGAAAAGGGCGCCATGCGCACCCTGCGCGAGGGCAAGAACGGCTTCTGGTGCATGCCAGACAGCCCGTCCACGCCCGGCCCGGACCCAATGTGCGGCGATGCCAACGCGATGGAATGGGCGATGGCATGGATGGAAAAGAAGGAACCGCCCAAGGGCAAGGTCGGCTTCATGTACATGCTGTCCGGCGGTACCGATGGCAGCAACACCGATCCCTATGCGACGAAGCCCGAGGAAGGCAACAATTGGATAGAGACCGGCCCGCATGTGATGATCGTCAACGCAATGGACATGATGCAGGGCTATCCGACGGACCCCAAGCCTGACACATCCAAGCCCTATGTGATGTGGCCGGGCACTCCATACGCACATCTCATGATCCCGGTTAAATAGCTGAAATGGAGTCACGCGGGCGCAAACGCTTGTTTCGCCCGCGCTTGTCCTGATAATTACAAACGCTTGCGGCGTCCGTGACCTTCAATCGAGAGTCTCGGCGGTCGGTAGCGTGTTGGCCTGATCTCCCATCACTTTTCCGGCAAATGGAAAATTTCGTGACAGCTCGAACGGTGGCGGCCCTGCAACACCAAATATTCGTATATTCGTCAGAAAGTGCATAGTCTTTGATGACCGTCATCGCGGGAGGAGTTCGCGTTGAACCGAACTATCCGAATGATCGCCACAGTTGCGCTGTGGAGCGTGCCATTATCCGGCCAGGCGCTTGCGCATGCTCGATTGGTCGAGGCTACTCCAGAGATCAATAGCACCATTGCCGCTCCGCCCACTGAGATTCGACTGCGCTTTAGCGAACCCATTGAGGCTCGATTCTCGGGCATCGATCTGTCGGGGCCGGATGGTGCGAAGATCACCACGGAGATCGCGGTGCGCGATAAGGACATGGTGGCACCTGTATCAAGGTCCCTTGCGCCGGGTGTTTATCAAGTTGATTGGCACGTGCTGTCAGCAGACGGGCACAAGGTGAAGGGCAATTTCAAATTTGAAGTCAGACCGTAGAAATGGACGTTGATGGCACTCTGGCCTTCGCCCGGTGGGTCTACTTCCTCTCAGTGATGATTCTATTCGGGTCGGCACTCTTCCCTTTCTATGCGCTAGACAAAACCGCGGCTCCCGCGCTTGCGCCTCTACCCCGTAACATCAATCCTGCCCTCGCACTTGCGGCCGCAATCTTCGCGGCAATTTGGCTGCTGTGCTTTACGGCCGGGCTCTCCGGACGCGAGGGTATGGTTGACACCTTGCGCAGCGTTCTCATGGAAAGCGACTTCGGAACTGTTTGGTTTGTTCGCCTTTCGCTCGTTCTCCTGCTCCCGGTGATCAGCTTCTCGGGGCGGCCCGAATTGATCGTCGGGCCGGCTTTCTTGCTACTGACCTGTGAGGGTTGGCAGGGCCACGCGGCGGCGTTGGGCCCCCAAGCCTCACTGACTCAAGCTCTCCATGTTGCAAGTGCCGGGGCGTGGATAGGTGGCCTCCTGCCCCTCGGCCTGCTAATCGCGGCAGCGCGGCGGCATCCATCCGAAGTCGCAAGCGTGGAGACCGTCCTGTGGCGCTTCTCCCGCTTTGGTATGGTGGCGGTTGCGCTCATTTTTTTTACGGGCGCTATGACCACTTGGCTAATGCTTGGCTCGTTCCCCGATCCGCGCAACAGCTACGGTCGAATTCTCCTGTTCAAGATCAGCCTATTCGTCGCGATGGTCGGTTTGGCGGTCTACAATCGATACGCCCTGGTCAGCCGCATGAAGTCCGAACCGGCCAAAAGCTTGGGCACATTGTCTCGCAACGTTGCGCTGGAGCAGATCATCGGGTTTGGGGTGCTTATGGATGTAAGCGCGCTGGGGCTTATGGATCCGTACGCGTGACGCGCTGACTTTGCAATTATTGGCTGGCAACGTTTCTGCAATTCGCGATCGACACTCACCTCTATCCGCCTGGCGCACAGAGTGGCTGGCCGGTCTGGCTGCCGATCTCAACCAACGTCGGGACGTGTGGAGCGCGGATATATGCCTGCGACCTAGACACGATTCCATGCGTAAACGAGTAACTGCCAGCACCAGCCGGCCAGCGTTCATCGCTCCTTTGATCCCCACCCTGGTGGAGAAGCCTCCCGAGGGCCGAGGGAATGGACACACAAGTTCGACGGCTACCGCGGGTCTTCAATGCGGACCGCGTCGGAGAATAACTGGCGAATGATACTACGGCGCGACGGCGCAGCCGCCGACAGTCGGATGGAGGTCGATCTCGTCGCAGCCGCTGGGCCCGCCAAATGGCACTCTTGACTAACGTGCCAGAGGGTCCATTTTTTGACCCTGCGGTGTGCTGATGTCGAAGCCCCTCTTTATCCCGGCGCTCGCTGCTATATGCCTGAGATCGCCGCTGGTGCGTGCCGATAAATGTCGATCTGGCGTTGGAAGCTTTTCACGGTATTTGTCTTGCCCATGGACCTGACTTCGAACGAACCGTCCTGCGGCCAAGAGACGCGGATGGACTCCGTTGTCCGGCGACGCAGCACTTGCCCCCGTCGGTGACGTAGGCGCCTTCCAGGGCTGGGAGGCGACCGGTGACGACCTCCCGGCCAAAACCATGATCGCGGTGACAAAAGCCACTTGAATGGCAAGTCCGTGCAAACTTGCTCCATAAAGCTATTCGATGTCGACCGCGCGGGCATTCGAGGAGCGTTTCTTCGCCCGGACGGATGCCGAAACAATCGGCGGGGACAGAAACGGAATGCAAGTTTCCAAACTCTACATATTGACAGTCGGCAATCGCAAGCACTTGTCTATTTGACGTTCCCGAGGTCCGGATCACATCGAACACGGTCATTGCAAGCTCGATCGCCGACGACTAGGGCGGATCGGCTGGTGTTATCTGCACGGGACGCGGGGCTTTTTGCGTTTGCAAGGAACTCGCGATAGGAATGCTCTGAATCGATCAGGAGCAGGAAATTGAGCGATCGGCAAAAGATCATCTGGATGATAGTGCTGGCAATCCTTGCTGGTATCGCGGTGATCATGCTCAAACATTGGCTGAAGGGCGACCTTGGGTAGCTGCCTCCTTAGATGAAGCAACACAGCCCTGATCGATCAAGGTTGGTATGGGCTTTGGCCCGTCCCATTTCGGCCTGCTTGCAATGGCAGGTGTCCTGCCTGATGCGGAATCGACGAGCGAAATGTGAGCGAAAAATGCAACTGACAGGCATGGTATCCGGCGCGGCGCTATTGCTCGCTTCCACCGCGGCAGCGAACGCCCATCCGCATGTCTTTGCCGAAGCGAAGCTGGACCTGACCGTCGGTCCAGACAGGACGGTCAAGTCGCTTCGGCATCTCTGGCGTTTCGACGACCTCTTTTCCAGCACTGTGCTGATGGAATTCGACAAGAATTCCGACCTTGTCCTTGATGCGAAGGAACTCGATGAAGTCGCTCTCACCGTCCATGCGTCGTTGGCCGAGTACAACTACTTTCAGATGGTGACCTTGAACGGCAAGGACGTGACGATGGCGCCACCGCCGAAGTTCAGCGTCAGCTATGAAAACGATCAACTCGTCGTCCAGTTCGAAACGCAGCCGAAGGACCCGTTGGCCCTTGCTGGAAAAGTCAGTATCGGTGTCTACGATCCGACCTTCTACACGGCAATCGATTTTACCGACGACGACAAGCTTGCGGTGGCCGGTCTGCCGCAAGGCTGCTCACGTTCCGTCGTCCGTCCAGATCCGGACACGGCCATCGCGCAGAACCAGAAGAGCCTGACAGACGCGTTCTTCAGTGATCCGACAGGGACCGATCTCGGCAAGATTTTCGCGACTCGCCTCGAATTGACGTGCGGCTGACCGGAGCCGGTTCGATGGCCATGTTCCAGACGCTGGTCGAGTTCCAACGCACGATTTACCTGGCGCTGGCCGAGCAGATCAAACTGCTTGCGGCCGGCGGCGGTTGGCTGGCGTTCACGGCGTTTCTGCCCATGGGCATTCTGTTCGGTGCGGCGCATGCGCTGACGCCGGGCCATAGCAAGGCTGTCCTGGCCACCTATCTGGCAGGATCGGACGCCAGCGTCCGGCGTGGGCTTCTGGTGTCGCTGACACTCTCCTTCACGCATGTAACGATTGCCGTGCTGATCGCGGCGCTCTCGTTGCCGTTGGTATCGATTGCCCTGGGCAGTGTTGGCCGCGCCCCGCTGCTGGAAGACGTCAGTCGGGGCCTGCTTGGCCTGATCGGCATTTGGATGCTCTGGCGCGCATTGAGCCACGGCCATCACCACAAGCATGAGGGCGAGGCCGTCGGCGTCATGGCCGGCCTGATCCCATGCCCGCTGACGCTTTTCGTGATGACCTTTGCGATATCCAGAGGCGTTCCGGTCGCCGGCATTCTTTTCGCAATCACCATGATGGCCGGCGTGGCGCTGACGCTGTCTTGCGTTGCGGTGCTGTCAATCCTGTTTCGTGAACGTCTGGTGCATTTTTTCGATAGCCGGCCACGCCTGTTCGATGCCATTTCCCGAGCCATTGAGGGCGCTGCCGGCTTGGCGCTTGCCGGCGTAGCCGTTTGGCAGATCACGTCGGGCTGAAATGCCGTGAACCAGATCGAGCGGTGGATCAAGACCCGTTTACCTGAAGGTCAGCCGTGTCTTCGTCGCGGCGCAAAGCTTCGACGTGCATCTGCGCTCGTCGGTGGAACAGACGGATAGGTGACGCCCGACGCTCGAAGTGGCGCCGGGCGACCCTGTATGCGCTAGATCATACGCTTGATGTCGATGTAGTCGCCTTCAGTCTGGATCGTCAAGGTCACGTCGCTGCCACCGCGGTTGCGCCAGAACCAACCGTGATTTCCATCGAAGGCGGCTTCAATGGCACCTTCGTCAGCTGGAACGCTGCGACCCTTTTCATAGCTGACGGACTGACCGCCGCCATCGCCGTGCGTCTCGAAGTTCACCACGCCACCGTCAGCTGTCCAGGAAAAGTTTGCCTTGGCGCCCTGCCGCATGACGAGCTTGACTTCGGCACCCTGGCCTGGCGCCAACGTGAAGGATAGCTCGTCTTGCCTTCCATCTGGCTGGATCGGGGCTTCCGAGGTTGCTTCGGTGGCAGGCGTTGTAGCAATGGCCGGAGCCTCGGCAGGAGCGATCTCTCCAACTGTCACATTGTCTTGGGCAACGGCCTCCCCAGTTGGCGACGGCTGCAAAGCAGGCCGTTCGGCGGTCAGGGCGACGAGGAGGTTTTCAATTCGGTCCATGCGCGCCATCAACTCGGCCGGAGGGACCATTTGCGTCATCCGCTCGGTTGGTGCCTTCGCGCTGGCCATTTCGTCGGCTGCCGCCTCGGCTGCCAGCTGTGTCTTGATTTCGCCCATTCTGGTGAGGCCGAGCAATCTGCCTGCTCCGGTCGGGTCGATCGCATACTCGGACGGCATGACGACCGTGATGAGCAAGGCGAACGCCGTCAGCGCGGCAATGAAGGTGGAGCGCTTGAGCTGCGCTGACGTCGGCAAATCGGCGCGGCTGGGAAGGTCGGTGTTGTACATGATTTCGGTTCCTTATGCTGCGACAAACAGGCCGGTGAGCTGATATCCGATCAGCAGGAAACCAGCCGTCATCATGATGACGTTTGCGGTATAGGCGTGGCGCCAGAAGCTTCGTGTCCGGCGCCAGTAGCCCATCACGATCAGGATGGCGCCGAGGGCCATGAGTTGGCCGATCTCGACACCGACATTGAAGGCCAGCAAGTTCGGCACAAGGCCGTCAGGCGAGATGTTGTATTCGATGATCTTCGTCGACAGGCCGAAACCGTGGAAGAAGCCGAAGACCAGCGTCGCGACCTTGGTGTTCGGCTGGAAGCCGAGCCATCTCTGGAAAGCGCCCATATTGTCGAGCGCCTTGTAGACCACGGACAGGCCGATGATGGCGTCGATGATGTAGCTGTTGATGCCGACGTTGAAATAGACGCCGAGCAGCATGGTCGTCGAGTGGCCGAGCGCAAACAGGCTGACATAGATGCCGATATGCTTCATCCGGTAGAGGAAGAAGATCACCCCGAACAGGAACAGGATGTGGTCGTATCCGGTCACCATGTGCTTGGCGCCGAGATAGATGAAGGGCAGCACGTTGATGCCCGAGATTTCCTGGATGTAGCCCTTGTCGCCAGCGGCGACGGCATGGGCAAAGGCTGCCCCGGCGAGCAGCGGCAGGGTCAGCAGAGCGATAAGCAGGGGCAGGGCGGGTCGCCAGTGGCCCCGGTCGAAGGGTCCTTGCATAAAATTTCCAATCTTCGTCGTTGAGGGTGGCCGCGCGAGCGGCCGCGATCATGCGGCGAGGAATGGTCTCGGCGGTCGCTCGAGCCGGAATGTCGTGCCCGGATCGATGAAAGTCGGCGGGTAATTCAGCCAGCCCCGTTCGACCTGTGGAACGGTCGGTGCGAAGTCGGCTGGCGTGCTCGCCGTCTCGTGCGAGTGGTCGGCCGCATTGTGCCCGTGAAAATGGCCAGCGCTCTGCTCGTCGGCAACGCCGTCATCGTGTGCGTGGTCATGATCTTCGATCTGCGCGGCGGCTCCGCCGTGACGTTCAACCGCGGTGGCAATCGCGATCGGATCGTGTGAGGTCGAATAGCCGAAAGGACGCAGCACGCCGAACATCATCGCTAAAGCGATGACCAGACAAAAAACTGTGCTGTGGATCCGATTCGGCATGAACGGCGATTATTCTCCAAAATCCTAACGAATGGTTGTTGACTGCACCGGAATCGAGGCCTCTTTGAGGCTTGTTGTATCCCCTCCAAGAGGATAGTATCAAGAGATGAGCGAGCAGCCTCATACCCACGAAACCCATCCCGATATCGTCAAGCGCCTGAAGCGGGCTGGCGGACATCTGAAGGGCGTCATCGAAATGATCGAAGCGGGCCGGCCCTGCCTCGATCTTGCCCAGCAGCTCCATGCTGTCGAGAGGGCCATCGCGCAAGCCAAGAAGACCCTGATCCAGGATCATCTCAACCATTGCCTTGAAGACGTCGTCGGGCCGCTGGCGCGCGAGCAGCGCCGCTCGATCGACGAGTTCAAGGATATCACCAAGTACCTGTGAGAGAACACCATAATGGATAAGATACGCGACTGGTTCGGCTTCGGTCCGATGACGCAGGGCTTCGGCGGCCATGGACATGATCATGGTGATGGTGATGGCGGCCATGGCCACACCCACGGCGTCATCGATCCGACGATCGCCACGACGACGCGCGGCATCTGGGCAATCAAATGGTCATTCGTCGTTCTGGCCGTCACGGCAGCGCTCCAGCTTGTGGTCGTGTTCCTCTCCGGCAGCGTGGCGCTGCTGGCCGACACGATCCACAATGTCGGCGACGCGGTCACCGCCGTCCCGCTGTGGATCGCCTTCATGCTGGTCCGCCGCAAACCGAGCAAGGCGTTCACCTACGGCCTGGGCCGCGTCGAGGATCTGGCCGGGATCGTCATCGTTCTCATCATTCTTTTCAGCGCCATCGTCGCAGGCTATGAGGCGATCGACAGGCTGATCAATCCGCGTCCCATCGCATTTCTTGGCTGGGTCGCCATCGCCGGCCTCATAGGCTTCATCGGCAATGAAGCGGTCGCCGTATTTCGCATCCGCGTCGGCCGAGAGATCAACAGCGCGGCGCTGATCGCGGACGGCTACCATGCCCGCACCGACGGCTTCACCAGCCTGGCAGTCGTCCTTGGCGCTATCGGCGTGTGGCTGGGCTTTCCGCTTGCCGATCCGATCATCGGACTGCTGATCACCGCGGCGATCTTCGCCATCGTCTGGCAGTCGTCGAAAGCCGTGTTGACGCGCATGCTCGATGGTGTGGAGCCCGGCATCATCGACGAAATCCATCATGCCGCCGAACATGTGTCCGGCATCGAGCGCGTTGGAAGTGTGCAGGCGCGCTGGATCGGCCATCGCCTACATGCCGACGTCGCCATCAGTGTTCCGGATGCGGCGACGGCCAAAGACGTACTGGGCGTCAGCGAAGCCCTTAAGGAGGAACTGTTCGCCCACTTGCCGGCGTTGGCGCAGGCGAATGTCCGCCTCGAAAGCTCAGCCGGTTCGACCGCCAAGCGGGGGGAAACCTCTCATGCTCATCATCATGCACCGGAGCCGTTCAAGGTCGCCTGCGATCTGGCTGCAGGGACATTGGAAATCGTCGATACACCGGCTGGCGAGCGGATGCGGCTGACCATCGATCGCCACGCTGACGATCTGACAGCGACGGTGATCATCGACCGACCCGAAGGGCCAGAGACGCTTCGCCTCGAGCCCGCCGCTGACAACCATCATCGGCTTGAGAGCACCGTCGCCCCTGCCGAGCCGCATGAGTTCCAGGCGAGGTTGATCCTGGCCGCGAAAGGTCGCGAGCAGGTGCTGCCGTTCAAGATGGTCGAGCCGGAAGGTCACCATCACTGAGACAGGCAGGCCGTTCGCGCCAGTTCTCGACGAACCGTCATCCGCTGCAAGAAGACAAATATGCTTCAGGTCCTGGCCAATCGCACTTACCGTCATCTCTTCCTGGCCCAGGTCATCGCCCTGATCGGCACCGGCCTTGCCACAGTGGCGCTCGGGCTGCTGGCGTTCGATCTCGCGGGAGACGACGCTGGCGCGGTGCTCGGCACGGCGCTCGCCATCAAGATGATCGCCTATGTCGGCGTGGCGCCTGTCGCAGCTGCGTTCGCAGAGCGCCTGCCGCGCCGCACCATGCTGGTTTCGCTCGACCTCATCCGGGCTGCGGTCGCGGTGTTCCTGCCCTTCGTTACCGAAGTCTGGCAGGTATATGTTCTCATCTTCGTCCTGCAGTCGGCGTCGGCAGGCTTCACTCCGGCCTTCCAGGCCTCGATCCCTGACGTGCTGCCCGAGGAGAAGGATTACACGCGGGCCCTGTCGCTGTCGCGACTGGCCTATGACCTGGAAAGCGTCGTCAGTCCCATGCTGGCGGCGGCGCTGCTTTCCGTCATCAGCTTCCACAGCCTGTTCGCCGGTACGGTTATCGGCTTTCTCGCCTCGGCGGCGCTGGTGGTGTCGGTGGTCCTGCCGAGCCCTAAACCGTCGCAGCCGCGCGGCGTTTACGATCGTACCACGCGCGGAATCCGCATCTATCTGGCGACGCCGCGATTGCGCGGGCTGCTGGCCCTTAACGTTGCCGTCGCGGCGGCAAGCGCGATGGTGATCGTCAACACGGTCGTCCTGGTGCAGGCGCAGTTCGGCCTCTCGCAAAGCGACACGGCGCTGGCGCTCGCCGCCTTCGGCGGCGGATCGATGATTGCAGCCCTTGCCCTGCCGCGGCTGCTGGAGAACGTCCCGGACCGGGTTGCGATGCTCTCGGGCGCCGCGATCCTGGTCGCGGGCGTGCTGGTAGGACCGCTCGCCGGCAGCTACTATCTGCTGCTGCCGCTCTGGTTCGTGCTGGGGCTCGGCTATTCGCTGGCGCAGACGCCTTCGGGCCGATTGATCAGGCGTTCCGCCGATGCCGTCGACCGGCCCGCTCTGTTTGCTGCCCAATTCGCGCTTTCGCATGCCTGCTGGCTGATCACCTATCCCATTGCCGGGCGCGTCGGTGCAGCAATGGGATTGCCCTTCACCTTCATTCTGCTCGGCATCATTGGCGCCGCAGCCCTGCTTGCCGCGATCTGGCTCTGGCCGAAACACGATCCCGACGTGCTTGTGCATACGCATGTCGATCTGCCTAAGGACGACCGGCACATCGGCGACGCAGTATGGTCGGAAGCGGGCTATGAGCATTCGCATGGCTACGTCGTCGATGATCGGCACCCGAAATGGCCCAGGGCAAGCTGAGAGCTCGAAATGCCTGGCGAGCTCGCCATCTATGGCGGTCTTTTCCTGACCGCGTTCGCGGCGGCGACCATCCTGCCGATGCAATCGGAAGCAGCCCTTGCGGGACTGCTCCTGACAGGAAGCCATGCTCCGGCTCTGCTCATCGCTTTCGCAGGCGCAGGCAATGTGCTCGGCTCGATCGTCAACTGGTGGCTCGGCCGGGGGATCGATCGCTTTCGCAACCGCAAATGGTTCCCGGTAAAGCCCTCCGCGTTGACGCGCGCGACGCGATGGTATCAGCGCTATGGACGATGGTCGCTGCTGTTGAGCTGGCTGCCTCTGGTCGGCGATCCGCTGACGGTCGTGGCGGGGGCGCTGCGGGAGCCATTCTGGAGCTTCCTTGCGATCGTCACGATCGCGAAGGTCGGCCGCTACCTCGCGCTGGGGGCGATGACGCTGAGCTGGACTTAGCGCTTGTCGAGACCCGCGCCGGCACGGCGACATTACGCGGGATGGCGCTTTCCTTTGCCAAGCGCAGCGCTGCGCGCCAACTTGGATTGGCGCCGAATATGTCTATACAAATGGGAATGCATGTGTACAATCGCCACCAATCAATCAAAAATGGGGAACTGAAATGATCACTCTCGACCGCCGCAATTTCCTTGTTTCCACCGCTGGCCTTGCCTTCGTTGCCGCCTTTCCGCGCAGCGCCTTTTCCGAAACCAACGAAACGCTGAAGATTGCCATCGCTGCGGAGACCGGCGATCTCGACCTGCTGCAGAATGTTTCAACGCTGAGCACCTACACCATCGTCTTCGATGCGCTGATCCACTACGGCCAGAACGGCGCGCTTGAGCCGGGACTTGCCACCAAATGGACAGTCGCCGACGATCAGCTTTCGATCGCCTTCGATCTGCGTGAAGGCGTGACCTTCAGCGACGGCACGCCCTTCGATTCCACCGCAGCCGAATGGAACCTCAAGCGATGGATGGGGGTGAGCGACTTCTCCTGGATAGGCATCTCCGATGCGTACGACAGCATCGTCACCGATGGACCGAACAAACTGACGGTCAAGCTGAAGCGGCCGGTGCCGGCCGCACTCCTCGAACTCACCATCGTCCGCCCAGTTCGTTTCCTGTCGCCCAAGGCAGTCGACAAGGATGGCAAGCAGACGGCGCCGATCGGAACCGGTCCATGGATCGTCGAAAAATACGATTCGAGCGGCACCAGCCTCGTTCGCAACGACAAATACTGGGGCGAGAAGCCGCTTTTCAGCCGTATGGAATTGAAGGTGGTTCCCGATGAACTCGCTCGCGCCAACGGCCTCCGCTCAGGCGACCTCGATGTCATCGGCGGCGACTGGGTGGCGACGCTGTCGCCGCGCCGCGCTCGCGCGCTGGAAAGCGACGGCATGAAGGTCGTAGCCGAGCCGGGCACCGCGACGATGCTGCTCGGCTATTCGCCGAAGTCGAAGATCATCGCCGACAAGGCCGTCCGTGACGCCGTCTATGCATCGGTCGACCGGGCGGCGATCGCCAAGGTCCTGTTCGAAGGCTTTGCCGACCCGGCCGCCGATCTGTTCCCGGCGAACGTGCCTTCGTCGGGCAAGCGGCATGACGTGCCGGTGCGCGACGTGGCGGCGGCCAAGAAGATCCTCGCCGATGGCGGCTGGGTCGACAGCGGCGGTGCTTGGACCAAGGCTGGCTCTCCTCTGACCATCGACTTTCTGGTTTCCGAAGAGTCCCTGCCGGGATCGCGGCGCATCGCCGAAATGATCCAGGGTCAATTGTCCGAGGTCGGTTTCCAGGTCCAAGTCTCCTCGGTGGACAATGCCACCATGCATGAACGGCGTCCGGCCTTCGACTATGATCTCGCTTTCTTCACCACCTATGGCGCGCCCTATGACCCTCACGGGACCCTTGGCAATGCCTTCGTCTCGACGGCGGACAGCGGGCCTGACGGCAAGATCTATGTCTCGGACGCGCTCGACGGCGTAGTCAAGGCTGCGCTCGAGGCGAGCGGCGCCGAACGCGACCTGAAGATGCAGGCTCTCTACGATTGGCTGCACGACAACACCGCCATCTGTCCGCTTGTCGTCAGCCAGCGGCTGTGGGCTCACAATCCGCGCGCAGAGAACTTCTCGCTTCCGGCGACTGACTACGACTTGCCGTTCAAGGCGATCACGCTGAAGGCCTGAAGACTTCGAGCCCGAGTGAGGCCTGACGATGAAACGCACGATCCTGCGACGGATGCTGCTTGCCTGCCTTTTGATCCTGGCGGCATCCGCGCTGACATTCGCCCTGGTTGCGGCGGCTCCGGGCAATGTTGCGGCGCTCATTGCCGAGCGTGCGGCAGGTCCTGGTGCTGACGCGCAAATGATCGCCAAGATCGGCAACGAGCTCGGTCTCTACGACCCGTTGCCGATCCGCTACGGACGCTGGCTTTCCGGCGCGCTGGCCGGGGATTTCGGCATCTCACTGCGAACGGGAAAGCCGATCTCGTCGGAGTTTGCCGCCCGCATCCCGATGACGGCGGCTCTGCTTGCCGGCGGCGGCGTTCTCGCCTTCATTTTCTCGATCGCGCTCGGCATTGCCGGCGCCGTCAGCAACGGCGGCATGATGGACAGGTTCCTGCATGCGTTTTCGCTGATCGGCGCGTCGACCCCGAACTTCTTCGTGGCGGCGCTGCTGGTCATCGTGTTTTCGGTGATGCTGGGCTGGGTACCCACCTTCGGGACCAGCGGCTTCACCTCATGGCTTCTGCCGTGGGTGACGATCGCGCTGTTCCCGGCCTCCGTTCTCAGCCGCGTCGTTCGGGTCAACCTCCAGGAAGCGATGTCGCGGCCGTTTGCGACAACCGGCTTCGCCAAGGGCTATACCAGAACGCAGGTGCTGCTGCGCGAGGCGCTGCCCAACATCGCCATTCCGTTCCTGACGACATTCGGGGCGCAATTCACGCTGATGATCATCGGATCGATCGTCGTCGAGACGGTATTTGCATTGCGCGGCGTCGGTGCCTTTTTCATCGAGGCGATCCGCTTCCGCGACTTCATCGGCATGCAGTCGGTGCTGCTGCTGTTTGTCGTCTTCTTCGTCATGGTCAATTTCATCGTCGACATGATTTGCATCGTCGCGGATCCGCGAATGCGCCGGGCGCGGGGAGCATAAGGCGATGAACATTTCTGCTATCAGGGACATCAAGGACTGGCCGTGGCTGGTGCTGCTCCCCGTAATCGGCTTTGTGCTGATCGGCATCTTCGCTCCTGTGATCATGCCTTACGATCCAAGTGCGCAGGACTATTCGGCGACACTGGAGGGCATGAGCTGGAGCCATTGGCTCGGCACCGACTATCTCGGCCGAGACGTCTTCAGCCGCATCGTCGGTGGCGCCCGCATTTCCCTGGTGGCGATGGTGATCGTGCTTGTCGCCGCCTTGGCGATCGGGGTCACGATCGGCTCCTTCGCCGGCTATGTCGGCGGCCGTGTCGAGCTCGTCCTTATCAGCATCATCGATATTGCGCTGGCACTTCCCAGCCTGGTGATCGCGCTGGCGTTGATCGGCATTCTGGGCACCGGCTACTGGTCGATGATCACGGCGCTCACCCTGGCGTGGTGGGCGAACTATGCCCGCATGAGCCGCGCCGTCGTCACCGCCGAGCTGCAGCAGCCCTATATCGAGGCGGCCCGCGTGATGGGCGCCGGTCATCTCTGGATTTTTGCCCGCCATATCCTGCCGCATGTGCTTGCCCTTGTCGTGGTCTACGCAAGCGCCGACGCCGGCGCGCTTGTGCTGGCCATCGCGACGCTCAGCTTTCTCGGACTTGGCGTCGCGCCGCCGACACCGGAATGGGGCCAGATGCTGGTCGACGGCATGAGCTACATCGAGGAGGTGCCGCGCCTCGTCGTGCTGCCCGGGCTGGCACTGACGCTGGTCGTGGTCAGCTTCAACCTTCTGGGCGAAGCCTTCGCATTGCAAAAGGTGCCGCGGCCGGTTCGCGGCGCGACATTGCGCAGACGCCGAAGGGCGCGTGCTCGCGAAGAAGCGGAGCGCAACGCCGTCGAAACGGGAACGACTTCAGCATGAGCGACGGTCAGCCGATCTATTCGATCGAAGATTTGGTCATCGACCTCTACGCCACCACCGTTTCGGTGCGGGCGGTGGACGGGGTGTCGTTCAACGTCCGTCCCGGAGAAACGGTCGCGGTCGTCGGCGAAAGCGGTTCGGGAAAGACCGTAATGACGCTCGGGCCGCTCGGTCTGCTGCCCGAGGGCGTGACCGTGGACATGAAGGGATCGGCGCGAGCCGACGGAAGCGAACTGCTCAGCATCGGTTCCCGGCAATTGTCGGACCTGCGCGGGCGCTATTTCGGCGTGATTTTCCAGGACCCGATGAGCGCGTTGAACCCGATGCTGAAAATCGGCCCGCAGCTGGCCCGCCAGGCGCGCCGCTTCGCCGGCCTGTCGCATGAGGCCGCGCGCAAGGAAGCGGTCTCGCTTCTGGCACGCTCCGGCATTCCGGACCCTGAGGATCGCTACAACCGCTATCCGCACGAAATGTCGGGCGGCATGCTGCAGCGCGCGATGATCGCGCTGGCGCTGGCGGCCCGGCCGCGCGTGCTGATCGCAGACGAGCCGACCACGGCGCTGGACGCCACGGTCCAGGCGCAAATCCTGGAGCTCATCCGTCAGATCCAGCGCGAGGATGGCATCGCGGTCGTGCTGATCACGCACGACATCGGCGTGGTCGCTTCCGTCGCCGACCGCGTCATGGTGCTTTACGCCGGCCAAGTGGCGGAGGAGGGGACGGCGATGGATGTGCTGACCCGGCCGGTCCATCCCTATACGCGCGGGCTGCTCGCATCGGTGCCGGATTTTCGCGCCGACGAGCGCGCGGTGACCCGCGAGATACCGGGCCTGCCGCCAAACCAGATCCGGCTGGAACCGGGTTGCCGGTTTGCCGAGCGCTGCGAATTGGTCGAAGCCGGTTGCCGGCAGCACCGGCCGCCGTTGCAGACGATATCCGCGTCGACAAGCCCGCACCGCGTGGCTTGCCCGGTCGTGCTGAGACGAGAGGGGATCGCCGTCCATGTCTGATGCCGCAGCGATCGAGGTCAGGGGATTGAAGGTGCATTTCGCCAACCGGTCGGGTGTCGGCGCGGTGCGGGCGGTCGATGGCATAGACCTGACGGTCGCGCGTGGCGCGTTCCACGGCATCGTCGGCGAGTCCGGCTGCGGCAAGACCACGCTGGCCCGTACCATCGTCGGTTTGCAGAAGGAGAGCGAAGGCACCGTGCTGATTGGAGGAAGGAATCGCGCCGAATGGCTGAAATCGGACAGGAAGTCGTTCAGCCGCGAAGTCCAGTTCGTCTTCCAGGACCCGCTGGGATCGATGAGCCGCCGCCAGTCCGTCTATCAGACATTGGAGGAACCGCTGCAGATCCATCGCTTCGGTTCATCAGTCGAGCGCCGGCGCCGCATCGCCGAGCTTCTGGACCTGGTTGCGCTGCCTGAGACGGTGCTCGATCGGCTTCCACGCTCGCTTTCCGGAGGCCAGCGCCAGCGCGTTTCGATTGCGCGCGCGCTCGCGCTGAAGCCGTCCATACTGGTCTGCGATGAGCCACTCAGCGCGCTCGACGTTTCGATCCGGGCGCAGATCGTCAACCTGTTCACGTCGCTGCAGAAACAGCTTGGCCTGACCATTGTCATTGTCGCGCATGACCTGGCGATCGTGCGCGAGGTCTGCTCGGACGTGACGGTGATGTATCTCGGCCGCATCTCGGAAGCCGGCCTGACCCGCCCGCTGTTTCGCGAGCCGGCCCATCCCTACAGCCAGGCGCTGCTGTCGGCTGTTCCTTCTCCCGATCCCCGCATCGAAGCTGGACGCCGCCGGATCATTCTCGCCGGCGATCCGCCAAGCCCGAGCGCGCCGCCTCCGGGGTGTCGATTCAACACGCGCTGTCCGGTGGCGATCGATGTCTGCCGTGTCGAGGAACCGATGCTGCGATCGGTGCCGCATGGCGGCGTTGCAGCCTGTCATCTGGCTGATAGCGCGGGTCGCCCTGTTATCTGAAAGATGTCGTTTCTGCGTCTGAACGTTTCGCGAAGCTGACCGTGGTCTCGGCGTCCTGCGCGAGCCTTTCAGGGTCTTCCTGCTGCTTGTCGCCGTCGCCAAGGTCGGCCGCTATCTGGTTCTTGCCGCCGTGACCCTGAGCGTGATCTAATCTCACGAAGCTTCTCGAAGCTGAGCTGGTTAGGTCGGCTGGTTCGAAGAGCCCTGTATGATGCGCGCGGACGGGAAGCGCTAGCTCTTTTTGACGGCGACCTTGTCGAGGGCTGCGCGCAGGCCTTTTGCCAGCTTCTGCGTATCGCGCGACCGGCAAACCAAGCTACGGCGCAGCGCTCCAGCCAACATCGACATTGTTAAGACATTCCTGTGGCCGCGCGCCAGGCCTGCACAACGAAGCTGTGCTGGTTCCAGATCATCAGCGCTCCACTCACAGCCATGAGCGCGACCACTAGGCGGCGGAACTGTCGTCCACTCAGGTGTTCGAGCCAGGGCTTGGCCAGCAGATTGGCAAGCGCGGCGCCCAAACCCGCGGCTAAGCCGTACATGACCGCCTGACCACCGAGCGCGCCGAGTCCGGTGAATACTGCGATCTTGACGACATCGGTCACAAACGAGTTCACCGATTTCGTGGCGACCAACGTCTCCTTCTCCGAACCGTAGTTCAGATAGAGCGAATTCAAGACGGGTCCCACCGTGCCCATCAGCGCCGACAACAGCGCGACGATCAGGCCGGCCGGGAGGAACCACCAGCGGCGGGCTCGGTAGCTCCGCTCGCGCGCCCCGCCGCGAAATTCCCAGACTGCACTGATCAGATAGATCCCTATGAGTATCTGGAGCCATTCCGCCCGACTGTTAGCGAACAGCCAGGAGCCCGCCGCGGCGCCGGCGATGGCGCCGGGCAGGTACCAACGGACCAGGCTCCAATCGATGTCGCGCCGAAAGGCCAGGGCGCGGACGGGATTGCCGATGAGCTCGGTCAAGGTGATGACCGGCGCAACCGCCGCGCTCCCTGTGATGGAAGTCACGGCGGGGATCAGCAATAGACCTCCGCCTCCGGCCGAGAGGGTGTTCAGCGTCCAGGTGAGGAACCCCGCCAACGCCAGGAGGCCTAGTCTAATCCAGTCCATCGGATCAGAACGAAGCGGGCCTCCGATCGTTCCGAACGCATCGGTTCGCAAAAACCCGGCCCGCCTTTTGAGTCTCGTGTGCGATGGAAATAATCACCCGTTACCGGGCCAAACGCGGGCGCCCGGAAGACCGGACTCCGGCGCACCTTACCGCCGATAGCTTTGAAAGCTGGTTGAAAGCGTACCGGCTAACCAGCCGGAGTTACGGTGAAGTCATCAAAATACACGTGACTGTCGGCCTTCGACCACAAGCCAACACGCCCGGTCACCGGCTCAGGCAGCGTGTCCTGCAGGTAGAGCTTGCCGTCGACATAGCCTTCGACCTTGGTGCCGGCGATGCGCACCTTCAGGTCGTGCCATTCATGGGTTGAGGTTGGGGTGTTCTTGACCCAGGTCACCGACGAGCGTTTCCCCTTTTCGAACCTCCACAAGACAAGATTGTTCTCCAGAGGGTTGGCGCGAATCGTGAGATAGTCGCCATTGGGCTTAAGGTTGAACAATATCCCTGCACCCTGGTCGATGCGGCCGCTGATGCCTTCGAAGCGGACGCTGATCTCTCCATCGCGGAAATCTGGCGTGCGTTCAAAGACCGCGTAGGGGAAGTATGCATAAGCCTGGACGCGGTCGAGAAACTCGGCATACCGCTCCCCATAGAGCGCCCGTGCCTTGTCGGCGAGGCCGGCGGAGGTCTGCCCCTCCTTCCATTGGCGGCCATCGACGGCCAACACCTTGTTGTCGCCTTCAGTTTCAATCCGCCAAATGCCCACCACGCCGGGCATAGCCTTCGAATCTGCGCCAACTTCCTCGTCCGAAAAGTTCACGATGCTGCGCTGGCCGGCAGAAGCTGGCAGCAGCAAGGCCACCAGGCCGGCAGCTGCGGCGACTGTCACGAGGCTATGTGAGATTTTCACGGCTGATCTCCTTCTGGCTTGAAGCGTATTCGATGGTCGGTACCCGGCGGCACCGCCACCAGGCGACCCCGATGAGCAGCGGCAGGCCGCCAAGGAACCAGGGAAGCGCGATCCAGGGCGCGGCGACGAGCGGATAACCTGGATAGTCGTCGGTTCCTGTGACCGGTGCGAGCAGGGGCACGTTTGCGAGCCCGTAGAGGAGCGGCAGAATTTCCTCGGTGCCCGTCGATCGGCTGACAGCCGACCGGCCGCCGTAGCCGTACTCCACTTCACCATACGACTCGTCGCTTGCGCTGCCGACAGCGCTCTGCTGGTCGCCTGCAGGACGGATGATAATCCGGGGAATGATCCGCTCGAGCTTCGACAGGATGCTGGTCTGCAAATCCGCATACCGGGGGTCTTCAGGTATCAGGTGAACGGTGATGGTCAGCTGCTTGCTGAGCTGCGCCAGCGCCTGCTCGTCGGCTAGCGAGAAAGAGTTCCGCCGGTCCTCGGTCGAATCCACCGACCATCTGATCTGGGCTGCAGCGACCAGCACAAGGCAGGTCGCCGCGATGCAGACGACCGAACGTGCAACCTTGGTGCGCAGGGCAACGCCCATCGGGAGCCAAATGGTAGCGAGCGCAGCAAAACCAAGAATCGCAGCGAGCACCCCGACGACAAGACTGATCGACAGCAATCCGAGCTCAAAGGTGTGCAGCGTTTGGGTGAGCGACAGCCACGACGACCAGCCAAGGAGGTCGGGTTGGCTGGCCGCCGCGAAGTCGATGACCCACGATCCAATCGTGAAACCGAGCGTGACAATCGCGGCGGTTGCCGCGCTCTCGGCAAGCGCGGCTGCGAACAATGCAATGGCGCCGACCAGTAGCCCGTAGAGCAAATGTCCGAGAACAAGATTCAGCGTCTCGGCAACGAACAGGTGTCCGCCCATGAACTCCCAAATCGCGAGCGCAGAGATCGCAGGCACCGCGGCAATGAGCCAAGCTGCCGAGACGGCAACCAGCTTCGCGCCAATCAAGGTCGGCGTTCGATAGGGCAGTTGGATCAGGAGCCGCAAGGCGCCGGACTCCTTTTCGTTGCCGAGCACGCGTATGGCAACAAAGGGAAACAGCAGTGTGACGGCGACGTAGAAGCCACCGAACGTCGGGACCAACACGCCGTCAAGCGGTGATAGCGCGCTCGCGAGCCCCGACGCGTCGAGCGCCGTGGCGCTCGCGTTGCTATAGAGCGATACGGCCTGAAAGAAGCTGAAGCCGATGAGAGGGCAGAGTATCAGCAGCATTATCCAGAGCGGCCGGCCGCTCGCCATTTCCCGCAGCTCCTTGGCCAGCAAGGGGCCGAAGGGAGCGCCGAGCGGTACGGCTGTCTCAGGTGAGCGCAAGGAAAACCTCCTCCAACCCACCGGAGGAAATTCCCGCACGCGCCCGCAGGTCGCTCAGGGATCCGATGCCGCGTACGCGGCCGTCCGCGAGCAAGACGAAACGGTCGCATATGCGCTCGGCATCGAGCAGTTGGTGTATCGCGAGGACGAGGCTGCGCCCCTGCGCCGCGACCTTGCGAAGCACGCTCATGATCTCGCGGGTCTGTCGTAAGTCGAAGCCGTCAAAGGGCTCGTCCATCAGCAGCAAGGGATGCGGCGTGATCAGGGCAAGCGCCAGCATCAGTCGACGGGCATACCCCTTGGACAATTCAGACACGCGCTTGATTAACACCGGTGCAAGTCCGACGGCCCCGACTGTCTCCGCGACGTCGAGGTGCGATGTCCGGTAGACATCAGCGAAGAACGCAAGAACATGTTCGACGTACTGGTCGCGCCAGGGCCGCAGGCCGTCGGGAAGGAAGAAGATCGACCTGCGGCGCGATGCAGGCGGCAGAGAGGCGCCGTGCCGGAGAATCGTTCCCGAGTCGGCCGGAAGAAGGCCGGCGATCGCTTCCAACAGCGTAGTCTTGCCGGCGCCGTTCGGCCCGATAAGACCGAGAACTTCGCCGGCCTCCACGTTGAAGGCAACATCCGCCAACGCGGTTTGCTCGCCATAGCGCTTGGTCAACGCACCGACCTGAAGGGCATATCCTCCCTCTTGCCGTGTAGCGATTTGCACCTTGTCAGACATCCGGCTTCGCATCAACATCGGCTGATTCCCTCCCGGCGTGCGATCGCGCGGAGGCCCAATATCTAGCTCTTCTTGACGGCGACTTTATCGAGGGCCGCGCGCAGGCCTTTTGCCAGCTTCTGCGCGTCGTCATTCGCCCAGAAATGCATGAAGAAGAGCCGCGGCTCTTCATCGAGCATGTGGCTGTGCAGGGCGGTAATCTCGATGCCGTTATCCTGCATTGCCTTGAGAACCGGATTGACCTCCTTGGCGGTCAGCACAAAATCACCCGTGATCGCTGCTTTGCCACCGCCCGTCGACTGGAAGTTGATCGCTAAGGCCGAGCCCAGGGCGGCCGGCACGTCCATACCATTTTCCTTGACCGGTTCGGCGCGCGGGATACTGAACTGGTAGACGCCGCCATTGACCTTACCTTTGTAGCCAATGGCCTTGTCGACGGCCGCCGTGTCGATCGGCTGGGTGGATGCTTCCGATTGCGAGGCACCGGACGCGGCATTCTCCATCGGGGTCTTTGTCAACGCCAATCCGGCATGAAGCGCAGTGGCGAGCGTGACGGGATCACCCTGGCCGAACACGTGCATGTAGAGCGTCATCGGCTCCGCGCGCAGCAGGTGGTTGTGCACTGCAGTGATCTCGATCCCACCTTCTTGTAGCTTCTTCATGACCGGGTTCACCTCGTCCTGCGTCAGAACGATGTCGCCCATGACCATCGCCTGGTTCACCATTGGCTCGAACGCGATCCAGCCTCCGAGCGCAAATCCTGGCTTCAGGGATATCCCATCGAGGGATACTTTCAGGTCGGTTCGTGGCAAGCCCACCCTGTAAACGCCGCCAGGCATTTCCGTTCCGGATTTGCCGAGTGTCTGCGCGACTATTTGCCAATTGGGTGCAGCCGATGCCGGTTCGAGCAGCGCCGAGACCGCAATCAGCATTGCGCCGCTCATGAGTTTTGCTTGCATGGGAGTTCTCCTTGTGATCTGCCCCCAATCGCCCACCGGTCAAGCCACAGCTGGTTTCATGGCAGGTGGCCAGCTGTGCGTCTCCGCCTTGCGGCGCGAAGCCCAGGCATAGAGCGCGTCGTAGATGACGAAGCCGTGCTTCAGCACTTCCTGGTCGTCGGGCGTCACGTCCCTGAGCCCCATCGAGATCGCAAGCAGCCCCGCAGACTGTGGCGTCAAATCGTGCCGATCGGTGTCGGCGCCGCGCACGATCGAGGCGATCGTCACGATCGCCGGATCGCGCTCGAGGCCGTATTTCGAGACGAAGGTATCGAAACTGCAGCCGTCACCCACATGCGTGAACTCGACACCGGGCACGTCATACGGTGTAGCGCCAGTCTCCTGGGCAACCGGGATCACCCGATCCGGCGGCACGAACAGGAATTCTGGCTCCTTGTCGATGAAGCGGGCGATCAGCCAGGGACAAGCAATACGGTCGATGACCGGACGTTCGCGGGTAACCCATTTCATGGCCTTGTCTCCCTTTTGGTTGGCGCCACACAGCGCGGCCTACTGCTGCGATACCAACAACGCTACGCTTGGATGAAGAATGATACAAGTGTTACATATTATTTAGCCCGTGATACGGTTCATTTATGAGTGATGGCGAACCGAATGGAACAGCGCTGGCTGCTCCTTATCCATCAGCCCATCAGCTGCCGAGCAAGCCGGCCTTCCGGGTGAAGATCTGATGGCGCGCACCGAAATCCTGCGAGCCAAGGCGGGACATGTTCTGGACATCGGCGCCGCGCTGGCGGTTACCCTGCTCGGCCGCTGATCCGGAGATAGGTTTTCGATCTTGGCCGACCCGTGTTTGGGGTCCGCCGTGACATCGACTGGATCGATGCCAACGGCAGTTCCCAAGAGATGTGCCGTTCGGCCCCGCCAGGATCGACGAGTATGGCAACTTCGACGGAACCGCCACCCAGGCCGACCTTCCCACCGCCGTCGCGCCGCCAACCCGAGCGCTGCGCCGAAGTTCTTCACTCGATACATCATCGCTGCCATCAATCGCGAGCGCGCGGCGGTCGCGTGACTCCTGTGGCGACTGCAACAGACTATTGCTGTGTGTTGAGCGCCCGCCTCAAGCTCTGCGCCAACGCCTGAGCATTGCCGATGCCCCAGTAGTGCAAGAAGATGATCCGCGGGTCTTCAAAGAACATGTGATTGTGCACCGCGATCACTTCAATCGCTCCAGCTTGCAGTTCACGGATGACCGAACGGACTTCATTTTCCAGCATCGCAAAGTCGCCGCAGACCGCGGCGCGCTCGTCCGTGCCCTGAAAGGCTAGCCATGTGTTGTAGCCCATTGCCGCATCAATATTGAGCTCGCCACAGCGTGTGCAGACGACGGGCACGGATGGGCGCCCCAGGACAAACTTGAGCACGCCGTCCTTGCTCTCGCCCTTGTGCTCGACAATCGCCTCAAGCGGCGGCGCGTCCAAGCTACTGTTCACTTTCTTCATGGCAGGTTCGACAGGATGCTTCCGGCGCACGATTTTTATCGCTTCAAAAATCCTATGCGCTCCTGTCGCTAACGCAGTTTCATCAGCCGTACCCTCGACATGCATAAACATCACGCGCGGCTGTTCGCGGACGAAATGATTGTGTAGGGCTGTTACGTACAGGTTCGCCTGGATCGCTGCGGCCATCGCGTCCTCGATTTCATCTTCGAGCACGACGATGTCGCCCATCAACGTGGCATGATGTGCCCCCTGTTTAAAACTGACCCAGGAGGTGAGGCCCATAAACGGAATGATCTCAAAGCCGTCCAGGGTCACTCTCATTTCACTGCGCGGGACCGATAACTTGAGCACGTCCCCCGTGGTCTGTCCCTTCAGTCCGGTAAGGGATTCAATAGCTTGGGTATTGAGCATCTTAGACCTCCTCGTTTCATCTAGCACTAGCCGAAACCAAATTTCGGTTGGCGCCGCACAATGAATCGAGTGCCGAACGCCATCGCGAGCGTCACCATTCCAATTATAAGGTGCAGGAGTGGTATGAAAAAGAGCAGTGTGAAGCAGCAAGCCAGGCCCAACCAAGCGAAGAAGGGCGAGAATAGGCGCTGCTCCTTGCTTAAGTGCAGAGCCGCGTAGTGGGTAATGGCAAACCAAACCAGCAGGTAAAAGCTGGCGAGCGGCAAAACCTGACGCAGGTCGAACACCAGCACCACTGCAAAGACGAGCACGCCGACGGCAAGTACTGCGTGACGCGGCACCTTGAAGCGCGGATGGACCTCGCCGAGCCATTTCGGCAATTCGTGCGCCTCGCCCATCGCGAGCGCCACACGCGAGACGCTGAGCAGATCGCTAACGAGTTCGTTAATCGATGCTGTCCATGCGGCCCCCAGGATCAGCCAGCCGCCCCACGACCCCGATAGCCTGCATACCTGCCTTGAAGAGAGGTACGTCATCTTTGGCCATTTCCTCTGCGCCAAGCACCCCCAGAGTAGTAGCGGCCACGGCGTAGTAGACGACGGCGGCGATCGCAATGCCGCCTAGAATGGAGAAGGGAATGGCCTTTCGGGGATCCCGAATTTCGCCCGCCATAATGGCGGTGCGCATGAAGCCGTCCCAAGCCCAGAAGAAGATCGCGGCGCCCGCCATAAATGCGAATGGCCCCTTATCCAGTGTCGGGGCCAAACGAGCGACTTCTACATGCGGAGCCGCGAAGAAGACGAATACGCCCAGCAGCGCAACGATGACCAGCATCAGGCCAATAATGACTTTGCTCGTGAAGGAGATACCGAAGGAATTCAGTGCCATGACAACGAGTACAACCGCGCCAGCCGTCAAATGTAGGGGCAGGCCAGGAATAAGTTGTGCTGAGTAATAAGCGAAGGCGAGCGATACCACGCTCGTGCCCACAATGCCCTGTCCAACATAGCAACAGCCAGCAAGGAAGGTGACCGTGTCGAGACGGAACGCTCGTGCCCAGATGAACGCACCGCCATGTCTGGGGAAATTGACGCCGAGCTGCGCGCCGCTGATACCTGTGGCCAAGCATACCAGCCCTCCTGGAATCATCGCCAGGAGAAGGGCGGGACCGGCCCGCTCGGCGGTCGCACCAAGGGCACCGAAAATACCCGTCCCGATAATCATGCCGGCAGTCATGAGCCTAGCTGCGGTGCGTCCAAGGGTCCGAGTCGCGGATGATCCTGACTGGGTAGCCCCACCCGAAGCTCTCATTTCGGCACCTCCTGTCAGGCGTCAGCGGGACAGTCTGCGAGACCGCCAACGCTACGCCTGAACAAATAATGATACAAGTGTTGCATTTAATCTTGCACGTGATACGGTTCACTTATGAGTGAGGGGGAAACGACGGAACAGCGCTGGCTGCTCCTTATCCATCGGCTGCCGAGCAAGCCGGCCTATTTCCGGGTGAAGATCTGGCGGCGGCTGCAAGGCATCGGCGCGGTCGCGGTAAAAAGCACCGTCTATGCACTGCCGGCCAATGCCGAGACGCAGGAGGATTTCGAGTGGCTCCTGAAGGAGATCGTCGCGGGTGGTGGCGAGGCGATGGTATGCGAGGCGCGTCTCGTCGACGGATTGTCGGATGCCGAGGTCCAGGCGCTGTTCGATGCGGCGCGTGATGCCGACTATGCGGAGATCGCCAAGGAAGCGCGTGGTCTCGCCGCCGAGATCGGCGCGAACGCCACGCCGGAAAAGCGTGCGGAGACACGGTCGCAGCTCGGCCGAATACGCAAGCGGCTCGCCGAGGTGGACACGATCGACTTCTTCGGCGCCACAGGTCGCCTCGCGGTCGAGGGTTTGCTCGCCGAGCTCGAGACGCATCTCGTGGAGGACCGGCCCATGACCGAGGAGTCAAAGGCGACTGAGCCGATTACTGACCTCAAGGGCCGGATCTGGGTGACACGCCGCGACGTGCACGTCGACCGGATGGCCTGCAGCTGGCTAATCCGCCGCTTCATTGATCCAGACGCCGTCATCCGCTTCGTCCCGGGCAAGAGCTATGCGGCAAAGCCGGGAGAGCTGCGCTTTGATATGTTTGACGGTGAGATCACCCATGAGGGCGACCGCTGCAGCTTCGAGGTGCTGCTCACCCGGGCCGGGCTTGATGACCCGGCGCTGCAGGCCATCGCCGAGATCGTCCATGATATCGACCTCAAGGACGGCAAGTTCGGGCGCGACGAGACGACGGGCATTGCCAGCCTGATCGCGGGCATCGCCCTGACGAATAAGGGCGACGAGCAGCGGATCGGGCAGGGCGGCCCGGTCTTCGACAATCTCTACCAGTATTTCCGCCAGAAGCGCGGGTGAGGGGAACCAATGACCAGCGCCCATGCCGTCCATCCGAATGCGCTGGGGGATGAACCTTCGCATGGCATCCCCTTCCGCGAAGCAGTGCGGGTCTGGGCGCGAGTCGCTGCGTTGAGTTTTGGTGGCCCGGCCGGCCAGATTGCGGTAATGCATCGCATCCTCGTTGAGGAGAAGCGCTGGATCGGCGAGACGCGGTTCCTGCATGCGCTAAACTACTGCATGCTGCTGCCAGGACCGGAGGCCCAGCAGCTCGCCGTCTACATCGGGTGGCTCCTGCATAAAACCCGAGGCGGGCTCGTGGCCGGCACACTGTTCGTACTGCCCGGCGTCCTCGCCATCATGGCGCTGAGCTGGATTTATGCGATTTTAGGCAATGTCGGCGCGGTGCAGGCGCTTTTCTTCGGTCTGAAGGCCGCCGTCCTCGCCATCGTGCTCGAGGCGGTTATCCGGGTCGGCAAGCGAGCGCTCAAGAACAAGGTCATGATAGGCCTCGCCGCCGCCGCCTTTATCGGGCTCTTCCTGTTCCATCTCCCGTTCCCGCTCATTGTCCTGACGGCCGGAGTGATCGGGTACGTCGGCGGGCGGGCCGGGCTGGCAGCGTTCATGGCGGGCAACGGCCATGGCAAGGTCGGCGGCAAGCAGGTCGCCGACGCGGAATCGGCGCTCGGCGAAGGCATTCCTGCCCATGCTCGCCCGCCGGTCAGCTGGTCGTTGAAGATCGGAGGTGTGTTTCTGGTGCTATGGCTGGCACCTGTCCTCGGCCTTTTCGTGCTGTTCGGGTCCGGCAATGTCTTCGCCGATATCGCGGTCTTTTTCTCGAAGATGGCGGTCGTGACCTTCGGAGGCGCCTACGCCGTCCTCGCTTACGTGGCGCAGCAGGCTGTCGATACATATGGCTGGCTGAAGCCAGGCGAGATGCTGGACGGCCTCGGCATGGCGGAGACGACGCCTGGCCCCTTGATCATGGTGACCCAGTTCGTCGGGTTCATGGGCGCGTATCGAGCGCCGGGATCGCTTAATCCGCTGCTCGCTGGAACGTTGGGCGGCCTGCTCACCACCTGGGTCACCTTCACACCTTGCTTCCTCTGGATATTTGTCGGTGCGCCGTTCGTGGAAACGTTGCGCAGCAACAAGGCCTTGTCCGCCGCGCTGGCGACCATAACGGCAGCCGTGGTGGGCGTGATCCTGAACCTGGCGGTGTGGTTCGCGCTTCACGTTCTGTTTGGAGCACTGCGCGAGGTCAAAGGGTTCGGCATGACGGTCGATGTGCCCGCATTCAGCTCCGTCAATGTCCCGTCCCTCGTCCTGACATTGGGTGCGCTGCTAGCGGTGTTTCGCTTCAAGATCGGAATGCTCCCGGTGCTCGTCGGCTGTTCGATCCTCGGCCTGCTCTACGGGATGGCAACGGGAGCCATCTAACCCGTGCAGCCAGCGCCGCTTACCAGTGGTGAGGAGGCATCGTTGACGTTACAGTGGCTCGCGCACGGTTTGCGCAAAGCTATTTCGAAGCGGCGCTTCAGGCTCCTTCCTGCCGGTGCTGAGCCGACTGCTGCGAACCTGCTGATATCAAGGGGACTGCGGGCGTTCGGTGACGGTCTGGTCAGCATCCTGCTTCCCGCCTATCTGGCCACGCTCGGCTTCGACGCCTTCGAGATCGGAACCCTGTCGACGGCGACGCTCGCGGGCTCAGCCGTCCTCACCCTGGCTGTTGGGATCGTCGCGCATCGCTTCTCCCGTCGAGCGCTGCTGACCGCAGCGGCTGTCCTGATGATAGCAACGGGGGTCGTCTTCGCTGTCGTTCACGACTTCTGGCCGCTGCTTCTCATCGCGTTCGTCGGCACGCTGAACCCATCTTCAGGGGACGTCAGCGTGTTTCTACCGCTCGAACATGCGCAGCTTGCGCAGAGCGTCACCGACCGCGACCGCACGGCGCTCTTTGCGCGCTACAGCCTCATCGGCTCTTTCGCCGGCGCCGTCGGAGCGCTGGCCGCAGGAGCGCCCGACTTTCTCCGCGACGCCATCGGCCTGGAAATGAAGCAGGCCCTCCAGGCAGCTTTTCTATTTTATGCCTCACTTGGGTTGGCGGCGGTGCTCCTCTATCGGCGGCTGCCGAGTGACGCGCCTGATGCAGGCAAAGTGTCGGCGCAGCCATTGCGCAGGTCTCGCTCCATCGTTCTGTCACTCGCAGCGCTCTTCAGCCTCGACGCTTTCGCAGGCGGCTTCGTCGTCCAATCGTTGTTGGCCCTCTGGCTCTTTCAACGGTTCGGCCTGTCGCTCGCCGCGACCGGCGCAATCTTCTTCTGGACGGGTGTCCTTTCGGCTGCGTCCTATTTGGTCGCTGTGCGAATTTCCCAGCAGATCGGACTCGTAAACACCATGGTGTGTACGCACCTTCCGTCGAGCCTCTGTCTGGTGCTCATCCCGTTCATGCCGAGCGTCGCTCCGGCTATCGCTCTTCTGCTGATTAGAAGCGCGCTGTCGCAGATGGACGTGCCGACTCGCACATCGTACGTCATGGCCGTGGTGACGCCCGAAGGGCGGGCTGCCGCGGCGAGCATCACCGCCGTCCCGCGCAGCCTCGCGGCGGCCGCCAGTCCAGTCCTCGCAGGGGCTCTCCTTGCCGTCTCCAGCTTCGGCTGGCCCCTGATCATCGCCGGTGGGCTGAAAATTATCTACGACCTTCTGCTGCTCGCGACATTTCGCAGTGTTCGCCCTCCAGAGGAGCACGGGGGCGGGAGGAATGACATGTCAGTCGGCCATGATCGAACTGGCAACGACGCGCGGGTTTCCTGGTGGCGTTGAAGGCACGACCACCAGCCGGACAAATTGCTTACGTCCGCCGGCAACGAGGATGTAGAGACGCGAGAACTCCTCCGTATCGCGATCTTCGGCAATCTTCTCGGCATCCGTACGGGTGAAGAAACTCTTCCGAAATGCTTCTTGATCGACATCGGGAAATGCCAGCGTACACGTCTGCACCGGTTTGCCGCTCATCGTTGCCTTGGTGGTGCCGATGATGGTTCCTGCTGGCAATCCTTCCTCCGCTTCGGCCACCAGCCATGCCTCCACTGAGGTTGGATTAGCGATTGGCGCGAGTTCGGCGAAGCCTGCTTCGGCAATAAGTGTCCACCTGCGTTCGTGCGCGGTCTCTATCATGCGCTCGAAATTGGGACCCTCGGCCAGACAGGTACGGTGAAATTGTTCGACAGCCTGATCCGCATCACTGGCGGCCTGCGCCGGCGACATCGTCAGACCCAAGATGGTCCCTGCCAACGTTAGAAATCGGAACATGTCTATCTCGCGTAGCTGATGTGGACGAACCACTTATCCTGAACGGGCTACGACACTCGTTGTTCCGGACTGTCGGCGCCTGCATGGCCGGTATCTTGATGGAGGCGCGAAGCGCCTGCGCAGTTGATGCAATGTTCAGGCATCTGGCAACTGATGGAACCATGCCGCACTGGGTTTCGATGACGGACCCTGCTACAGACCCACTCACACCGCCGGGCGGGACCATTCGATCTCGTGCTGAGTTCCTGGAGACATCTCCCGGCGCTCGCCGAGGAACCTGCATGTCGTGCTCGCCGGCAACCAGCGCCGGTGGTTTTTCGGGCACTTGGCCTATGTCCCAGTCCACTGTGGAAACTTGTTAAAATCCCTTACGGCAAAGGTTTTCGAGGTCCGCTTTTGCCATTCCCTCGAAGCCCAGCGCGGGAAGAATATCATTATCTCCCTTAAGATCGCGACCGTAAGCCGCCGAGAATATGGCAATTCCAGATTCATGGAGAATCGCTGAATTTCCGCTGATCTTCCCCAACAAAACGGTCGGCAGCAGCCCGAACGGAACGTCCTCGAGAATATAGCGGCTTTCGATGGTTGACGGGCCGAAGCCGCCGCGGCCTTGGCGATCCATCTCCTGGTTCATTTCCGAAACGGTGGCCATGGGGACGTGAAACGACAATGAAAAATGCTCTTCAACTGTGCGCACGGCAATTCCAAAACGGGCGGCGATCGCCAATCGTTCCGCGTCCAGAGCCTCGATAAAGCGGCCGACAGCCGGGGTGACGTTTCCGGCCTGGCTCCACTGTTCTCCCTTCTCCATGCGTGTGAGATTAAGAAGAGCGATCCCGAGATGGTTCTGCGGATTGAGGTTGCTGAGCGCGATAGCAAGCATGCCGTCGCGCTTGACGAAACGATCGCCGAACAAGCTCGTGCAAAGCTCGAACCCTTGGTCCTGAGCACTGAAAGGCAGCGTCGCGACATCCAGTTTCTGGCGAACGGTTGCAACATCGATTTCGGCTGGCCCGCGCTGTTGCCCGGTCACGAGCGTGGTACCCCAGACGACGATCGGCAGCCTAACCTTCCGGTCGGCAAGCCGCTTGGAGAGATACAGTGCCCCAAAGGAACTGTGCGAGCTGATGATAACCGGCGTTCCGTCCCTTAGATAAGGAGTGGCAGCGTCCATCACCATCTTGTGGCCGTAAGCCGGCAACGCGATTATGACGACGTCGGCATCGGCAATGGCGTCTTTACAATCCTTGGCGATGCGCACCTTAGTCGTTGCCTTGATAGCTCCGGTAGCCTTCAGCAATCCACCGGCGGCCAGCGCCTTGGTGCGTTCTCCGGAAGGCGACCAAAGCATAGGGTCATGTCCCGCTTCGGCCAGATAGGCGGCAAGGCCGTAAGCAATCGCTCCGGCGCCAAGAATGCTTACGCGCATAAATTCCCTCCTGTTGCGGGCCTTGCAGCCTCCATTTCTCACTAGGAGGTTCCACAAATCGGAGCCGCATCTGCCATCGTCGGCTTCTGGCGATGGGATTCCGGCCTGAGCCCGCGATTGCAACATGCCTCAGCGAATATTCGTTTCCGCTTGACATATATCAAAAATGAATGAGACGATGTCAATCATACGGATTGCGTATGTAGAGAGAACATGGAAACCCGCGACCTTCAGAGCTTCCTTGCCGTTGCCGCCAACGGCAGCATCACCAAGGCTGCTGAGATGCTCGGGTGTTCCCAGCCTTCGGTGACACGCACCATTCAGGACCTCGAGGCAGAACTCGGCTTCGAATTGCTGCACCGGGTCGGTCGCCGGGTGCAGCTGTCTGAAGAAGGCGCCGCCTTCGAGGAGGAGGCGCGACGATTGCTGATGTCTTTCACCGAGCTTGCCGCGCGGGCCAAGATGATTGCCGCCGGCAGAGGGCGAATCCTGCAGATTGTTACCACTTCCGCGATCGGTACTGGCTTGATCCCAACGGCCATGGCCGAGCTCAAAGGTGTCGAACTTCCGCACGAGACGCATCTCGGGCAGTTCCTCCCCTCAATCGTCGCCCAGGAGGTGCGGAGCGGACGTGCCGAAATCGGGTTTTCAAGCTTGCCGCTCGATACGCCTGGTTTGGATGTCCTGCGGCTTTATTCAGCGCCTGATGTTGCTGCCGTGCGGGAGGACGATCCGCTGGCTGAACTTGACGTCATACCGCTTTCCGCTTTTGCCGGTCGCCGCGTCGCCACACTGCTCAACCCCCTACGTTTCCAGTTGCATGTCTCAAAAGCCTTGGCGGCCAGGGGCATCGACACAGGACCAGTGATCCGGACGAATACTGCATATGGCGCGTTACAGATCGTGCGTCAGACTGGTGCGGCGGCCGTCATCGATCCCCTCACCGCTTATGGCGTCGCCCTGCCCGATGTCGTCATCCGCCCGATCGACGCAACCGTTCTCTTTTATTGGGGCGTTGTGGCTGCCGAGAAACGCCCGCTTCGTCCAGTCGCTCAGGCGTTGATGGATGCGGTCGAGGCGGTGGCTGAACGGTCGATCGTCGGCTTCAAGAAACTCGATCCGGCCCTGGCTGGCCAATTGGTGACCGATCCTGCGTCCGGTACAAATCACGGAACGGGAATATGAAGCATATCCCCGCCGCGCCAACGTCGACAGGTCTTGCTGCGCTCGAAGTACAGCTCGCGCAAGATCTCGACTTTCTCGAACTGCCCGCCAAGCCATGGGTTCCCGCGCGTTCGCACGATGGCGTGCCGGTCCGCGATGTCGTGGTGATCGGCGCCGGCATGTGCGGACTTGCTGCCACGGCAAAGCTGGTGCTGACCGGGATAACCAATGTCGTGGCCTATGATGCGGCTCCAGCCGGGCTCGAAGGACCATGGGTGACGTTTGCCCGCATGCAAACGCTTCGGTCGCCAAAAACCCTGCACGGTCCGTCGCTCGGCCTGCCGCAATTGACGTTCCGCGCCTGGTTCACGGCGCAATGGGGCGTTGAGGCCTGGCGGTCGCTGGACAAAATCCCCAAGGGCCAGTGGATGGACTACCTGGTCTGGTACCGCAAGGTTCTTGGCCTGCCGGTGCGCAACAGCGTGCGCATGACCGGACTGGCAGCCGTTGGAGATCTGATTGCGATCGATATCGAAGGCGCGGAAACCGGCCGGGTTCTCACCCGTCGTCTCGTTCTGGCCACCGGTCGGTCGGGTTTGGGCGGTTTTGCCGTGCCCGATTTCCTCAGCGGCATCGATCGCGCCTATTGGGCCCATTCCGCCGACGACATCGATTTCGACACGCTGAAAGGTAAGCGTGTCGCTGTCATCGGCGCCGGTGCCTCGTCCATGGACAATGCCGCAACGGCACTCGAGGCGGGAGCCGGCTCTGTTGACATGTTGATCCGGCGCAAGGAAATGCCGCGCATCAACAAGCTGACCGGCATAGGCAGCCCGGGTGTCGTACTCGGCATGCATCACTTGCCGGATGCCTGGAAGTGGAAATTCTTCGATTATACCGCCTCGACCCAGACACCGCCGCCGCGTTCATCGACACTCCGCGTGTCTCGCCACTCGAATGCTCGGTTCCTTCTCGACTGCGGCATAGTTGCGGTGAAGGAGGAGACAGGGACCCTGCTGGTGGAAACCACGCAGGGGCCGTTGCGCTACGACTTTCTGATCGCGGCAACCGGCTTTTCAAACGACTTCAGCGGCCGCCCGGAATTTGCGGCGATCGCCCCACATATCCGCACCTGGTCGGATGGCCGATATAGGCCGGATATGGGGCCGGCTCGTGCAGGCATGTCGGACGCGCCGGATCTCGGTCCGGCCTTCGAGTTTCGCGAACACGTCCCCGGCTCCTGCCCGATGCTGGCGCATATCCACTGCTTCAACGACGCCGCCATGCTGACCCATGGCAAGGTCTCTGGCGATATCCCGGCCGTCAGCGCCGGGGCCGACCGTCTGGTCCGCGGCATTGCCGCATCGCTGTTTGCCGAGGACGTCGAAACCCACTTCGCCAATCTGATCGCCTACGACACGCCCGAACTTCTGGGCGACGAATGGGTCGATTCAACACCCTTGCTGCAGAAGGAGGCTGCGTGGTGATCGACGCGATGGACAAGGCTGCCGGCCTTTCACCGGATGATACCCTTTTCGCCGCACGGCGGTTTCGGCCGGAATTCGTGCGAGGGGCGGAAGAATGTCGCCTCTCCGTCCTGCAGCCGGCAAACGATCAGGGGCTGGCGCCGAATTTAAGGGTTGCTCTGGCCCGCCGCATGGCCGCCCTGAATGCCGATCCTATCCTGATGGCCGAGTATGATGTGCAGCTGGCTCAGCTTGACCCGACTGAGCAGCTTCTGGCCTTGGCCCAAGGGGAAACGGATTTGATTGAACCCTTGGCGACCATCGTTGGTCATGTTGACCTGATCACTCTGACACCGAAAAGCGCGGAAGCGAGCCATATCGCTCTCCTGGAGAAGGCTGGATTGAACAATCCTCAGGTCGTCGCGCTCTCCGAACTGATTGCTTTTGTCAACTTCCAGACACGGGTGGCGTCCGGATTGCGCCTGATGAGGTCGACATGATCTCCTCGGTTCGTCTGAAGCCATTGAATTGGCATCCGTACATCGCGCCGGTCGAGCTATCCGAGGCCACGCCGGAACAGCTCGATGCGATGAAGGTTACGCCGTCGGCCAAGAAAGTTTCGGAATATGTACGGACCCTTGTGCATGATCCGGAAAGCTATCTTGCCCGCACCATCTTGTTCAACGCAATCATGTATGTCGAGGGCGGGCTCGCCCGTCCCGATCGGGAACTTGGCGCGTTGGGCGCCTCGATGGTCAACGGCTGCAAATTCTGTGCCGTTGTTCACGCCCGCAGGCACGCAGAACTGACCAAGAGCGACGAGGTGGTCACCGCGCTGTATCTCGACAAACCTGAAGCGCTCGGCCCACGCGATGCGGCAATCTACAGCTTTGCCCGCCGCCTCTCGGCAGCACCGTCGGAAGCGACGACAGACGATATCGCCGCGCTTCGATCAGTCGGCATGGATGACTGCGAGATCATCGACCTGATCCACGCCATATCGATCTTCGGCTGGGCAAACCGGCTGATGCACGTTCTCGGCCATGCGGAGAGCGGGTGATGATGTCGCATGCGATCAAGGCACTCCGTCCCACACTCTGAAGGACACCAACCAGCAATGCTCGACCTCAAAGATATAAGACTGTCGTACGGAAGCACGCAGGTCCTGAACGGCGTCAATCTCTCGGTAAAGCGAGGTGACGTTGTGTCAATCATCGGCCCAAGCGGCACCGGCAAGACCACCCTGCTGAAATGCATCAACTACCTGGTTAAGCCTGCATCTGGAACCATCGCGTTCGACCAGATTCGGATGGACTATCAGCGCGCCGACAAGACCGCTGTCCAGGCGATCCGGCTCCGGACAGCGATGGTCTTTCAGCAATTCAACGTCTTCAAGAACATGACCGTCCTCCAGAACGTGATGGATCCGCTGGTCGTAGTGCAGCGCAAGTCCACGGACGAGGCGCGTGAAATCGCGCTGCGAGAGCTCGAAAGGGTCGGCCTCTCAGCGAAGCGGGACAGCTATCCGTCCCAGCTCTCAGGTGGCCAGCTCCAGCGTACAGGCATCGCACGTGCGCTGGCGGTTCGGCCGGATGTGATGCTCTTCGACGAACCGACATCATCGCTGGATCCCGAATTGGTCGGTGAAGTCCTGAAGGTGATCAAGGACGTCACGTCGTCCGGCATCACCTCGCTGCTTGTGACCCACGAGATGCAATTCGCAAAGAACATCTCGAACCGGATCGTCTTCATGGATCGTGGCGTGGTTGCCGCCGACGGCAGTCCGGCTGAGATCTTCGATGCGCCTTCCAGCCCGCGACTTGCTCAATTCCTGCAGTCTGAACTCGCTTTTCAATAATCCAACAAGAAGGGAACCCAAGAAATGTCTGCAATCAAATCCAGTTTTTCGCGTCGTTATGCCCTGGCCGTCGCCGGCGGCATCGCAATTGCCCTTGCGACAGCAGGGATCAGCTACGGTCAGACCGTTCGGACAATCAAGATCGCGACCTCTGCCGAATCCAAGCCATTGGCTTGGGGCGCGCTCGGCGTTGAGCCGCAAGGGTATGAACCCGATCTGCTGAGGGCGATCAACGCAAAGCTGCCGCAATACAAGTTCGAAATGGAAGGTGTCTCCGACATCGCGCAGGAAACCGGCCTGGCCACAGGCAAATACGACATCGCGGTCGGCGGTTACTACAAGTCACCCGAGCGCGCCAAGCAGTTCTTCATTCCGGAAAACCCCATGGGCGCCAGCCTGATGAAGATCTACAGCAAAAAGGGCAGCGGCATCAAAGAAATGAAAGATCTGGTCGGCAAGAGGATCGTTCCGACCACGGCTGGCGGCGGAACCTATAAATTCATCATGAACTGGCAAAAAGAAAATCCGCAATACAAGCTTGACGTGACGGCGTCGAGCGCCGGAATCCCGTATCCAAACCGTTTGGATGAGGTTCAGAACGGCAAGTTCGACGCGCTGGTCCTGCCTTCAAATCTTGGTGAGCAGACCGTCATCGATGAAAAGAAGCTCGACATCGTGGCGTCCGAACCAGTCTTCAGCAACAACACCTATATGCTTATTCACAGGTCAGATGAAAACAAGGTTCTGGTCGATGACGTGAACAAAGTTCTCAAGGAGTTGAAAGACGACGGCACGATCGAAAAGCTATCGCAGAAATGGTTTGGCGAAGGCATCGTCAAGTATATGAAATGATGTGATCTAAGTAGATATCGTCAGCGGCAAGGCTGAATTGCAAGAAGGAGCGTTTCAAAGTGGATGTTTCTGCTATGATTCCCGAGTTGCTCTCGGCATTGCCGCTGACGCTCGCTATTACGTTTACCGCCATGTTGGTCGGCTTTTGCTTGGCGCTCGTTGCGACAACATTGCGGATTCGCAGGATACCAGTGGTCAGCCACCTCACCGACCTCTACGTGTCCTATGCCCGCAGCGTTCCCGTCGTCCTCCAGTTGTTCGTCGCGTTCTACGGGCTCCCCCTATTGGTGGCCCTGTTCGGCTCCGCAGATTTCTTCTCGCCGACGATCGCTGCGATGGTCGGACTGAGCTTTTACCATGGCGGCTATCTGTCGGAAGTCCTGCGGCCCGCATACCTGGCCGTCGATCGCGGCCAGCATGATGCAGCCGACAGTCTCGGATATACCTTTCGCCAGAAGATCACCCGCATCGTCGGCCCGCAAGCGGTGCACTTCGCATTGCCGGGCTATGGAAACTCCATCATTTACCTGATCCACAACGTTGCGCTCGTCATGTACATCGGGGCGGCGGACGTGATGGCGACCGCGCATTTGATCATGGAGCGCGACTATAACCAGTACCAGTTCGAAACATACCTCGTCCTGGCCGTCATCTATGCGCTGATGTGCCTGATTGCCTGGTTCATCGTGCACTTGTTCGAGCTTCGCTCGCCGATGCAGGCGCCTGAGGCCACGACAACAGCTCAGATCAAGAACGCGGCCATCGCCAGCGTCTGACCTAAAGGGTATTAAACCATGTTCGATACCGAAATTTTGCTCCAGGACACCCAGGAAATTCTGGGCGCCGTACCTGTAACGCTTGGAATGGCGCTGACGATTTTCGTCTTGTCGACGCTAGTCGGCAGCATTTTTGCACTCGTCGAATACAGACGAGTCCCGGTGCTGCGAGAGCTCATCATGGCTTACAAGATCGTCTTCAAGGGCGTTCCGATGGTCATCGTGATTTTCCTCGCCTATTTCGGTCTGCCCCCGGCATTCCAGTTCCTGCTCTCGTTGCTCGGGATCAACTTCAACGCCCACGAAACACCCAACTCGGTTATCCTTATTATTGCGGTGACAGGCTGTATCGCTGCGTTCCAATCGGAGATTATCAAAGGAGCCCTGAACGCCTTTGACACCGGTCAGTCAGACGCCGCCCATTCCCTTGGCTATACGAACGGCCAATTGTTCCGACGGATTCTGTTTCCCCAGGTGGCTCTCACGGCAATTCCCGACCTGACAACCTCGATGATGGTCATCATGAAGGCGCTTTCTCTCGGATTCGCTATCGAGGTTGTCGATATCTTCGCCCAGTCCCAGCTGACCGCCGCGCTGAACTACTACTACCTCGAAGCCTTCGTGATTGCCGTCGTGATCTACATGGTGATTGCCTATATCGTCACCCAGATTGCCGACAGGCTGGAGCAGGCGCTGAGGGTGCGGACGTGAGCGAAGCGTCGTCAGGACCCGCGCAGCAAGGGCGGAGGAACTCTCAGTTGAGGCCTGCAAACAGCTCATGGGGCGAACTCGCAGCCAGACCTGCGGGCTCATGTAATCGACACCTCACCCTGGTGGTGCCACAGTCGACGGCTTGCCGACGATGAAGGGCGAAGTGTCCAACAGCAGGCGCCGCATTATCGCAGATTGGTCAGATCCACTGGACGATTGTTGATGATCGCTTCCATGGAAAAGAAGCCTGTCACCGTAGCCAGGTCGAAGTTCGTGATCAGTTTCTGGTAGAATGCATCGTAGCCGGACATGCCTTGTGTCACGACCTTGATCAGATAGTCCCAGTCCCCTCCGATCCGATAGAAATCGATCACCTCCGACAACCGTTCAACATGGGCACGGAACGCCTCACTCCACTCCTTGGAATGGTGGCGAGTGCGGACCATTACGAAAACCGTCAGGTCGAGTCCCAGCGCTCGCAGATCGATATCGCTGTGCGACCCCCGGATAAGGCCTAGCGACTGCAGGCGCTGGATCCGCCGCCAGCACGCGTTCTGAGACAGGCCGACCCTCTCCGCCAAATCTCGCTGGGAAACGCTTGCATCGATCTGCATGGCCGTCAAAATCTTCATATCAAATGCATCGATTTTCGCCCGATCTTCGATCATCTGACACGCTCTTTGCAAGAAATTGCAGAAAATAGGTGAATTTTTTCGACCGTGGAGCAGGGTACAATCCGAGTCAATATCCGAGCCGGGGAGAATGACCGTGCAAGCAGCTCGCCCAACGACAGGGCAGACCGAGACCCCTCTGTCAAAGTTCCGCCAGGGGCTGAAGAAAAAGGCTGACGTGACCGCCGACCTCCGGGATGGGCTTGTGGGATCGACGGCGAAAATCGTGGGTCCCTACGGGCAAAAGGACCTGGTGTACGCCGACTATGTCGCGTCAGGCCGCGCACTCCGTCAGATCGAGCGCTTTGTGCTTGAGGAGGTCCTGCCGTACTACGCCAACAGCCACACGGAAGCCTCGTATTGCGGAGGCTTCATGACCCGCATGCGTCGGGAAGCGCGCGCCCTGGTCGGTCAATTCTGCGGGGCCACCGAACGGCATGCTGTGATCTTCACCGGCTCCGGCGCTACGTCGGGGATCAACCGCCTCGTCAAGCTATTCGGCGTCGCCGAAGCCGTGGCAGCGGGCAAGCGCGCTCGGATCATTATCGGTCCCTATGAGCATCACTCCAACATTCTGCCCTGGCGCGAGAGCGGAGCAGAAATCGTGGAAATCGCCGAGGATCCGTCTGGCGGGCCGGACCTGTCTCAGCTCAAGGACGCGGTTGGCGAGGGGTCGTCAGATCTGACGATATGCTCGATGTCCGCGGCCTCGAACGTCACGGGCATCACCAGCGATGTTGCGGCCATCACCGTGATCGTGAAGGCCGCCGGCGCAAAGATGATCTGGGACTATGCGGGCGCAGGTCCCTACCTGCCGATCTCCATGTCGCCCGCCCCTGATGCCCAGATCGACGCGATAGTTGTTTCGCCTCACAAGTTCCTCGGGGGTCCCGGCGCCTCCGGCATTTTGATCATTCGACGCGACGGACCTTCGACGAAAACGCCGTCGTGGCCAGGTGGCGGGACGGTGAAGTTTGTCTCCCCGAAGACACACGATTACAGCGACGGCCTGGAATCCCGCGAGGAAGCCGGCACGCCGAACGTGATCGGCGACATACGAGCCGCGCTGGCCTTCATCGTCAAAGATGCGATCGGACTCGACGCGATGACAGCGCGCAATCGCGAGCTGGCGCGTCGTGCTTTTCGCGCATGGAAACCCCTGCCGCGGCTGGACCTCCTCGGTCTATCGGATCCTGAGCGGCTTCCGATCTTTTCTTTCCGGGTCAAAAACGGAAAGGACGGCTACGTCCACCAGCAGTTGATCACGCGCATGCTAAGCGACCGGTTCGGGATCCAGGCGCGCGGTGGCTGCGCCTGCGCCGGCCCGTATGTTCACAGACTGCTGTCGATCGACGACGAACAGTCCGAGGAAATCAGGCAAGCCATTCTCTCCGGCGACGAAATGAAAAAGCCGGGATTCACCCGGCTGAATTTCAGCGTTCTGCTGCCGGACGAGAAGGTGCAGTTCATACTCGATGCCGTGGCGCAGATTGCGTCCGACGCAACGGACTTCGAGCGTGACTACGACCTCGACCCTGGCCGGGCGATCTTTTTCCCGCGAGCCGCAGTCGAGGGCATCGCCCATGCAGCAGCCTGAAGTCGTCGGCTTCTACGATGCACGGACGGGCAGCATCCAATATGTCGTTGCATGCCCGAGTTCGCGAAGATGCGCCATCGTCGACCCGGTGCTCGATTTCGACGAAAAGTCTGGCTCGACGGCAACGACAAATGCGGACACGATCCTCGACTACATCAAAAGCCACAATTTGAAGCTCGAGTGGATCCTGGACACCCATCCGCATGCCGATCACTTTTCGGCCGCGGGTTATCTCAAGGCAAAAACCGGCGTGCCGATAGCGATCGGCGAGCGCGTGAAGGAAGTGCAGCAGATCTGGCAGGAGATCTATAATTGGCCGGATCTCCCATGCGACGGCTCACAATGGGATCGGCTGTTTGGCGACGGCGAGATCTTCAAGATTGGCGAGCTGGAAGCCCGCGTCATGCACTCGCCAGGGCACACATTGGCGTCGATCACGTATGTCATCGGCGACGCGGCGTTCATTCACGACACGCTTTTCATGCCCGATAGCGGCTCCGCCCGCGCCGATTTTCCAGGCGGCAGCGCAGCTGATCTGTGGCAGTCCATCCAGGACATTCTGAGCTTACCCGGCGAGACCCGTCTCTTTACCGGTCACGACTACAGGCCGGGAGGGCGCCAGGCTCTGTGGGAGAGTTCGGTGGCGGAGCAGAAAGAGAAAAACCAGCACGTCGCCGGTCAATCTCGGAGTGCGTTCATCAGGCTTCGAGAGGCGCGAGACAGGGCATTGCCGATGCCAAGGCTCATGTTGCATGCCCTCCAGGTCAATATTCGCGGAGGAGAGCTGCCTCAGGTCGAGGAAAATGGCCTGCGTTATCTGAAAATCCCGCTCAACGCGCTGCCAGGATCGGTCTGGGGTCAGTGACGAGTTGGAAGGGCTCCCTCCAGCAGCTTCAGCTCACGATCGGTTCAGGATTGCGCCGGATACACGCTCGTCCGAATTGGCGCAGGCGGGTCGATCCTCGCCACGTACGTCGTCGGGATGAGCAATCCTCGGAGCGCTCTCGGAGGTGATCGCGGTAAGCAATTGCGGTGGCGCGCCTGCAACACTATTATCGATCATGTTCTGAGGAGGTATCTCGGATGTGGAATAAGATCGCCAAGCTTCGGTTATCGAGCCGCACCTGGGAGGCAATTCTTTTGGGGATGAAAAGCTTGAGGCGGACCTCAAATAGCCGATGTATGTACTGGTGATTTGACGCAATTCCATAGACAGCATCGTTGGCACCACGAGATTTTCGCGTACAGCTTCGGGATTGCGCCCGGCCGCGGGCCATCACGCACCACTTCACGGCACGTCGTTCAGATTTGTGTAGTGCTTCAGTTTAACGAAATCGAAGTTCCATAAGATAGATTATCCGGACCTTACCGATCAGTGCGGCAACAATTTCCTCAATGTCTCGGTTTTCGACGGATCGATGTTACTTAGGGCCATCATCGTCCGATGAAATTGGACGGGAAACCTGAACTCTTCTGAAACGCTGGGGGTCCGGCGCCCCTCAGGTCAGACCATCAACCTTCGCTCGCCTGCCCTCTGGGTCACTCACTTGTGCGGCATGCAATAGACTCCCTCGGATTCCATCAGTACCGCGCCACCCTTCAACTCGCTCAGTGCGCCGACCCAGGCTTCCGAATAAGTGCGGCTGGCATCCACGGCCGTCAGCCAAAGAACGCGATTGTCGGCCAGTTCGACCTTAACTTCCTGCTGCAAAGGGCTTGCCTGCACAGTCTGTTGATAGTGGCGTTTGATCCTCACATTGCTGGCCGGGAACTCAGCTTCGTTGCTACCGTAGTTCAGCACAAATCCGGTGTGGTCCTCAGCCACTGAGCAACTGCCATCACGCTCACAGACGATTTTGGCAGCGGTCTTGCAGTCCCATTTCAGTGAAGCTGGCCACATAGGATTGTCCACGCTTGATCGCGGCTTGTCGCTCTGACCAGCCGCCGTCAACACTGCGGCTGTGTTCAAAATCACAGTGGACAGGAGAAGCGCCTTGAACACTACAAACCTCCTGAATTGTGGCTCTCATAGCCTCGTCCTGCCTGATCGCATGGCTCATGGCATGTTGAGATTGAACCAGCTTTTCTGGCGCACGCCGTTCGCTTCATCATACTCAATGAACCAGGGCTTTCCGCGCGTCGGTCGAGGGATGGTGTAGTAGGTGGGGCCATTGCCAAAGGAATGCCCTCGATCGTTCCCCGCGGTCTGGATTGTTGCCGCAACCACCTTACCGTCGATTTCGATTTGGACCTGTCGTGATCCGTCTCCACGATTCCCGCCGAGGCCGCTGTTTTTGACAACGACGGGCAACGAGAGCCTATCGGACGCGATGCGGCAGATATTCCGTTCTTGCTCCATTCCGGGCCGGTCGGAGTTGGCGCCAACTGCTTGCCAGCCAGACGGACAATCCTCATACTTCTCAAATTTCGCGGCGCTGGAGTTGGCTTGCGGACAGGTCGGCCAGTTAAATCCCGGGGCTTCCATCGCCGCAATCAACTTGTAAATTGGCGGGTGGCAAGATGGCGTGCCCTGCCAGTCGCCGGACAGACACAGGAGGACCTGACAGCCCCATTCCGATGCCTGTGATTGGGATGGAAGAGCCGCTGCGCCCGCGAGGGCGACGGAACCCACCAAAAGGAATTTGAGCATGATCATAGCCTTTTCCTCGCTGCGGATTTTGATAGTTTACTATGGATGATCCGCGCGAAAAAGGACAGATCGAAAAGGCAGGTTTGTGCGACTACACCGATTTATGAAACGAGACGACGCGGGCGCGGTCAACAACCCGTTGCGTGCCAACATTGCCCTGACGCTTGAGCGGGAGAGAGCCAAACGTGGCCTATCCCATATGCACATGGCCGAGCTGTTTCGCACCCCTGAAGGCGAAGGGCTCGCTTACCGAACTTACATCCAGACCGTTCGGCAGAAAAATAATGTCACATTGACGACGCTGCAGATCATGGCAAACGGCCTGCAAGTGTCTGTCGCAGAACTGCTCTCCGGCGGGAAAAAACTCCCCGAATGGGTGCATCAGCTGGACGAAACTGCGATCCGCAAGCGCCTTGCACATATCATCGACATGGAGCGGCAACGACGCAATATGCTCCGCTATGAGATGGCGAAACTGATCGGCGTGGCGGAGGCGACATTCATGAAACTGGAGCGCGCGAGCGGCAACATCAGCGTGGACACGATTGCCGCGATCGCCAAGGCGTTGAAGCTTGATCCACGGACGTTCCTATTTTGGGATAAGGTCCCACCAACCTGATCTACGTGTTATTGGCTGCAGCCGGACGCGCAGGCACGCCTAACAGAGAATTTTCTGGTGAACTGACCGGCCAACGCCACACTCATGCTCGCCGGGCCGACTTGTCAGCACACGACAGAAACCGCTTCAAGCTCAAACCGGCCCACAAAATGTAAGGCGGCATGGCGAGCGAATAGTGACCACAGTTTAATTCCAAAATACTTGGCCTAGCACCGGCATCCTTCAGCCTCCGCATGAACCTCTCCGATAGTTCTGGCAACACCACTTTGTCTCTCTTAGCCAACACAACGTGAAGATCGAGATCAGGCCGTGCCAAACAAAGTTCGTAATTCTCCAAGTTAAGCGGACCCCAGGCCCTTCTGAGATCGGTCAGCTCAATCTCAGGCTCAATGCTGTCACGTATCAGTCGTGTCGCGCGACCCGTCCAAACCATATCCGCTAGACTCCCCGCCGTCAGAAACAGAGAGGCTTTTGACACAGCCGAGTCGTGCGCCGCGACCAGCCCCGCAACCCACGAGCCTAAGCTCATACCGACAACCGAAATCTCTCGATAGCCTTCGCTCTTCAACCATCGTACGAGTTTTCGCCCATCCAACACTGCCTGCCTTACAGATTGGATCGTTCGACCGAGATTAGGGCTAAGCATATAATCGGCGTGCACGGAGCCGGGACGGCTACGTTCTAAGTGATAAGGCATAGCAATCTCGACAACCGTGATGCCATGCTGCGAGAAAAAGTTGGCAATCTGACGATTCCGGGCGCTTGCATTCCAATGGTGAAAAATCACCATTGCCTGATCGAACGCCCCGCTTTCTGTGATTTTCGCCGAGACAACGTTGTTCTGTTCGACATCAGTAGAAATGTCCGATGGAAATTTGAGCCACCCATCTAGCCTTTCAAACCCCTGATCACTCACACTCGGCTCATCGAAAAAGGCTGGATCAACCACGGCTTGGTCCGCAAGGGCACAGAATTCCTCGATACTTGTCATCTTCTTCGCACCTGGAAAGGCGCGTTCCGCGTCAAGGACGAAATCCGTTGGTTTCTTCCCTTCCTCACCGCGAAGGGCCCGGCGTTCGTCCCAACGATCAAGCCAACTATGATACACTCTGTTTGTTTCCCAAATCACTCTCTCGCCATCGCCCCGACCCTGGATCGAACAGGCCGTAAAGCGCGACTAGCACTGAAATGGCCAGAAGGGTCGAAAAGCCGGCAAACGTGTCGATCAACAAGTAGCTGACAACAAGTAACGCCACGACCGCCGACATCTTCCACAAAGGCGCATGAAATCGACCCCCGACACCTAATCGGATGGTGCCATACAGAAATACAAAACAGGTTGAAATAACGACAAGAAGGCTGCTGTAATGCGTCGGCATGCGATAGCGGAACCCGTTGGTCACATGCTCGCGACCTTGGAACATCGAAGACATATCGCCGACCAACCACGCCACAATATTCTCACCACTGGATGCCAGATACGAGCTTTGGACCTTCATCCATATGGCGACCAGAACCCCCAAAACAGTACACCGAAAAACCGCACGCATCACTGTGAGGCCGGCTTCATTGAGTTCTTGCTGATGATCAACATACGACAGCTTCTTCAATCTGTCCCCAATTCTCCAAAGATCATGAACAACCGTGTAGACCAAAATGAGACCTGCGAAGAAAAGATAAAACACCAGGCACATGTATAGGTAGGCTAGCCCCGTAAAAGCGACTGTTTCTGGGACAGATACGATCTCAGGACGCACAAGAGCTATTTTCCCCCAATCCATGGCATAGTTGCCACCGCCCCTCATCAACGGGATCAGGGACACGCCGATCCATTGAAAAAGACCCGCGAACAGCAAGCAAATCAAAAAAACCGACCAATAGGTGTACGAGGAAGCGTCAACGTTGCGCAACCAGGCGTCGTCGCTTTCCACCTGATCGCCCTGCACTGCAAGCTTTCTGCGCCCCTCACTTTTCCAGAAGACCAGCAACTCTATAACGAAGAAGAAAAACAGCGGTAAGAACACCATAAAGTCTAGTGTCCAATTTGCGGCCCAAAGGAATCCAACCTGCTTAACGAGCCCGTCGGCTCGCTCGTAGGTTACGTTGTGGATGCCAATGATGTACGACAAAAAGCCGAGGGCGGTCATACCGGCAAACACCGACGCCGGCAAATTCAAGGGAGATCCGTAACTAAAAAACGCCTCCGATTTCCTCGCCAAACTAAAACGCCGCCTCGGCCCCTTGGCGTCAGTATCCCGTGTCAACTCGGCCGGCGAGTCTGTCTTGTCATCGAAAGTCCCAGTGAGTGCCGTATCTGGAGTCTCCTGTGCAATGCTGCTTCCGGCTCTCTTCCATTCTCGTCTCTTGGCCGATAGCCGCGATTGCGCCGCACCAAGCTCCATCTGCCATTCGCTGGTTGCGATCGGATCATCGCATCCAAAAATCCTCGCCAGCCAACGAATGTTGGTAGTGCTAATCCCCTTGTCGTTCTCCTGAAACCAAAGCTGCACCGTTCGCGGATCGACTCCAACCCGGTTGGAATCAATCTGTGAAATCGCCTCTGCAAGAAGCTCGGGCGTCCATGGGCCTGCAGGAAACCCGTCTTTGCCTAACGGCCGACCTGCACCCGCCGCCGCCAGTCGTTTGAATAATTCTTTGAAATCACTCCCGTCTCTCGGCGGAGGGAGAAATAACTTTCCGTTCGTAAACAATGACTTATGGGCTCTAGTTTCGTTCCATTTCGCTAGGCTTCGTATTTTATCGTGCCTTCATCCTCAATCAACGATTTTGTCAACTCGATTTTGGCCGGCCGGGAGAGAGGCCAGTCAAGGCACTGACTGCCCGGATCGGTCGCAGGGCAGGCGCCCACCTTACGAGCGGTGATGATGTTAAAAAATCCTGGTGTTACAGACTTTACGGGCTGTCAGATGAGCAGTCCGAGCTCAGACCGGCGCACCTTCGGCCGGTTCCCTGGTCTTCTAGTTGCCGACGACAGGGGTCGACGCGGGTTGCTGGCCAGCACCAACACCGGTGCCGAAGGCAGGCCGATGGTGAAGAATATCAAGCACGGCAACCGGACATACTGCCGAACCCGCGCCCGTGTCGAGCATCCTTTCGCCGAGCAGAAGGACCGCATGGGGATTGTTCATCCGCACCATCGGCCGGTCGCGTGCGCGCCAAGGTCAAAATCGGCATGGGCAATCTCGCATACAATCTGAAACGTTTTGTCTGATGGCAGGGCGGAGTGTGCTCGCATGAGCGAACGGCAGGGGAAGCCAGGGCTTCGGGAGCCCGAGAAGCAGAGGGATGAACCCATCCCTACTTTCTCGGCTCCCCAACTATCAGATACGTGGAGCCGGTCGATGTCTATTCAATTGGTCTGTAGCAACGGACAGGTAGTAGCGGCTGGAGGCGTCGCGAAACTGATTGCGGAACATCGTCGGAGCATTGCTAAGCTTGAACGTCTCGGCAAGCGAGCGATGGAGGCCGAGGGTACGGACGCGATCTTGCTGGGTCAGAGGCTGGACGCGGTCATTGCGGAGGAAGCCGCACTGCGAAGGCGTGCTGCCATTGCCCCGGTAACCACCATCGCAGAAATGAAAATGAAGGCTTCTTACTTTCAACGGCTGACGGCTCATGACTGGTGCGAGGTTGATGTCGACGATTTTCGCGCGTTGCTCGGTTCTTTCGCGAAACTGCAGTCCTAGGAGAAGAGCGCTGAAATCCATGAGACCACGGTATTCCAGGCCGCATAGAGCCCTGCAGGTACCAAGATGATCGCGATGAATGCAGCGGCTCCACCAATAGCACCGTCACCGCGTCCTTCGACGGAATAGTAATATCTGTGCGCCTCATCGTCTTGCTTCATTGTTGTCTCTCCAACCCTTGGCTCAGCAGCAGTTGCACAGGATGCTGAAACGTCGTGCCCCACAAACCCGCACGTTTCATCTTAGCGTTGATTTCCGCGACGAGGTAGTTCTGATTGACGGCTTTGCCCTTTGCTGTCGTCGCGGCAAACGCGTATCCGGTTGCTATGAGCGCTGTGCCGACGTCGATTGTTTCGCCATTGAGCTGCGCACCGCACACGACAAAAACCGCCTTGTCGAGGGCATAGCCGATTGGCTGGCATGTAACCGCGGCGCTATCGAACAGGGCAGCCAGGTGCGCCAGCGAGGTGTTCCCGCAATCGATTTTGTTACCATTTGGCTCTTCAGCTGACGTGCCTCGAAGACATGACTGGACGCCATAGAGGCGGAAAAGGTGATCTCCGTCACGCCAGGTATCTCCGGTCAGCAGTTGAGCCGATTTCGATACCGCGAAGGGCGTTGGCACGGCAGACTCGGATGCCTCCTGGGCCTGGGCCGAAGCGCACAAACCAAATGCGGCCAGCACTGTAAAGCCCGCCTGTTTCATTCCTGGAACTGTCCACCGAGGTCGGCGGAATGCTCGAGATCGGGGCGCAGCGACTTGCCGTCCTTGTTGCGTCCGATTGCCGCCATTTCGAAAAAAACCATTTCGTCATCGTCGTAGGCGACGTTGTAGGGGTCGTTGGCATTGCCCGCCCCCACGAGCGAGAAACACGACACGGCATCGGGTTCACCCTTCGTGCTGTGCAAGACTAGTGTTTTGCAAAGCACGACAGATGCACGATCGTTGTAGATTGCCCCTTCATAGTCCTGCGCGGCCTTCGTGCAGTCCCATTGCTGCGTCTTGTATGTGATCTTCGGTTTTGGGCAGGCCGCAAGGCCGCGCAGCCGATACGTCACGCCGTTGATGACGCGCTCGGTCGCCGACGGCAGATTAACCGGCGAGATGAGGGCGGCCGCATCGCGCTGAAAAAGCGCGCCTTTTGCATCGTAGCGTTCATAGACGAACACCTTCTCGCCCGGCTTCGCAAACTGGAGCAGGTAGTGCTCCGACGGCTGCGCGAAGGCACTCGGGGCGTCGACGCCTGCAGCATAAGCCACGGTACCCTGGAGCAGCAGAACCGTGCAAAGGGCCGCCTGTTTCATCGAAATCCGTCCTTGCGATGACATACCGTGTTGACACTTTACTAGGGCTGCGTGTAGCCATAGTAAAGTGTTAAATTTTGGCGAGACTATGAACGCTCGATTCGCTCTCCTGCTCACCCTGTGTGGCGCCATGATGCCGTTCAAAGCGCACGGCCAGGAACTGGCATCAGACCGCGTAGCGGTTGCCTTTGCAAGGCCGGCAAAAGCCATTGCCGCAGTCGAGGCGCAAAGGCCGGGGTCGTGTAAGACCGGAGATCGTGCTGAGGTCTCCCAACTTGTGCGTTCAATCGCGCAAGACGAAGGGTTCGACGCCGATCTGGCCGAGGCGATTGCATGGGCCGAAAGCGATCTCGGCGCCAGTCAGGGTCCGTCGAAGGCCGGAGCCCTGGGGATCATGCAGTTGATGCCGGGCACGGCGGCCGATCTTGGCGTGAGCGACCGTTGCGATACGGAGGCAAATGTCCGCGCTGGCCTTCGCTATCTGAAGTCACTCTATGACGAGTTCCGGGATCCGCTGCTGATGCTGGCGGCTTACAACGCCGGGCCCAACAGCGTCTACAAGGCGCAGGGCATTCCGGTGAATCCGGAGACGGCAGAATACATCGTGAAAATACTGAACCGCTGGAAGTTCGGCGGTGTGGTGAAGAAGTCCGCCCTGACCAAATCCGAAATGCTCGCGGCCGCTCCGCCAGCAAGCGAGGACGCTTGGCAGGATGGTCATGTCATGGATTTCGGCAACTGAAAGGAGCCAAGGGTGGAATACAGGACAGCGGGCAAATTTGCCTTGAAACTGGCCTTGGCCTCGGCGGTCGGAATAGCTCTCGCGCCAGCCACCGCGTACGCCCAGTCGGCGGCACCGGTGGAAAATGTGCTGGAGTGGTTCGTCGGAGTTCTGCAGGGCAACATAGCGCGTTCATTTGCCATCATCGCGGTCTGCTTTCTTGGCTTCCTCGCCATGACGGGCCGGCTGGCTTGGATGATGGCTTTTTCCATCATCATTGGCATCGCTCTGATCTTCGGCGCTGCCCAGCTGGTGGATGCGGTCCGCGCCACCGCGGGAGGCAGCTGAGGCATGGACGACGAGGAAGTCTATGTCGAGCCGGTCAGTCTGCCACTGACACGCCCCCCGATGAAATGGGGCGTGCGCTATGAAGTTTTTGCACTGAATGGCATCCTGGCGGTGATCGGTTTTATCGCCACGAGCAGCTTCATGCTCGGCCTTGGAGTGTTCGGCGTGGTGCATCTGGTTAGCGCATATCTGTGCCAGCGCGACCCCTACATGTTTCATATTTTTGAACGGCGCGTCTCCAAACGCGGAGCGGTGGCGAACCTTACTTTTTGGGGCGCGAGGAGCTATTCGCCATGAGCCTTGATGCCGACCTGAAATTTGGCCGTGAGCGCCGCCGCGAAAAGCCCGCGGCGATGCACATCCCCTACCTTCGCCATGTCGATGACAATCTGATCGTGACGAAGAGCGGCTTTCTGGTCGGCGCCATCCAACTCAGTGGCCTGCCGTTCCAGACGATGGACCAGGCCGAGTTGAACAGCCGCATGTTCAACCGCAACACGACGTTCCGCAATCTCTCGACCTCTCGCTTTGCGGTCTACACAACGATCATCCGCCGCCACGTGACGCCGGAGATCGAAGGCGACTTTGACAATCCTTTCGTGGCCGAGCTCGACGCCCGCTACATGGATGAACTTGGGGCGAAAAACCTTTTCGTCAACGAAGCGTATCTGGCAGTCATACGCCGACCGATGGTCGGCCGCGTCGGCTGGGTGGACAAGGCGCTCAATGCGTTCCGCATCAGCACCGCAGGCGAGGAAACCCGCGAAGAGGCGATGGCCGAACTGCATGACGTTCTCGAGGGCGTCGTCAAGGATTTTACGGCTTATGGTGCGCGTCTTCTTGGCGTCGTAAAGCGCCGCGACAGCTTCTTTTCCGAGCCGGCGGAATTTTTGGCGAAGATCCTCGCCGGCGGCCTCGACGTGGAAATGCCTTTGCCGCGCATGAGCCTTGGCGATGTGCTGGCGACACGACAGCTGTTTTTCGGCAAATCCGCGCTGGAACTTCGCGGGCCGGACGAAGGCAAGCTCGGCGCCATGGTGTCGATCAAGGAATACCCACCGTTCACCGCTCCGGGCTCATTGGACGGTCTCTTGCGCCTGCCACATGAGTTTGTCCTGACGCAGAGTTTCGCGATCGAAGATCGTGTAACGGCGATGCGCAGGATCAACACGATCGCGAACCAGGTCGAGGGTTCAGACGAGGCGGGCACGACGGTCGAGGAGTCCGTCCACGACGGCGCCGACAAGCTGGCCGGCGGCGAAGTCGTCTTCGGACAACATCACATGAGCGTCATGGCGTTGGCACCGGATATGGCTGGTCTCAACCGTGCGCTATCCGACATCACGGCGGAGCTTTCGCGCATGTCGATCGTGCCGGTTCGCGAGACCCTGAACACGGAACTGGCCTTTTGGGCGCAGTTGCCGGGAAATTTCAGCTACATCGCGCGACGTGCGTTGATCTCGTCCCTCAATTTCGCCGGCCTTTTCTCCGGACACAATTTCCCGTCCGGCCAACGTGAGCGGCTGCATTGGAAACGGCCCATCGCCTTGCTCGAAACGACCAGTCAGACGGCCTACTACTTCAATTTCCACGTTCACGATGTCGGGCATTTTACGGTGTTCGGCCCGACCGGCTCGGGCAAGACCGTAGTGCTGTCGTTCCTGATGGCGCAAGCCATGCGCATCATGCCGCGGCCACGATGCGTTTATTTCGACTACATGCGCGGCGCTGAGATTTTCGTTCGGGCGCTCGGCGGCCGCTACGAGGTGATGGAGCCTTCTCAGCCGACCGGGTTCGCGCCATTGCAGCTTGATGACACGGCAGAAAACCGTTCTTTCCTGGAAGATCTGCTCATCTACATTCTGACGCCGGAAGGCGGCGCGCTTGACGTGGCAGAGATGCGCGTCATCAACGCCGCCGTCGACATGATCTACAAGATTCCGCGCGAACAGCGGATCTTCGACCTGCTGCCGGAAGTGCTGCGGGGCTCGCTGATGCCCGGCATGAACGATCTGGCCGCGCGGATACAGCCTTGGCTCGACCCGAAGGACAAGGGCTGGCTTTTCAACAATCCCGTCGATCTGGTGGATTTCTCGAAGCCCGTCGTCGGGTTCGACATGACCAAGATCCTCGGTGACAGAAAGCTGCGCTCGGCGGCCTTGCTCTACATCTTCCACCGTCTTGAGGACGTCATCGACGGCTCGCCGATCATGCTCTTCCTCGATGAAGGCTGGAAGCTATTGGACGACGAGGTTTTCGCCGCCTTCATCAACGAGACGCTGAAAACCGTTCGTCGCCGGAACGGCGTTGTCGGCTTCGGCACGCAGACGGCGGAAGATGTTGTCAATTCCTCCATCTCGTCGTCACTGATCGAGCAAACGAAGACCAACATTTTCTTCCCCAACCCGAAGGCGAGCAAGGAGTCCTACATGGAGCGCTTCTCCTTGACGGCGAAGGAATTCGAGTTCGTGCGCCGCACCGCGAAGGAAACACGCACCTTCCTCGTCAAGCACGACAGCGACTCGATCGTCGCCAAGCTCGATTTGTCGGCGATGCCCGATCTCATCAAGGTCTTGTCCTCGAACGAAGCCAACAGCAAGGAATGCGCACGGCTCCGGGAGACCTTCGGCGACGAGCCGGAGATGTGGCTGCCATACTTCTGCGGCTGGGAGAACGAGCATGACGAAGCGGCTTAGCAGCGCTTGTCTGGCCGTGGCTCTCGCGACGGCGGAAAGCATGAGCGTGGCTATCGCTCAGATCGCGGTCATCGACGGGCAGAACCTCGATAAGCGGCAAGAGGACGAGCAGCACAGCAAGACGTCGGATGAAGCGAAGAGGGACGAAACCGACAGGAAGAAAAGCGTCGTCTGCACCTATTCGAACAGATACCGCTCACAGATGTTTCGCCGGTCTCCGGCCGACGCGATGCAGCGCGACGCCGGCAACGTGAAGATGATCCGCTATTATGCGCAAAAGTACGGCGTGCCCGAAGGCCTGGCGCTGTCCGTCGCCTATCAGGAATCGCGCTTCGACACATGCGCCGGCAGCCACACCGGCGTCAAAGGCGTCATGCAGCTGACCAAGGGCACCGGCAAGTCCATGGGACTGGACCGCGACGTGAACGAGCAGAATGTCGAAGGCGGCGTCAAATATCTCGGAATGGGCGTGAAGCAATGCGGGGCGACGAATTACAGCTGTCTCGCCTCCTTCTACAACGGATCGAACGCAGGGGAGCAGAACCAATGGGCCGGCGGTGTCGGCCGCTGGAACAGCTACTTCAACGACTATGTGTCGAGCGGCAAGGCTCCGGCCGCCGCGCCGCCACCATTCTCGATCGTAACGGCCGACGGCGCAGGCGGCGCGGCCCAGGACGCGGCCATGGGCACGGTCAGCAAGGCGACCGGCAGCCTCGATGCAAGCTCATCGCAGATGGGCGCCAACACTGCAGCGATCGATGCGCTGGCGGGCAACGTTGGCCAAGTGACCGAATACAAGGACGCTTGGGAGCTGAACTCGTCCGCTCGTGGGATCAACGTCGATGTCACCAACCAGTACCTCGCCCAGGCGGGCGACTTCACGGCGTTGCTGGCCCAACTTCTGTCGTTGCAGAACGTTCAGACATCGCAGTCGGCCAAGCTGGTGCAACAGCCGAAGGGCGGTTCTCCAAATCCGTTCTCTTGTGATCCCGCCGAACTGGAACGGTTGAAGATCGATCGCGGTCGGTGGTTGCCGTGCGCGGTTGAGAACGCGGGGGCAAGCTCAGCCGACAGCCACTCGGTAATCATCACCACCGACCCTGCTGGCGCCGCCAGCGTGATCGATTCTCTACAGCAATAGGAGGCCGACATGAAGAAATTCGCGATTGCTGCCGGCATGGCGCTTTGGACGAGTGCGGGCTTTGCACAGATTGCGGTCATTGATGGCGCCAATCTCGATGTAGCCCGCAAGAATGCGGACAACACCAACTCCATCATGGACTCGAACAAGGATATTCTCAAAAAGAGCGAGGAGATCCTCCAGGCTCTCAGCGGCAGTCGTGACGGTTCGCTCGGGATCGGACAGATGGGCCTCGGCGGCAACATGTCGATCGCCCAGGCGCCGTCGTTCGGATCGATCCTGAACGGCGGGGCTCTTTCGTTTGGTGGCCTGTCGCCCGATATCCAGAAAATCGCCGGCGCGGTCATCAATGGCCTGCAACTGGTGAAGCAGCTCCAGCAGATTGCCGGCAAGGAGACGAGCGCGGTCAACACCGCCTACGGCGGCAGCGTCAACGTGGCTTCGCTGCTAAGCGCGTTGACGTCGCAGGCTTCCCAGGGCGTCACCCAGCGCCAACAGTCATTGCAGTCCGCGAGCGGGCAGATCGGGCAGTCGCAGGACGTCAAGGGTTCGGTGGACCAGAACACACGAATGCAGCTGGAAAACGCGCGTGCGGTAAACGAACTGATCGGCGTCCAGAACGGTGCGGTCGCGGCCCTGAATGAGAAGCTGAAGGGAGATCTTCTTCGCCAGAGCCAGGTGCAGAAAATGATGACACCGCGCGACGTCAATCCGTTCGCGGAATTTGGCAAGAGCGGAGGCTAGCACTTGTCGAGGCGAGTGGTGCGCATATGCGCTGCGATCGGGCTCGGCGCAGTGCTTTTTGGATGTGCAAATCGCGAACTGAAAGCGCCGTGCGGGCCTTTGGCGTATGCCCACGCCGACGAATGCGGCGCGCCGAAGCCGGTCAATTCAACGCCGTTCGCCAGCATCATTGACGAGGATCCATGAACGGTCTCGCCGCAAGCATTCTCGGTGGCATTGACAACATCGGTGAGGACTTCGTTCGCACCGTCTATATGCAGTTGGGCAACGCGATGGGCAACGTCTTCACCTTGATGCTGACCCTCTATATCGTGTGGTGGGGCTATTCGATCCTGAGCGGGCGAGAGTCGATTTCGCCAATCGAAGCGGCCTATCGCCTCGGCCGCGCCGTCATCATCTATCTGCTGCTGACCGGATGGGGCACGTTTTCCGCGACGGTCTATCAGCTCGTGCAAAGCATTCCAGACGAGGTCGGTAAGGTGATCGTCGGCGCCGTGTCGCGGGCCACAGGCAATCAGCTTAGCGACCAGGCGGCAATTCCAGCGCTTATCGACAATCTCTACCAAGGGGCGCAGGACGTCGCCAATCAGGTCTACAGCGGATCCTTCTATGATATTTTTGGTGCGCTCTTGTCGCTGCTCGTTCTGCTGTCTGCCATCATCTTCGCAGCGCTTGCCATTGCCGCGATCATCGCCGCCAAAGTGATGTTGTTCATCACGCTGGCCTTGGCGCCGATATGGATCATTCTTTGGCTTTACCGCTGGTCCTCGCGCATGAGCGAAGGCTTCCTTTCGCTGACCACCTTTCTGATGATCCAGCAAATCCTGATCTACGGCTTTCTCGGTTTCTACTTCTCGCTCGTCAACGCGGCACTGAACACCGCCACGTCCGGCGGAGCGACCATGGACAGCAAAATGTCGCTGGTGCTGCCGCTGGTGCTGGTGACGATCATCGGGATCTACGTTCTCATGCAGATACCTTCGATTGCTTCGATCCTGAATGGCGGCGGGTATCTCAGCACCGTGGGAGCATACAATCCTTATAGAAACTTCGGCAGAAACGCCGTGCGCTACTCCGGTGCACGATGGGCCGCTGGCCGCGCCGCTCGCGGGGCCCGGCAGTTCGCCGCAAACAGTTTTCGATCTTCGCGAGCAGCGAGGGCGGATGCCGCAACCCGGTCCGCCATCCAGCAAGGTGCGCGCGATAACTCCAGGCCTCTGGCCTAGGACACAAGAACGATCACCGATCGCGGCGTGGATCAGGATGCGTCGCGCAAACGAGGCAATAGTAACGTGGCAATGCCAGTGGAAACGGCTGCTGACCGCAGCAGCGAACTCGTCGACAAGCGCTATTACAGGCTGGGCGCGACCTGGGAAGACGACACGCACCGGTCAATGCGTCGATCGCGTACATTGGCCTGGATCGTCAGCGGCGTTTCCGGACTGGTTGCGGTGCTGTCGCTGCTGGCGCTCGTGCTGATCCTGCCGCTCCGGCAGTTCGAACCGTATGTTGTCGAGGTCGACAAATCGACGGGCTACCTCGAGATCATGCGCGCTCTCAAGCCGGGAGATTTGTCCCAGAATGAAGCCGTCACGGCGGCCAATCTGGTGCGCTACATCAGGGCCCGCGAAACCTACGATTCCCGTGAACTGAAACAGAATTACGACCTGGCACAGCTCTACTCGACCGACGCCGCGTCCAAGGATTTGACATGGCTCTATACGCCAGCAAACCCACAATCGCTGGACAAGATTTTTGGCCGCAATGTCACTGTCTCGGTCGAGATCAAGTCGGTTTCCCTGCTCAACCGCAACACCGCCTCGGTGCGCTTTGCCACGACGACGCGGCGGGACAATTCGTCCACGGCCGACAATTGGGTGGCGGTGATAAAATTCCGCTACACCTCAACGCCACTGAAGAACGAATGGCGTTTCGACAACCCGTTGGGATTTCAGGTTACGGATTATCGCCGCGACCAGGAATCGGCGCCGACCGCGGGGAGCCTGCAATGAGATGGCGCGTAAGCCTCGCGCTGTCGGTCGCCCTTCTGCTCGGCACCATGCACGGCGCGGCCGCACGCGACGGCCGCATCCGATATGTCACCTTCAACAACGACGACGTGACGTCGGTGCGCGCCGCCCTTGGTATTTCCACGATGGTCGAGCTCAGCCCGACCGAAGTCATCGAAACCGTGTCGGCTGGCGACACGAAAGGCTGGTCGATCATCCCCAAACGCGGATCGCGGTTTCTGTTCGTCAAGCCGCTGGAGCGCGATGCGTGGACCAACGTCAACGTGGTCACCAACCGGCGCGTCTATTCCTTGCTGCTGCAGGCCACTGACAATAGCCGTGACCGGGCATCCTTCCAGGTCCGGTTCAAATACCCGGACGAGGATATCAACGCGCGCCTGCTCTCACAGGCCAAGGAGAGCGCCGCCGATCCGGATTTGAAGGATCTGAATTATGCCGATCTCAACTACGACTATGCCTACAAGGGCGACGACAGCTTGAAGCCGCGCACCGTATTCGACGACGGCACCAAGGTGTTTCTGGAGTTCAAGGGTGACATTCCGGCGATTTTCGTTGTCGACGACAAGCGCCATGAGTCGCTGGTCAATGTTCGCACGCAGGGCAAATACACAGTCATCGACAAGGTCGCGCGGCAATTCACCTTGCGGGCCGATGGCAAGACGCTCTGCCTCTACAACCGCGCGCGACCCAACGAAATCGATCCGGTCGAGCAGGTCTACGGCCCAACGAAACTGACAGGCGGTTCCACCCTGTTCGGATCCAGCGGAGGGCGGTGATGACCCAGATCGACTATAACCAGCTGGACGGCAGCCCGACGGTCGCGCGCCGTGGTGCGGGCGTGGGTACCAGGATTGCCCTGGTCGGCCTCGGCGTAGTGCTGGTAGGCGCGCTGATATGGCTGAACTGGCCCCGGGAGCCGGTATCGCGCGATCTTCGCAGCGATAGCGAGGAAAACTTCAACCCGCCTGAGTTTCGCCCGCCGGCGTTGAACGAACCGCCGCAACCTGCCGACGGCACGATCGACCAGATCGTGGTGCCGCCACCGGCTGACGACCAGAACGGCACGCAACAAGCCGATAATGTCGATCAGACCGTACAGGAGGGCGCAGATCTCGATGCGCAGCGGCGCGCGCTGGAGGCGCAAATGGCGGCCGAGGAGGCTCGCCGCAAGGCCGAGGCGGAAGAAGCCCGCCGCAAGGCCGCGGCTGAGGACGAGGCTCGTCGCAAGGCTGAGGCCGCCGAGCATGAAAAAGCAGTGTGGGAACGCCTGCGGTCCAACCAGATGGTGACGAATGATCAAACCGGATCGACAGATGCTGGCGCCCAGGCGGCGCAGGTCGAAATCGCGCCTGACGGTCAGATCGTCCCGGTCCCCGGCGCCGACAGTGATCCCAACAAGGCATTCTTGGCGCAGTCTGAGGCAAGTTCTTCCGGCATTGTCAAAGCCAGGGCCTTCCGACGCACCGATGCGTTGATCCCAGAGGGAACGATCATTCGCGGCTATTTGGAAACGGCGATCAACACGGACCTTCCCGGCGCGGTGCGCGCAGTCGTGCGTGAGGATGTCTTCTCGCTCGACGGCAGGCGGATCCTCATTCCGAAGGGCTCGCGCCTGATCGGAGAATACCGTTCAGGCCTTGCGCGCGGTCAAAAGCGTGTTTTCATCGTCTGGAGCAGGGTTATCCGCTCGGATGGTATTTCCGTCGATATCAAGTCGCCTGGCGCAGACGCGCTCGGCCGCGGCGGTATGGGCGGCCGTGTCGATACACACTGGGTTGAGCGCTACGGCAACGCCATCATGCTGTCCGTCGTTGGCGGTGTCTCTGAATATCTGTCCTCGCTTGGCGATAGCAGCCAGGATGGACAACAGCGCCAGGTGTCGACGATCGATCCCGTAACCGGCGAGACCACCACCGTGACTTATGGTGGCAATGGCTCGCAGCGCGACGCGCGGAGCATCGCCTTCGATAAGTCATCGACCGCCCTGCAGCAACTCGCGCAAGAGGCGTTTCGCGACACGCAGAACATTGGCCCGACAGTTTACGTCGACCAGGGCACATCGATTGTCGTGCTGGTGCGGCGAGATCTCGATTTCTCGGACTTGTACGCTGATCCCGTCCAGGAAGAAGTGGCACGCCTGAAGGCAGGTGGACGGCCGAAGACGGCGATGGATCCGACGCCTCTCTACGGGACCCCGAAGGATCATTTCTATCCCGGCTATGGGAGCCCGGTGAAATGAATGCCGTGCATCCCCTCCCCGACCCTTGGGCGAGAGCCCCGGTCCTGCGCGCTCATCTGGAGCCGATATGGTCCTATTTGAACGAAGATGCAGTGTCCGAGATTGCGATCAACAGGCCGGGTGAATTGTTCATCGAACGCCTCGGTGCAAAGGAAATGGAGCATGTCCTCAAGCGCGAGGTCACGCCGGGCTGGATACGCAACATTTCGACGGGCGTCGCCTCGGCGACCAATCAGGTCATCAACGAAGAAAAACCGGTTCTGTCGGCCGCTCTACCTTCGGGTGAGCGAATCCAATGCATCTTGCCGCCCGCGGCTCCCGAAGGCGGGGCGATCTCTATACGCAAGCAGGTCATCATGGATATGAGCCTTAATGCCTACAAGGATCTCGGCGCCTTCGAGAACACGGCGATGGGCAGCGGCCTGGCGCTGTCAACCGAAGAAAAGCGGCTTGTCGAGATGTTGCACGACACGTCGCCGATGGACTTCCTGCAATATGCGGTGCGCAACCGCGTCTCCATCGTCGTTTCAGGCGGTACGTCGACTGGCAAGACGACGTTTTTGAATGCGCTCCTGAAGGAGGTTCCGGCCCATGAACGGATCATCACGATCGAAGACACCCGCGAACTGCGGCTGCCTGCTCCCAACAACGTCACCCTGATAGCCTCAAAGGGCGACCAGGGCCTTGCCAAGGTCTCCGCGCAACAGCTGCTCGAGGCCTCGCTTCGCATGCGACCCGACCGTCTGTTGCTGGGCGAGTTGCGCGGTGCCGAAACCTTCGCGTTCCTCCAGGCGATCAACACCGGCCATCCGGGTTCGCTCACCACCGTTCATGCCAATTCCGCCCGGTCAGCCTACGAGCGGCTGGCGCTGATGGTCATGCAGGGCAGCTCAGGCCTCTCACGAAGCGAAATCCTCGACTACCTGCGCGAGGTGATTCCGGTAGTCGTCCAGATGGTCCGCACCGAAGGCGGACGGCGCGGGATCAGCGAGATCAAGTTCACCAAGGCCGAGACGATCTAGCGGGGTCTATCCATGCAGAAAGTCGCAACAGCAATTTTCATGATGCTCATGGCGATGGCCCTGGGCGTCCTGCTCTTCACAGTCGCCTATGCCGCGACTGATTGGTACCGGACCGGCTCCCACGTCCTGTTCGACCACCTGAACGGCAATCCCTTGCCGGTCGTTCGTCAGGCCTGGGCGGACACGATGGCGAGGGATTTTGGCCGGGTACAATACGCCGTTGCGGCGGGAGCATTGGGGTTTCTTGCGCCCCTGGTCAGCCTGTTTCTCATGCGCCCGAGAAAGCGCAATGACTCTCGCTTCATGACGATGAGCGACGTCTCAAAAACCGGCCTGACAAAAGTGGGCGGGGTCTTCGTTGGTCGGGCCGGCGGCAGGCTTGCCGAAATTTTGTCGCCCGGCCGCGATCAGCGCTCCGGCAAGATCCGCTTGTCGCAGCGCAAGCTGATCGGCGGCAAGAAATTGTGGATTGATGGCGATGATGTCGGCGGCTTCGTCATCGGACCGCCGCGCTCCGGTAAAGGCACGTCTCTCATCATCCCGAACGCTTTGACCTGGTCGCATTCGCTCGTGGTTCTCGACCTGCGGGGCGAGACCTATGCGGCGACCGCCGGTTACCGTTCAACCATGAGCCGCGTGGTGCGTTTCGCGCCGGCTGATCCGGACGGCAATACAGCATGCTACAATCCGATGGATTTCATCTCGCTGGATTCGGCGCAGCGCGACATCGACCTTCGCAACATCGCTGCGGCGCTGTTTCCGCGCCCCCCTTCGAACGCAGATCCATATTGGGTCAACGACGCTCGCCTGCTTTTTACCGGCATTGCGTCCTTCGTCATGGAATCGCCTGAGATCCCAAACGAGAAGAAGACCTTCGCCACAATCCTCGAGATCATGAACGGTGCCGAGCAGCCGCTCCTCGAATTCATCGGCTCGCTGCGCGAGGAGCGCCGCCGCGAATGCTCGCACTTCACCCTGCAAACCCTGCTGCCATATTTCGAGATGTCAGAGCGGCAGTTTTCCGGAATCTACGCCGGCGTACGCACCGGCATGGCGCCCTTTCTCAACGAGCGTCTGATGCGAGCTACGTCGCGCAGCACGTTCGATATTCGCAAGCTCAAGTGCGACCGGATTTCTCTCTATCTCGACGTGCGGCGCGAGCAGATGACGTCGCTTGGACCGTTGTTCAACGTCCTGATTACGCAGATGATGAACTTCATGTCGGAAAGCCTGCCCCAGCCGGGCGAGCAGCCGGTGCTTGTGCTGCTCGACGAGTTCCAGAACCTCGGCAAGCTCGAGAACGTGACCGAAATGGCGAGCGTGCTCGGCGGCAACGGGGTTTCCATGTGGTTTTTCGTACAGTCACTGAAGGCTGTAGACGAGATCTATCACCAGGAAGGGCGCAAGACACTCATCAACGCGGCTCGCGTGCAGATCTTTTTCGGTGCGCAGGACGCTGACGATCTGCGCTACGTTTCCGAACAGCTCGGCGAAAGATCGGACGTGCAAAAGGACGTTACGCGCACCAAGGCAACGTTGTTTGACACTTATTACACGCGCTCGGAGCACCGCAAGGAAGTGCGGCGGCCCCTGATGCGGCCGGACGAAATCCGTACGCTCGACAAAAACAAGGCCATCATATTGCCGCGCGGCGAACTGCCAATTCTCGGCACGCGCAATTTCTATTTCGCCGACGGCCAACTCGCCAAACGCGCGTTCATGTCCCTGCCCGCCTCTACCGACGCTTCGCGCACGAAAAGCCCTACGTTGGCCTCTTCGGCGGCGGTACCATCTCCTGCGCTGCAGACCATTGTGCCGACAGCACCTGCGTATCGCTCGGGCCTCTTGCAGACGCGCCTGCGGCGCGGCGCGACATTCGCCGCAAAAACTGGCCGTATGGCTCCGCAGCGGGGCCGACGCGCAATCGTAAAAGAACGACTGAAAGCAACAGACCCTGCAGCCGTACCAATCTATGCCGCCATAGATTTTTCCGCTTTGGCCGCCAAAGCGGTGACAACACGCATAGCGCCCGACAAAGAAGCGGCCGTTGCGGCGATCCTGAACAAGGTGCGATCTCTCCGAGCCCACGCATCCGACACCGAGGCTTTCGATCGAAATTTGAGCATCGTCGAAGATGCTTTGCCTGATCTAGGCGATTAGCCTAGCAATCTACGGCGATGGCCGACTACGAGCCTCCTGCCTCGCCTCAACCGATCTGCTTACGCACCGCATCGCGGGTGATCAGATGCTGTTCCCACTTCCGGCAAGCCGAAGCACTTGTCTCTCAGGGTCAGCCTTCTCTTTGCCGGCATTAAAATCTCCTCGTTCACAGCGAGGCAAATTTGCCGAATTCTGAACCAGAAGGCATTGTTCAGTGCCGAAAAAACTGAGCGGCTTTTGATTGGTTCCCTTGTGGAAAGTGATGGTCGCGAGCTGGCCGTCGACCGTCTGCGTCAGCGCTGTGCCCCGCAATGAGATGTGTGGCTCTTGATCCTGAACCTCCGAGGCACGAACGAGCCTCGGCGACTTGTGGTTCCCTGCATTGTCCCGCGCTTCAGAGGGCCGGCAAGCGATCTTTGCTCAGCGCTCGTAATCGTTATCATTTGAGCGCTGGGTCTTGCGGTCTTGCTCTTCAGCCTGCTGAGCCTTCTGCTTGTTCGCGTCCTTCTGCTTGGCTCTCACGTTCTCCTGCTCGGTGCCTGTGCGCGGCTGCTCCGGCTCGCGGGGATCGTCCCGCGTTGGAAGGTCTCGCCCTCGCGCCTCGCGCTCGGGAATCGGCTCGCCACCGCCACCACCACGACGCTGCTGCTGCCGCTCGAATTGCAGCCGCGCGAGACGGTCGTGCATCTTGTCGTTGACCTCTTCACGATACTGTTCGAACTGCCCTTGGTGCGCCGCCGGCAGCGTGTCGCGCATGTTGTCGAGAGCCTGATTGACGCGGGCCATCTGACGCCGCATTTCCAAGGGGGTTTGCGCCATGTTCAAATCTCCTATCAGTGCATTCAATTCTCTCATACCGGGATGGGACAGAAAAGACTTCTGCCCCGATTGATCAGCTCCGCGATCCCCGGCAGGAACTGGCTGCCCCTCCCCTGTCCGATCGCGACGGAACTGCAGAAAATTGTTGCCGATCGACTCCGCCGCCGTGAGAGCCTGACCGACTACGCCCGCGCTCCGCATCGTCGTCACAGTCTTTTGCCATGCGGCAGCGATTGCATCGCCGTTCACGACAAGCGATTGTCCATCCAAACGCCGTTGCCGCTTGGCCTCCACCCGTTCGATCGTCCTGGCGCTGACCTGATAGCGCGGATCGCTCTGGGCGCGGCTGTAGGCTCCGGCATGCTCCTTCGTGAATGGCCGCGTCATCGCATGATCCATGCGCCGCGTCGCCACCATCGCAATGCCGTTCTCGCGTGCCTTTTCCGCAAAGCCCTCGCGCCAGGCGATAAGGTCTGGCTTGTAGAATTTCAGGCGCTCGCCGTCGGCCGACCGTGCCTGCACCATTGCATGAATATGGACGTGCTTGGTGTCGTTGTGATGCGCCAGGACGAACTTGTACCCTGGCGCGCGCTCCTCGAGCACGGCGCGCGCCGCGGCCATGACGGCGTTGGCATCGGTGCCGGCCCTTGCCGAGAAAAGCAGGTGGTAGGCATTGCGGCGCTCACGCCCCGAAAACTGCGGGCGCCATTGCTCATAGGCCGAAGCCGCCGCCTTGGTGGAATTCTTCACCCCGGGTACAGGCTCGCCATTTGCGTGGCGAACCTGGCTGTGCGTGCGGATAAACTTCTGCAGGAAATATTTCGCTTTGGGTTCACGGCTCACGGCCGCCGTTACCTCTGCCTTGGCTACCACCCCCGCCGCGTCCATAGCCTCAGACAAACGCGCCTCGATCTTGTCGAGCGCCCTGCTGCGCGAATTCTCCCGACCGCCGGCCAGCACTTTGGCAACCGGTCCGGCCCGCTCATCGGTGTGTGCGTAAACCTGAACCGTCTGTCCGTCCTGTGCATAGATGAACGGTTTTGCACCGAAGGCCTTGTTCAACGCCTCGCTCAAGTCGGCACCGGTGACCTCGCCGGCGAGGTCGAAACGAACCTCGAGAAAATTGGTATTTTCCAAGGGCGGTTCGAACGTCTCGCAAAACGTCTCCAGGAACGCCTTTCGTGCGGCGCCTGTCGCAAGGACCTGCCCATCCTCGTCGAAAATCTCTATGTCGTGTTTCTCGCCTTTTTCGTCCTCGCGCTTTCCGATGTAATTGAGCAGCCGAGCGGCGGCTTCCTTGGTCGATGGCGGATTGGGCATGACCTTAAACACAGCAGGCTGCGCACCCGCCGCATAGCCTGCCCGTGCCGCCACGGCCCGCGCCTGATAGCCCGCCCGCGCCGCTCGTCCTGGACTGCTCGGGCGCGCAGCACCATGGCCGCCGGCGCCGCCGCGCCGCTTCCAGGCTTCCTCCTCCTCTTCCGGCCGGAAACCGGCGAGCGTGGCGCCATAGACCATGATCGGCGCGCTAGCGGCCTTGGGCGAGCTCGCAGCCGCGGCGGACCTCGGAGCCCTGCTCCCCACCACTCCTGTCCCTCCCGGGGGCGAACGAGGGACGTTCCTGCCGCCACCAACCGTCGAGCCGGCTTGTCCTTGCCCGAGGCGTGCGCCGCCACCGGTCCGCTCATAACTCTTCATCGCCTGGAATTCGCCGGCCGCGCGACGGGCGCCCATCAGAGGCTTGTCGTCGTCCAGGTCCTCACGCTTCACGCCGGACTCGCCTCGCAGATAGCGTTCGATTTCGGCCGCGTAGCCGGCAAGACGACCGCTCATGGCCTGGCCACCCTCGCCTTGCGGGGACCGACGGTCATCGCCTTCAGTTCCTCGCGGAACTGCCGCACGAGGTCGCCAACGGCGATCAGCGCCTGCTCAAGATTCTCATCATGGGCAACACGGCCATCGTTCATGGTGCGCACGGCCTGATTGAAATTGACGCCGACGCGCCGCAGCTGATCGGTCATGTCCACGATCGCCGGCCGCAACGCCTCTGACGCGATAGGCAGGTGCCCGACCTCTGCCCGCACGAGACGCCGGACGACCTCGCTAACGGTTACGCCGTCCCGCTCCGCAATGGCTTTGAGGCTGGCCAACTCGTTAGCCGAAAACCGGATGTGCGTCACCTCGCCATAGCGTCGTGACGCGCTCTTGATCGCTGCTTTCTGGGCGTCTGCATCCATCTCTCAAGCCCGCTTGCGGGCGCTAAGGCCCGCCAGGGCCGCGCCGCCTATTTTGTGTGTATCACAAAATAGGCTATCCTGCCAATAGGAAGCAGGCGCGGGCCGGCGTTCCTTTCAAACGAGCGCATTTGTCAGCGGCAGCGGTCCGGGCAAATGTCTCCATGACGCGTTGAAGACTTGTTTCCATGTTAACATGGAAACATCAGAGCGGCGATCCGCACCCCGGTCAGCCTGCCAGACCCCTTCCTCACTGATAGCAGCTGCGCAATGTCTGCACCCCAAGCGGGCCTTACGGCGCGCGCCTGGGTTGCCAAACCGGTTTGCCCCGTTGACTATGTCACCATGTTTCGACCGTGACATTATTCCATGTGTCCATGATGACTTGTTTCCATGTTAACATGGAAACAAGGAGACAACGCCGGAAGGAGGCCCCCATGATCATCTCCGCTGCGATCCCAAAGGGCGGCACTGGCAAATCAACGATGCTGCGTGCCCTCGCATCCGTCGCGCTGCATCGGGGTTATTCGGTCACTCTTATCGATGGCGATCGGCGGCAGAACATGAACCGCTGGTTCCAGATGCTGGGTGACGCTGGCAATCGCCCTGACAGCCTCCAGCTGGTGAGCGCGATGACCCCGCAGGAGATCCTTGACGCTGCAGCCACTCACAACGGGGAACGCTCCGTCGTGTTGATTGATACGGAAGGCACCACAAATGACAACCTCATGGCCGGGCTCTTCGCGGCCGACATTGTCGTCGTGCCGGTCTATTTTGCCCTCGACGATGTGACCGCCGCCATCCAGATCACGGATCACTACATCCCGCTGGCGGTCGAGAGCCGGGGTAGGCAGCTGCCTGCGATATTCGTGCTGACCAAGCAGACCATCATCGATGGCAGGGCGCGAGCCCTGACCGAACTGCGCGCCATCATCCAGGCCAACGGCACGCCGATTGCAGAACACGTCCTGCACAATCGCGTTGCCTACCGTGACCTTCAGACGGGGCAGACCCTCTACAGCCCCGAGGTGCCTGACGCAAAGGCGGTTGCCGAGAGCGAAGGGGTCTTCGACGACCTTCTGCAAACCTTCATCGAAGCCACAAGGAACGCGGCATGAGTGAAGAAACCGCGCCGAAACCCGGTGACGACAAGAAGGCCCGCATGATGAAGGCGATCTCCACGCAGCCGCCCGTACTGCCGAGCATGTTCATCCCACAGAAGGTCGAGCCGTCAGGGATCAAGGAGCAAGCTACGCCACCGATGGAGGAACCGACAAAGCCGTCCCCGGCAGTCGGGCCCGATTTCCGCAAGCTGCTGCGGCAGGGTCAGAAAAAAGACCCCATCGCCGGAAAGAAGATTCGCGAGGAGGAGATGATCCGCTGCGGTTACTACCTGACGGCCGTGGAGCAGCGGCAGTTCAAGTTGCTGGCGATCAGCAACGGGCACAGCATGACCGAACTGCTGCGAAAGGCTGTCCAGGACTATATCCGCATTCATAAGCACAAACTGCCGAAGGAATAATCGGCGGTTTGGAGTCTCCATCGCATGCTGTGACGGGTGATGTTCGTGGCTCTTTTGCGACGCGCAAAAAAAGGGCCCGCGACGGAACACTCCGTCGCGGGCCCTTTTTTTGTTGCCTACTTGGGTTGGTTGAGGTGTTTCAGCACCTCGCCGAGGATGTCGTCCCGCTCCGGACGCCCGCTGGCTGCAGCTTTGTCGTCGACCAGCTTTGCGGCCAATTCAGGCGGCAGCGGGACTAAGTCGTAGCCGTGTGAGATGGCTGCATGGCGAAGATCCTCAAGCGTTTCGAACGCGCGGTCGCGGGTGCCAAGCCAGAGCGCGGGCTCGTCGGTTTCTTCGTGCGGGAACGCTTGCAGGAAGTAGGTTCGAAGTGGCGGGTCGTAGCCGATGACAGCGTCTGGATCCGAGCGGTCCTGTCCGGTGACGGTGCCAGTGACAGTGATGGTGTAGCGACTCATTGCAACCTCCTTTTGCCGGGGGAGCCGGCCCCTTGCGGGGCCGGCCACCGATGCCTCACTGGGGGTTGTTCCAGAGGATGACCTTCTTGTTTTCCTCGCCGCCCGGGGCGGGAGCGAGGTTGCCGAAGATGACGCCGATCTCGGGGGCTTCCAGCTTGATCGAGAGGTATTCCTCGCCCGAACGCTGGGAGATGCGGTGCCAGCCGGCTCCGATCTCGAAGCCCGTGCGCTTGTTGACGATCCGGTAGTCGGGCGCGTCCTCGCGCGACTTGTTGGTGTTCGGGATCAGGGTGATCGGGGCGTTGACCCGGAGCGTGGCAAAGATGCCTTCCATCGAGCCGTCGGCCTTGGTGGTGAGGTTTGCGATCGTGGTGGCCATGGTAGTTCTCCTTCGGTTGCATCGGGACCATTCCCGATGGCGCCAAAGGAGAGGGCCGTCCTGCTGCGGTCATCTCGGCGAAAATTCTGGAAAATTCTATTTACCGAAAAATAGCGGGCAGCCCTTCGCCTGCCCGCAGATAAAAACAGAAATCGAATTTTCCTGAATATTCGCCGAGTGTACCCCCAACGGGGTTGACCGCACAAAGCAGGCGGTCGTCTACAAAGGCGACATGAAACGGGAATGGCCCCGGATGCAGCAGATGGACAAGAACTCAGGCCGCCATCGCTTGACCGCCGACGCAACGCTGCCGGATCTCAGGAAGAGGCTGCAGCCTCTCGGGTCATGTCCTCGGCATCGCCAACACATCGAACGGCAGCATGGCGCGTGAACCGCCTTGCGCGATCAGGATGGCGGCACAGCGGCTTCGAGATCGGAGCCGACTGGCAGCGAACTTCACGCCCCTCGGGGACGAGCCTCGCAACCAGGTTGGATGACCAAGCAAGCCAGCACGCTTGCACCCGCTTCAGATGCGAGACGGGTCAAGATGATCATTCTGCACAACGCCCCGCGGCTCTGCGCGTGGGCCGGTTTCGAAAGGGCGGGCCCCGGCCGTTCATATAAGTGGAGTAGGCGGCGCGGGGCCGGATCAAGCTATCGGGTCGGACCCGCCGGCTGTCGGGGAGACCGCGCGTACATTATCCTGGCAACGCCAGACGCTCGTCCGGCTTCATGCGGGCTTCGGCTCGGCGGAGAATGTCCGGACCGGCATGGCGGAGCATGGCGCACCAGTCTTGCACATTGTAGGTAGTCGCCATGCTGCCCCTGGCCAGATCGTAAATGACGCACGGCTTGTTCGCGATGGCGAGCCGAAGCACGTTGGCGGCCGTCCCGGGTGATGCCCCATCCCAAACCATCATCCCAAAGTCGGCGCGCCGTGCCATCTCCCGGTCTTTGGCAGCGTGGAACCGATACCCGTGAGCGCCTTCAGGAGACGGGACATGGTAAGCAGCCCAGTCGCCCAGATTGTAGCGGGGTTCCTTGCCCGCATGGAAGACCCCGACATGTTCGTAGCCGTAGCCCGCGAGCAGGGACTGCGTCTCGGCATCGGCTCCGGGCGCGTCGCCAATCAGCACGCAGTGCTCGGCAGCAACCATTGCGCCGATGCGAGCGATGGCAGGTTCCGGCAGCTCGAATATCTCGCATGATCCACCTATGAATATCATCGACATCGTGACTTTCCCTTCGCTCCAGCGCCCCCCGCCCCGCTCCTGGCCACCCTCTCCCTCTGGCCCTGCGCGAGGGATCGTCACCCGAAAGCCGAGACGGCGAAGCCGGCGCGGGGAGCGGCGGGACGCCACGACCAGAGCCCGGCCGGCCGCAGGCGGGCGCGCTCGGACCCTGCCGCTGCCGGAGGCGTTACGCGCGTGGAGCTAGTGGCTTTTGTCGGCCAGCCAGAGGCTCACTCCTGGATCGAGCGCACGAGCACCGACGGATTGTCCCGCGCGGGAATGAAGCCCGAGCTCTGCCAGTAGCGCTCGGCCTCGGCGTCGATCGCCCGCACCACCACCGCGCGGCCTCCCACGATGTCGGCGCCGGCGGCGCAGCGATGCAGCGCGTCCTTGACCAGGCCGCTGCCGACGCTTTGCCCGGAATGGCGGTGGCTGACGGCGAGTTGTCCGATCAGCAGGCAGGGGATCGGATCGGGCGGGCGTCCGGTGCGGATAGCGCGCGGTGCGCTGTTTGGCTGGATCACGCCCGGCGCGAGGCCGTAATAGCCGACGACTGTTCCCTCGTCGTGAATGACCAGGACGCGGGTAAACCCGCGGGCCTGGTTCGTTCGCGCGAAGCCGGCCAGCCAAGCGTTGAGCGCCGACTTGCCGCAATTGAAGCTGTCGAGGCGGTGCGCGTCATCGAGGAGTTCGATGCCTGAAAGCGCCACCTAGCGGTTCCAGGGCGGGGGCCGACGCAGCCGCTCGGTCGCCTTCGGCGGGGACGCAGCGGCGGGGGCTGAGATAGCCTGCATTAAGGCGTCATAGGCTTCCGGGGAGACGCGGATGACGGTTTCGTTGAGGATGGCCGCCTGCGCCTCGTGGAGTGCTGCACGCCGCATGAACTCCGTGCGCGACAGGCCGAGCAGCTGCGCGCCGCGGTCGATGATCGTGAGATCATTGTCGCGAAACCGCATCGAGACGGATATCTTCCTATTTGCGGCGGCAGCCATGGTGCGTTCCTGTGCTGGAATGGGTATACGTCGGTGCAATGGGGCATGACACCGGATTTGCGTGACGAACATTCCTGTTCCTGCGACCGGCGTACAGGCATGCGGAAACGGCGGACTGATCCGATCCGAGGTATGCTCCCTGCCGCGAAAACAGAACGTCAATCCAGACGGCTGACGCGGCGGCCCTCGCTGCGCGCTTCGATAAAGGCGCCTGCGATCTTCATCATGAATGCCTTGCTGAAACGACCGAGGGGCTTACCGTCGGATTCGATGTACCAGGAGCGTTCGGCAATATCGTAGTTGTATTCGTCAACCACGATCCAGCAGCGTTTGAGATCGCTCAGACCGGCGCGGCGGCACTCGATAGCGGAGACTTCCAAACCGACCCGATCGCCGGACGGTGGCTGGGTGGTTATCGCCAGGAGCGCGAGATGGGTCAGGCCGTCTCTTGCGCCGCGGACAGCAATGACCACGCAGGTCGGCCGGCTCTTGCGGCCTTTCCGTTTCGCCGCGCTCGTGTTGCCATGCCCAAAGATACGGGTAGGAGATCACCTGACCAGGCAGAAATCTACCGCTCATCATCGTATCCTTCCCCGCGCGCCAGTCGGTCGATCTCGGCGGCGAAGAGTTCCGTGTGTTCCTCCGGCATCTCGGAGACATGGTATGCGCGGCGGGGATCGCCGCCGATGCGCATCCGTTCGTAGTGCTCGTAGCTCATCAACACGAACCGGGGTTTGCGGTGCTTGGTGAGAATAACGGGTTCGCGGCTGGCAACGTCGGTGACGTCGCCAACCTGCTTGTTGAGATCCCCTGTCGTGAACTGACGCATGGCTGTACTCCTTGCCGATCTCCATATTATCCAGATTTTCTGGATTTGCAAGAAAACGGCGCTCACGCGCCGTCCTCCGCGAACCGCCAGACGGGGATGCCGAGCCGACGGGCTTTGTCGGCAAGGTTGTCGGTGATGCCGGAGCCGGGGAAGACGATCAGGCCGTAGGGCACCACCGAGAGAAGCTGGTCGTTGCGGCGGAACGGAGCCGCCTTGGCGTGCCGGTTCCAGTCCGGCTTGAAGGCGATCTGGGTGACCTTGCGGCTCTCGGCCCAGCAGGCGGCGATGCGCTCGGCGCCGCGCGGGCTGCCGCCGTGGAGCAGCACCATGTCGGGATGCTTCTCCCGGGCCTTGTCGAGCGCGTCCCAGATCCGGTCGTGATCGTTGCAGTCGAGGCCGCCGGCGAAGGCGATCTTGGTGCCGGCAGGCACCAGCACCTCGGATTCGGCGCGGCGGCGGGCGGCGAGGAAGTCTCTGGAGTCGATCACCGACGCGGTCATCGCCTGATGAGAGACCTTGGAGCCGGTGCGCGGCCGCCATGCCGATCCGGTTTGTGCTTCGTAGAGGTCGGCGGCCTCGTCACGCATGATTTCCAGCACGTTGCGGCGCTCGATATAGGTGATGCCCTCGGAGGTGAGCCGTTCCAGCTCGACGGACTTCACCTCCGAGCCGTCCTGCTCCTGCTGGCTCGAACGCTGGGCCTCCTCGTTACGATCGAGGCTGCGGGCGACGCGCTCGGCGGCGCGGTGGAAGACGTTTGCGAAGGACCAGAGCAGGTCGTCGAGATCGGGTTCGAGCCTGGTGTCGCCAAGCATGCCGGCGAAGCTCTCGACGATCCCGGCGAGGCCGGCCCGGATCACCTCGTTGTCGGGAAGTGGCCGAGGATCAGGTTCGTCCTGATGCGGGCGATGGCCGTACATCTGCAGTTCGAGGATGACGCGGTCGGTCGGCGAGGAGGCGTGGTAAGGCTCGTAGCCGTCGTCGAAGGGAAGCTCGTAGGTCATGGCGTGTCTCCGTCGGTTGCGGCCGCGCCCATCGCGGCCTGACAGCGCATCCCGGCCGCGCCCCGGGGCGCGGCCGCACCGAAGGCCGAAGCGAAGCGTAGGACGGCGCAGCCGTTGCGGCCGTGACCCGGGGGTGGCAGGGATCGCCTCTCGGGCAGGCCGCGGGCGCAGCCTCTCCGGCGGACCGCCGCCATGCCTGCAGGCTATCCGGCGACGCCGTGCCGGCCCGCCTGCCAGCCCGACCCGTTCATCCGGGCGACAGGAAGAGACGGGCATCATCCGGGACGAGCTGATCGCCGAGCCATGCCGCGAGATGGGCCGGGCCGGAATGGCGCAGATCGTCGTTGAAATCGCCGAGCTGCGGCCGCAACACCAGGGCGAGGATCCCGGCCTCGCCTGCGCGCTGGCTGAGGCGTTCGATGCCGTGCCGGCCGGCAGCGTCGGCATCGGCTGCGATGTAGAGGCGGCGGCAGCCAAGCGGAAGCCTCAGGCCGGCGAGGTGATTGGCCGAGGTGGCGGCCGCCACAGGCAGCGCCGGTATCACCACCTTAAGCGAAGCCATCGTCTCGAAGCCCTCGCCGGCCGCCATGACCGGGACGGGCATGCCGGGCTCATGGCCTAGCCAGATGCCGTTGCCAAGGAGATCCCCCAGCGAGCGGCGTGGATCCGCGAGTTGCGCCTTGCCGTGACCCGAAGGATCAAGCCAAGTCCGTTGCAGGCCGGTGATACGCCCGTCGAGGCTGGTGACAGCAGCAATCAGCGCAGGCAGGGTCTGCGTCTCGCCCGTTACGAGATTCCTATGGTAGCAGCCGGGATGGAAGCGCAGCGCGCGCTCGTGCGTCGAAAGCAGAATGCCGCGGCCGGCAAGATAGCGTTCGGCCAGCGTGCCGGCGATCGGCTGGGACATGGCGAACAGACGACGCGCGGCCTCAGGGGAGCCGCGTTTCGCGGCTGGCTGGCACTGCGCGCCAAGGGGCTGAGGTTGGGGCTGGGGCGGTGGCAGCGGCATGGAGAGGAAGCGACGTGCTTCATCCGCGATGTCACGGAAGTCGACGAGGCCGCAACTTTCACGGATGACATCGAGCAGATCGCCAAATTCAGACGTCGCCTCGTCGACCCACCTACCCGCCGGGCCCTTGGCGTTTGCCCTCAGCCGCACATGCATGGAACGGCCGCGCGTGTTGTGGACATCGCCGACCATCCAGTAATTGCCGGAGCGATGGCCGTTGGAGAGATATTCCCGGCACACCGCCTCGGCGTGTTCGCCAAGGCGGCGTGCCAGCTCGGAGGCCGAGCCCGTCATGATCGCCTCCCCTCAAGCCGCCGAGGTACGGTCGGTGACACCAACCAGCGTATGGCGGTCGAGGAGCGCGGCGAGGATGGCGGACCCTTGCGCGGTCGTCGGGATGAACAGCCGGAGCTTCCAGGAGATGATCTCGGAGATCAGTCCCAGCGCCTTCAGCCGAGGGACCATCGCGTCGGTGAAGCCGATCAATTCGACACGGTAGTCGTTCATGATCCGACTGCGGCGCAGGATCAGGCCATCGGCGAGTTGCAGTCCAATCCGTCCATCGGCGAGCCCGGTCCAGGCATCTTCCGGCGCCAGCCTCGGCACATCGTCGAGACCCAGATTGCGGAACATGGTCGCGACCAGCGTCGGCGCGATGTGGCGGCCGATGATGCGCTCCCCGGCATCGGTCTGGATTCGATAGACTCGACAGTCGCCGTCCGGCAGCCGACGCCAGATCGGCAACAGCAGACCCATCACGATGTGAAAGGTGCTGGTGGTGAACTCCGGGACGGCGGCGACTTCCGAGTCCCACAGCTCGCAGAACAATTTCCGGTCGGCGGGCTGCCAGAGTGTTTCGGCAAGGGCGCCGAGGCCGAAGCGCAGCTCGTCGGTTGGCCGCAGGAGCCTCACACGGTGCTCGACGGTCCCGTCGTCGAGCATCAGGCTTGCGGTCGGCAGCCGGATCGCCGCGCGGCTCGATCGCGTGTTGACCAGCAAAGCCGATTGCGGCTCCGCCCGGACGATGGCCAGCGCATCGACCAGGCCGAGCGGCCGGATGCGGTCCTTGCGCGCGACGGTGAGCACATGCGACTGCGCGCCGGAGACTGGATGGGTATAGACGGTCCTACGATCGGTGACGACGATGCTCTCCGCCGTGATCGTCTCCAGGCCCTTGTCGTAATTGCCGGCGGCGATGGCGCCTTCTATTCTTACCGCCATCAGCTGCTCGAACACCTCGAATAACAGGTTCTGGGTTTCGATGCGCAACGCCAGCAGCCGATTGAGCCAGGTCGTGATCGGCGGCAACTCGTCGCGCAGCCCGCCCTCGTCAGTCGTCAGCGACAGCCCGGTCACGGTCTCGAAAGTCGAAAGCGAGCAGCCCTCAATCTTGCCTTGGTGCAGCAGATGATAGAACTGGCGCAGGGCCGCGCGGGCATAGGGGCTTTCAAGATTGTCCTCGGACCGGAACAGCCCTGCCCCGCCGGTCTGGCGCTGACCGCGCGTGATCGCGCCCAGCGTGTCGAGCCGTCGTGCGATCGTCGACAGGAAGCGCTTGCCGGCTTTCACGTTGGCGGCCATCGGCCGGAACAGCGGCGGTTGCTTCTGATTTGTGCGGTGGGTCCTTCCGAGACCCTGGATGGCGTTGTCGGCGCGCCAGCCGGCCTCGAGTAGATAGTGCTTGCGCAGCCTCTGGTTCCTAACCCCGAGATCGGCGTGATACGAACGGCCGGTACCGCCGGCGTCGGAGAAGATCAGCACGCTCTTGTCGTCATCCATAAAACTCTGGGTCTCGGCCAGATTGGCCGAGCCAGAGCGGTTTTCCACGGCCAGCCGGTCGATGCCGTCGCGGCCGGTCTTCTTGACGATGCGGCGCGAGCGGCCGGTCACCTCGGCGACGGTGTCTGTGCCAAAATGATGGATGATCTGGTCGAGGGCGCTGCCGACCGGCGGCAGCGATGCGAGTTTTTCGATCATCTCGCCGCGCCGGCGAACCGCCTCGCGGCACTGGACCGGGTTGCCATCTTCGTCGCGGACAGGCCGCGAGTAGACGTTGCCCTCCGCGTCGGAATACTCCTCGAACAGTTGGGTCGGGAAGGAATGCATCAAATACCCGCCGACATAATATGCCGCGTCCGCGTTATGCAGAGCACGGCGGGTCAACTCTTTGATCTGCTTTTTCATTTTCTCATCTCCACTTGGCATAATCATAGGTGCCGGGCGGAGGCCGCCCGGCACTGTTTTCGATGATGGCTGTTCCAGATTTACTGGTGCCGTGGGTTGGTTGCGGCCGCGAGAGCGGCCATCAGCTTGTCCGACGGCTCTCGGAACCGGCCAGCCCTGATCAGCGGGGGATGGTGCGCGTCGAGAAGCGCCAGCTTCTCGGTCGGGTCGGCGCGCAGATACATCTCGGTGGTCTGGATGCTGGCATGACCGAGCCAGAGCGCCACCTTACGGACGTCTCCGGTTGCCTGGAGCGTGTGCATGGCACAGCTATGCCGAAGCACGTGCGGCGTGACGCTTTTGCCGGCAATCGACGGCACCGTCTTGCCGGCTTTGGCAACGTGCAAGCTAAGCCTGTAGGCGAATCCATCGCGGCTCATGCGTTTGCCGTCCCGGCTCAGGAACAGTTCTGGACCGTGACCATCTGGCCGAACGGCCAGCCATGCACGCAATGCGGCCTGAGTTTCTTTCCAGAGCGGCAGGATCCGTTCCCGTCGCCCCTTGCCGAGGACACGAACGCTGGAAAGCGACCTATCCGGGAAGTCTTCTATCCGCATCGCCAACAGTTCGGATGCGCGCAAACCCGCGGCATAGGCGAGATGGAGCATCGCATGGTCGCGCAGACCACCCCGCGTGCGGATGTCGGGCGTCGCAAGCAGCGCTCGTATCTCTTCCCTTGTTAGGTAGTCGATGAGCCGGCTGTCCGTTCGCTTGACCGGTAGCGCCCGGATCATCATAGCCTGCTCCAGACAGGCCGGTTGCCGATGTTCGACGAAGCGAAAGAACGCCTTGATCGCCGAGAGCCGTGCATTGCGAGAACGGGCGGTATTGTCCCGCCCTTCTTCCACATGCTGCAGAAATGCTCGCACCAGTCCGACGTCCAGATCCTCGATCATGAGGTCGGAGGGCTGTCGTTTGAGCCGAGCGGCGGTGAAACGCAGCAAGAGCGTGAACGCGTGCGCGTAGCTCGCGATTGTATGCGGGCTTGCACCACGTTCATTCGGAAGGTGGTTTTGCAGGAATGCAGAAAGATCAGGAGCGAGCGGAGTCATGCTGCACCTCCGACAAAAGCGCCTTCGGTTGCTGAAGCGATCGTGCGCAACAGGACAGGTGTCGCCTCGAGATACCAATAGGTGTTGGCAACCTCGGCATGGCCGAGATAGGTGCTCAGTGCAAGCATGTGTCGCTGAATAGCCTGCGGATCATTCCCGCAGGCTTCCAGAGACCGCACTGCGAAGGTGTGCCGCAGATCGTGCAGCCGGGGACCCGGGCCTATTGGGTTGCGGTATCCGAGCCCTCTGACAATCCGGACGAAAACCACATGGGCTCTGGTCCTGGTCGGCGCATGACCGTGACCCAGCACAAAGAGATCGTTGCTTGCGCCGCGAACCTCACGTCGGACGGTAAGGTATCGCTCAAGCGCAGTCCGGGTTGAAGCGTGCAACGGGACGAGGCGGCTTTTACCGAACTTGCCGCTGCGAACCATGAGGCCGTCATCCGTCAGATCATCGTAGCGGAGGGAAAGAGCTTCCGAAATGCGGAGCCCTGTCGAGGCAAGCAATCCGAACAGATGATGATATGTAAGCGGGCTGATCGGAGCCAAGCCCGGCACCTTCAGGGCCTCCGCCATGATGTTTGTGATCTGATCCGGCATCAGAATGTAAGGAGCTGGCCGCCGCCGTCTGCCGCGCCCCATCAACCCTGCGGCCGGCACTTCATGCCGTGGGTCTTCACCGTGCAGAAACTGGGCAAAGGCGCGCGCGAGGCCAAAACGGATACGGGCGGCGTTCGGCGTAGCCGCTTCACGGACCCATTCAAGTATCAACTCGGCGGTTATGATGGTGGCGGCTCTTTCGCTGGCGAGTACAGCGAATTGACTCAGTGCCTGTTCCTGCGCATCGAACTTCTTGCCGAGGGCGCGATGCAATTGGATGTAGCGATCGACGTGGTGGTGCATCATGACGCTGCTCCAGGCCAAGACTGGGCAACGGCTGCCAGCATCGAGATATCCACCTTTGCGTAGATGGCGGTCGTGTCGCGAGAGGCATGCCGGAGGGCGATGCCGATCTGATCAAGGTCGGCACCGTCGCGCAGCCAGGCGGACGCCAGTGAATGGCGGAACACATGGGATCCTGTCGGCAGGTGGGAAAAACCACCGCGATTCAGGATGCGGGCGACGATGCCGGCGATCTCGGCCGAAGAACGCAGCGGGGTAAACGGCGCCTGTGTCCGCAGAAATACCCGGTCCGTCAAGACGACGGGCCGCGCATCCTCGATGTAGGCGAGAAGTGCATCACCCGCATCTTGGGGCAACGGCAGCATCGTTCCGCGACGACTTTTGCCGTGCAACCGCAATCGACCAGCCCGCCAGTCGATATCGGATAGGCGCAGCTGCCACACATCCCCCGCCCGCAGCGCCATTCGCGCGAGCAGGAGGAGGATGGCGCGATCCCGGATATCGACCGGTGTCGTCGTGCCAGAGGATGCAATGATATCTTCAATCGTTGCTGCCGGGATCACGCGCGGAACGGTTGATAGTCTCCGTCGAACTGCTGGCGGCACTGCATGCAGCAGAAATGGGGCGCAAAGCCCCTGGCTGACGGTGAAGCGCAGAAACGCGCGCAGCACGGTCACCGTCATTCGGATCGAAGAGCGCGTTCGTTCCGGACCCTGATCCAGAACGATCGAGCGGATGGTTGCTGCATTGTACTGCGCCGGATCCTTGCCGAGAATATCGATCCAACGTCCGGCTTCTTGCCGATAGCGCCGGATCGTCTGCTCCGTCGCCCCACGCTCGCGGCGTAGCCATTGGGCTAAACCGTCCAGTCGCCAATCGCTCTCCAGAGTGTTGGGTGGCACGGAGGGATCGATCACGCCTTGGTCACGCAGGAAATTGACGAAGCGACGGGCACCGCGACGGCGATCCTTGGTTCCTGTGCCGGTCACCCGTCTGCCTCGCTTGGTTCGGATACCGCATCGACAATCGTGCAGAGCAAACTGTTCAATGATGACGTCAGTGATCTCCTGTGCAGAAATGCGCGCCTGCAAGATCCATTCGGCGAAATGCCGCGCCTGACTTAATCGCCCAGCATAGGTCGGCTTGCTGTAGCCGACGGCTCTAAGCCGGATGGCGAACTCCGGCAGGTATTTGTCCAGCCGTTCGACACTGGCCGGAACGGTCACGATCCCGGCTTTCTCCAGATATCGGAGGAACCGGCGGACATCAGTCATGTAGACCGGGTCATGCATCTGGCGGGGGCTATAGCGCCCGCATCGACAGCGATGCCGCGCGAAACGATCAACCGCGGCCGCATCGAGATCCTTGTATGCGATACCGTGGGCGTTAGCCCACTTCAGAAAATGTCGCGCCGCGCTCAGGGCACCAGCCGCGAGCTTGGGGTGCTGCGCCAGATAGCCCTGCACGAGCGCACGATCATTGAGAGAGGCGGCGCGTGGGTCACCGCCGGAGCGAGAGTTGGTGGGGAAAGCCATGAGGGTGTCCTTCTGCTGTTGAGAGCAGAGGCATCATGATTATGCCAAGTGGAGATCAGGAAATGAAAAAGCAGATCAAAGAGTTGACCCGCCGTGCTCTGCATAACGCGGACGCGGCATATTATGTCTTATCCCGAACTCGGGATAAGACATACTCGCGCGGCGTGATGTCGACATGCAGGTCCGACCATTCCTCGGTGGGGATCTCGGCAAGCCGTCGTTCCATCAGCGCCTCGCTGGTCGAGACGATCTGCACGACTGCCGCATGCCCGTCGGCGAGGTCCTGCTCGATCGCGCCGATCAGGGTCGGCGTCATCATCGAGGTGATCAAATGCGAGAAAAAGCGTTGCTTGGTACTTTCAAAGGCTGAGCGCGCCGCCGATTTTGCGTTGCGGTTCAGCGTGCCGGCCTCGCTGGTGATGTTGGTGGCCTCGAGTGCGGCGGTCAGGTTGTTGTGGATGACCTGGAAGGCGTCTGCATAGGCGTTGTAGATGCGGATCTGCTCCTCGGTCAGCGCATGCTCGAGGAGGTGGTATTCGACGCCGTCATAGGAGAGCGAACGCGCCGTATAGAGGCCGAGCGACTTGAGATCGCGGGCGAGCACTTCCATCGCCGCGACACCGCCGTCCTCGATCGCGGCGACGAATTCGGCACGGTTGGCGAATGGAAAATCCTCGCTGCCCCAGATGCCGAGACGTTGCGCATAGGCGAGGTTCTCGACGGCGGTCGCACCGGTCGCGGAGACGTAGACAATGCGGGCATCGGGCAGCGCGTGCTGCAGCCGCAGTCCCGCCTTGCCCTGCTGCGAGGGCGCGACGTCGCCACGCTCGCTTTTGCCGCCAGCGGCATTGGCCATGGCGTGGGCCTCGTCGAAGACGATGACGCCATCGAAAGATTTTTTTGCCCCCGACGGGTTCTCTCCAATCCCTGTCTGGCTTTCTTTAATCCCCGTCGGGCCTTCGTCCCTCCTCGCCTCTTGTCCGACCCAGTCGAGGATCTGAGCGATCCGGGATTTCTTGCCCTCCCGTTCTTGCGAGCGCAGGGTTGCGTAGGTCGTGAACAGTATGCCCTCGGCAAGGCGGATCGGCGTGCCCTGCCGATAGCGCGAGAGCGGCTGGACGAGAAGTCTTTCCTGGCCAAGTGCCGCCCAATCGCGCTGGGCGTCTTCCAGCAATTTGTCCGACTTGGAAATCCAGATCGCGCGGCGCCGCCCCTGCAGCCAATTGTCGAGGATGATGCCGGCGACCTGCCGGCCCTTGCCGCAGCCGGTTCCGTCACCCAAAAACCATCCACGCCGAAACCGGACAGCGTTCGTAGCTCCTTCTGGCGCGGCCGAGACGACATCGCAGGTCTCGTCAACCGTCCAGGCGCCGGTGAGATGACCGCAATGGGCTTCGCCGGCATAGATGACGCTTTCGAGCTGGGCGTCCGACAGCAGGCCCTCGTCGATGATCGCATCAGGAAGAAGCGGCCGATAGGAAGGTTTTGGTGGCGCGACGGCGGCCATTGCGGCCGACTGTACGAGGGGCGTCGGATGGGGTTTGGCGCGGGGAATGTCGATCGACTGGAGCGCGTAGGGTTCGTAGATTGACTCAGTGAGCCGGCCGCCCTCCTCCGGCATCCAGTCGCGCAATTCGTAGGCAAGGGGAACAGCCGGCGTGCTGTTTGCCATGACCTGGCGAGCGGGCTTCGCTCGCGCAATCGGACGGACCGATTGCATTGCCTTTGGAGCAGCCGTTGAGACAGCGAGGGGTGCGGCTCTCCGGGATCGGGCAGCCATCTGCACGGCGGCATTGCGCAGGATGCCGCTGGACAATGCACCGATCGAATTCGGGAATCCACCCAAAGTCCGGGGCGGCAGATCGGAAATCCAGGAGAGCAGCGTTTCGACATCCTTGGCCTTGCCCGGCAAGGCGACGAAACGCGACGGATCGGCGGCCGGCACCTTGTCGATGATCGTCAGGCGGGTCTCAGTGGTGGTTCCGTGGCGGGCATAGACGCGGCCGTCGATCGCCGCCGTGAAGATGACCGTGCCTTGCTGCTGCAGGCGTTCGAACGCGCGCCGCCATTTGGGATTTTCGGGAGACAGCCGGCGCCGGTGATGGCGACAAGACGACCGGCCGAACGCAGGCGCGCGAATGCGGAGGAGAGGTGTCGCCATGCCGCGTCGGCGACATGTCCGTCGACATAGGCGCCGACGGTGAATGGCGGATTCACCAGCACGACGGACGGCTCCATGGCCGCGTCGAGATGATCGTCGATATGGGCGGCGTCGTGCCGCGAGACGGGGAACCGTGGAAACAGCAGGCCGAGGAGATCGGCCCGCGTTGCGGCAAGCTCGTTGAGGGTGAGCGATGCCCGGCTTATCTCGGCATGGACGGCAAGCAGACCGGTGCCGGCCGAGGGTTCGAGAACGAGGTCGCAAGATGCGATCGCCGCGGCGTGCGCCGTTACGAAGGCCAGCGGCAAGGGCGTGGAGAGCTGCTGCATGGCCTGGCTCTCGTCGGAGCGTCGCGTATGGGTTGGAAGAAGGTCGGCGATGCGCTTTATCATCGCTAGCCTTGCCCGCGGCGTGGCGGACCGGGACAGGATCGCGGGGCCGAACCGGCGCAGAAACAGAACCTGGGCGACTTCGAGGGCCTCATAGGCGTCCTTCCAGACCCAGCACCCTTGCGCATCGCTGCCGCCAAAACCTGTTGTCATGGTGGTGCGCAGTTCCGCAGTGGTGACAGACTTGCCCTGCTCGAGGAACGGCAGAAGCCGCATTGCCGCTCGGTAGATCGCCTGGGCGGTGTCGAGGGCGTCTTGTGCCGGCGCGCCGAGGGGAGCGGCCGTCCGGGCAACGGCAGATGTGGTCGAAACAATGTTCATGGAGATGTCCTTTGCGAGAGGGAGTGGCGCCCGCGCCGGCACTCTCTCCGCGCCAGCCGGGCCGCACTCCTTCCGGCTCCCCTTTGCCTCTGCCGCGATGCACCAAACGGGTTGCGCTCTGCGCAAAGCCATGACTTGAATGCGCGGACAGGGATGCGGCGGCGACCTGGAGCTGCGGAGGTGATGCGACGGTTCAGAATTGGCAGTGAGGTCTACGAGGAGGGAGCGCCTGACCTGCAGGCGGCGCTGGCGAACGCCTATGGCCGCACCGAGCGTCCGCTATGCCTGTGCCGCGAGCCGGGCTGCCCGATGTACATCGCCCGCATCGGCGACCTTCACCTGATCAAGCGCATGCCGCTGAGCGGCAGCGGGCATGATCCATCCTGTGATTCATATGAATCGCCTTACGAGCTGTCCGGCCTGGGCGCCTTGATGGGCAGCGCGATACAGCTCGATCCGCAAAGCGGCTTGGCGGCTTTGAAACTCGATTTCAGCCTGTCGAAGACGGGGAGCCGGGCAGCATCCGCGCCTGCTGGCGAGAGCTCCGCCAGCGTAACTGGAGACCCCAGGAGGATGTCGCTGCGTGGCCTGCTCCATTATCTGTGGCAGGAGGCCGAATTGACGGTCTGGACATCCCGATGGGCTGGCAAGCGACATTGGTGGAATGTCCGCTGGCATCTGCTTGAGGCTGCCGGGCAAATGACGGTGAGGGGCGGACCGCTCGCGGATATCCTGTTTGTGCCCGAGCCGTTTCGCGCCGAGAACAAGGAAGCGATCGAACAACGTCGCAACGCGGTTTTCGGCACGGCGCTCCCGCCAAAATCCGGCCCACGAAAGCTACTGGTTCTGGTCGGCGAAGTGAAGGAAATCATGCCCGCCCGATCCGGTCGGAAACTTGTCGTCAGACATTTGCCCGGCTTTTCCTTTGTCATCGACGATGCATTGCATCGGCGTTTGCAGGCACGTTTCGAGAGAGAATTGTCGCTGTGGGGAGCGGATTCCAGCTCACATCTGATAGTGATCGCGACCTTCGGACTGAACCCGGCCGGCCTCGCCGTTGTTGAGGAGGTCGCATTAATGGTGGTATCCGAGAACTGGATCCCTTTCGAGACGGTCTCGGAAAAGCGGCTCGTTGACGCGCTCGCCCGCCTTCGCGAGAAGAGCGTGAAGGGATTGCGCTACGACCTGCAAACCGACCACCCGATCGCCAACGCTTTGCTCCAGGACAGGCAGCAGCCGACCGCACTCTTTGTCGTCCCGGCCGGCGCGGACGAAGCGTTCGAGGCTTCGCTCGACGAAATGATCGCCGCGCGTCCGGAGATCGGCTTCTGGGTGTGGCGGGTCGGCGAAGGCGATATGCCGCCGTTGCCGCTCTGAGCGTCGGCGGAATTTCCGACGAGGCTCAGTATGTCTTACCCCAGGCCCAGCTTCTTCTTGAGCTCGGCATTTTCCTTGCGCAGACGGTCAGCAAGCAGGTTCTTAAGGCGCTTGTTTTCTTCCTCGAGCGCGAGCAGGTCCTTCAGATCGCCGCTATCTACGGCTGGCGCTGCAACCTTCTTCCACTGATAATAGGTCTGCTCCGAAATGCCGGCTTGGCTGACCGCACTCTTGCTGGTCGCACCCCCAGCGATCGACTTCTCGATCTGGGCAAGCTTCTGGGCGCGTTCCTTCTCAGAATAGGTCTTCCGGGCGGTCCGCACCGCCACCGCAGGTTCAGCCGCCTGAGGCCCTGGTCTCGCCCCGTTCTTGCGGGTCGGCTTGGCGAGCTCTGCCTTCGCTTTCCTTGCTCGCGGAACTTTCTTCTTCGCTTCAGGGGCTTCCACTTTGGCTGGTGCCACTGTGGTCTGAACAGTTTGAGCTTCCTGAGAATCGGCCATGATATGCTCCGCTTGTGGATTGTCACCGTCATCAGCATCGATGGGTCTTATACTGGAGTCAATGAGCTCAGAACCTGGCAACTGAGCACCATCAGACAGCTGCGTCATCTCGGTGACAATTTTGGACAGGTCGAGAGCACCCCAGATCGAATGACTTGGCTTTTGCTTGCGGCGCTTCTGTTTGACTTCCACGATAAATGGCCGGATCTGGCGCTTCATAGTCCCTTCCTTGATGTGAGGACGACTTGCAGCCAAGTCGCTGTTTCGCGTCAGCGAGTATTCTGCGCCTAGGCATCTTATCGCTCTTGCCGAGCTTTATCGGAGAAGGCCAGCGACGAGCAAGCGAGGTTTCCCTGACCTCGGGGACTGGCTCGATCACCGGGACGCAAACGGTCTATTGCGAGCCGAGGTCTCATTTGACGCGACCTTCAGAGCCTATCCATGCCCGCCATCCACAGGCGCCACTTCGCTCGATCCACCGGCAGCTGACAAATTTCGACATGCTGACGAGGCTCGCATGCTCCAGGTTCGGTAAAGAACCCCCCTGCATCGAGCGCCGCCTACGCCGTCATTCGTTGCCGCCGGGCAAACGGACAAGGACTAACAGCCGTCCGCATCCGATGACTGTGCACAACCGACTGCATCGATTGCAATCCTGATTTTCTTGGGAGCAAATCTTCTCATGGCGGCGGATGAGCTGGACGCGATTGTTTTCGGGATGGCGGTCGACAGCGTCCGTGCGCTTCCTCTTGGATTCACGGAAAAAGTCGCAGAAATTGCCAACCGAAGCCACGGCGTCCTGCTTTTTGATTTGCGCATCGATGGCGACTTGGAAATGCAGCGGATCGCCGCCGTCCGATATCCAAGCAACCAGACAGGCATTCTGGCGCTGGACAAGCAGGGCTCGGCGATCAGCCATTGCATGGTCAACGGCACTTTCTCCAGCTTTATCGCTCCCTTGGAGGACTGGAACACTCTGCCGCTACCGATGCAGGCCAGGACGAGTATCGCCGGCCCGGCCAGCCTCTTCATCGGCGCCTTACGCAATGCCGGATACATCCTGCGCGGCAGGTCCTGATCCGAAGTTTTGCGCGGTGACTGGCCGATCATATCGTCGAACCAGTCGGCCACACGGCTTCGCTAAGGGCGATTACCCACGGTGATCAGGTGACAAGGATCATCCGAGTTGAAGCCTGACCCTGATAGGTGGCTCGCTGGACTACGAGCACCTGGTCGGTGCTGGCCTTAAATACCGTGAAAATGCGCCGGCCGGCGGCGACGCACTGATCGAGCAATGTCGGTTGCCGTCACGGTATCTTGGAAAGCGATAGGGCTGCGTGCAAGCGATCGTAATGTGCGAGAGCGTCTCGCCCGTCGGCGTCCGATAGTACGCCTCCTCGATAGACATCGCGCCGCATAGCCTATCCGACGCGCCTCATTTCAGCGGAGTAGGCGGACCGTGCTAATAGGGACGTTTCGCTTCCGAGCGGCAGCTCTCAGGGATGACCTTTATCGTCGCCTCCCTTCTTTGAGTTCCGGCTTGATCGGGCGGAGGACAGGAGTTCGTCAATCTCGAGATCCGACAGATCATCGAGCAGCTTGAAGACAGCATCATGCTTTCCGGCGTTAATGAGAATCGTGCGTTTGCCGCGATGTTCGGCCCACCCGGTTCCGGGATTTGCATTGCGGGCGATGCCCCTGAGTTCGACAGGGGTCATGTTCCAGATCGCCTCGAGCTTCTCCGCGCGGGTCATGCTGTCGCTCGCGCCGGTCTGGTGGGCGATGATGGCGGCGCGCATCTTGTCCGGGGATTGCCGGTCCGAGGTCGCAAAAACCATGAAAACAGCGTTCGCGGCCGCGGATCCGGATCGTGAAGAATACGCTGGTCACGTTGCCGGCCTTGAACTCCGACATGCCGAACATGCCGGTGCGCATGAAGAGCGGCGGCAGCAAACCGAGCATGAAGTGATATTCTGACGCGGTGATCTGGAACCACTCGCCTGAATAGGGAGTGCCGGAAAGCGGATCGATGCCGGGAGTATCCTTGTGTCGGCTGAACAGTTGGAACATCTGCTCGCGGGTGGCGACGCCGTCGAGCACCTTCCTGAAGGGTGGATGTGCGGTCATGGGATTCTCCTAAACGCGGGTCGGCCACGCGTGGCATGAACCGCGTCGTCGCAACTGTTTTGGTGGTGTTGTGGCTGTCGACTGGCCGAGCCCGCGGCCGGCGCGTGCACCGGCGATGATGGGGTTTGCAGGGTTCAGGCGGCACGTCGCTCGGAGGAACGCGAAGCGTCTCGACCAACCCCAGTGATGGCACGCACGGCGGCGAGCGCCGGGATGTCGTCGAGCATGCCGAGCGCGACGAAGTGGTTGGCCCCGCCGACATAATCCTTGCGGCCCTTGCAGGTGCGGATCAGGATGCCGTGACCTGAGGACAAACCAAACTGGCCGACCTGAATGTAGGTACGGTGATGGTACAGGGTGACTTCGCCGGAAACGGCAATACCCGCCTTGTTTGAGCGCAGGTCAAAGCAGCCCGATGGCAGGTTTAGTTCGGCGGCGAGTTTCTTCAGCCGTGAACGCGCTGTCGTGTGAAAACGCCTCTTCTGCTTGCTCGTCATAGGAGCAGCTTCTGTTCCAGTCGAACATGTCGATCTCCACGAAATGAACAGGCCCGTGATCGCTCACGCGATCCCGGGCCCGTCATCGGGTGGGGTTAAATGGTGGAACGGTCAGGCGGCCGCGCGGCCCTCAATGACGTCGGCGCCGACCTCGTCCCGCGGAGACTTCCTCGAGATAGGCCCGACCATACTGGTTGTTGGCGAGCCAGCGTTCGGCCGCCTCGCGATCCTTGGCGAGATAGAGCAGCTCCGGGCTGTCGCCGCGTTCCTGCAGGACGCGGACCATGCCGATCGTGGGACGCTCGACGATCTCGAAACCCAGGTCACTCTCGACGGACCAAGTGCGCCTGACCGAGACGACGATGATGCCGCCCTGATCGAAATCGCCCTCATGCGGGTGAAGTAGGCCGGCGAGCTATAGGTCGCGCGCTCGCGCGGCGGTTCCTTCCTGACCAGGCGACCGACGCCGTTGCGGCTTTCCCAGGCCGCAAGTTTTTTGGTGAAGCGAGCCGGCGGTTTCGCGGTGCCGTCGCTGTACCGGATAACGCTCCCCAGAGGAGCGGATTCGTACACGATATGTGCGGACATGCGGTTTCTCCATGCGGAAAACGAAAAAGGGCCCGGCGGGAGTGCCGGGCCCGCTGCGAGCGTGAGGCCGACTATTCAGCGGCCTGGAGGTGGTCCGCCTCGTCGCCGTCGCTGGTCACCGGCTCATCGGAGGACGGATCCGCATCGTCGGCGAGAAAGGCCGGCAGCTCGGCGGCATCGCCGTCGCGAGCCGCCTCGTCCGACATATCGCCGGCGACCGCGTCGCCAGCATCGGTAGCCACTTCATCGACCTCAAGACGCAGCGGCTCGGGCAGCCAGTTCGACCCTTCGAGAAGACGCGCGGCCTCACGCGCCATGATGTCCTTCTTCATGTGGTCGATCAGCTGCGCGGAGTCTGCGCCACGAGCTTCATGGACTGCCTGTAGAATCCGCGCCTTGGTGAGCCGCCCGAGGAACTCGACCGTAGGCGTCCAGCCGGCGTCGACCATGTCGAACTGGAGGGAACGGCCAAGCACGTCTGCATGCTTGAGCGCCTTCGGTCGCCTGTTCCAGGGTTCGACCACCGCATTGAGGGTCAGCGAGACGCAGTGCGCGAACAGCGCGTTGCGGCTTGCTTCGTCGAGGCCGAGAAGGAAGTTCCACAGGCCATCCGCCTCATCGGGCAGATCGCGATCCCAGGCTTCATGGCGCTCGGCGATCTCCTTCGCCCAGGATGTCTCGGCAAGACCGTCGACCTGGCTGAAGCCGCCGCTCTTCAGGCTGATCTCCAGGCACGTGTCCGGCGCGAAGCGATAGAAGACCTGCAGGACGAAGGCATGGAGTGCGGCAACGAAGGCGATGTCGACGTCACCGGCGAGCGCGTTGCGCAGTGCAAGCGTCCGCTGCGCGGTCAGGTCGAAGACGAGCCGATCGGGCAGCGGCTTGATGCCATCGTCCTCGCCGTCGTCACTAGCGCTGTCATTCACCGGCTTGCCGTTGACGACAACACCATCGCCATCATCGTCGCCATTGGATCTGGCTTCGTCTTCAGCATCCTGCTCCTCGCCCTCACCGACATCGCCGGTTTCGGTCCGCGGTTCGTCCTCGGACCGCACGAAACCGGCGTCGACCTGGAGCTTGCCGTTCGCGGCAAGGGTAACGAACACACCGGCGATGGCCTTCTGGGCGGGATCGTAGCTTTGAGGACGATCATCGATCGCGTCGAGCTCTGCGCCCAGCTGGTCGAGCTTCGCCTCGATCGCTTTGTCGGCATCCTCGGCCTTGGCATAGTCCGCGTCGAGCTTGTCGTATTCGGCCTTGAGCGCGTCGTAGCGTTCGATCTCCTCGGCGCTCAGCTCCTGCGGCTCGGCATAGATGCGCCGCATGCCGGAGGTATGGCCGTAGGGAAAGCTGATCGCCGCCTCGACCCACTTCCAACCTTCGGCGCGGATTGCCTCGGCATCCACCTTGAGTCTCTCGAAGACAAGCTGCTCGAGGAGTGCCGCATCCTGGAACCAGCCGCCGGAGTCCTGCTCGAAGAGATCGCGCAGGATGACGCCGCCGGCAGCTTCATAGGTTTCGGCGCCGACATAGACGGCCCGGCGATCATCGGCTCGGACCGTGGTCTCCGTCAGCAGGCGCCTGATGTAATAGGGTTCCTGCATGTGCGAGCTGGCAATCCGTTCCCAGACCTGCTCCTGACGTGCATGATCGTCCGAGATCGAAAACGCCATGATCTGCTCAAGCCGGATTTCGTCCTTCCCGTAGAGACCGAGAAGCCTCGGCGACACCGATGCCAGCCGCAGGCGCTGCCTCACCGTCGCAGGCGATACGAAGAAGCGGGCGCCAATCTCCTCCGGATCGAGGCCCCGATCGCTGAGCGTCTTGAAGGCCCGGAACTGGTCGAGCGGGTGCAGGTCGGTGCGCCGCAGGTTTTCAGCAAGCGAGTCCTCTTCGGCCGAGGTCTCCTGCCTGCGGTTAACGATGCAGGGGATCGGCTCGTTCTTTGCCAGGCGCTTTTGCTTGATGAGGATACCGAGCGCGAGATAGCGCCGGCCGCCGGCCGGCACCTCAAACGTGCCGGTCTCCTCGCCCTCGCCGTCGAGCATCGGACGGACGTTCAGGCTCTGGATGAGCTTTCGCCGCCCGATGTCCTCGGCGAGCTGCTCGATAGACACCCCGTCCTTGATGCGCCGGACATTCTTCTGCGACAGCCTGAGCTTGTCATAGGGAATGTTCTCCGCGGCGTTCATCGCGATCTTCTGAATGGCGTTCTTTGCCATGGTCAGGTTCTCCATGACGGGCGGCCCGGGGCCTCTCCCCGAACCTCCAAGCCCGTCAGGAACCTCCCCTCCCCCATCTGCCTCCAGGCCTCACACCGGCGCCGGCCGCCTGCCGCAAACCTTCGCTGGACTGCGGACGGCAGAGTGACTATATATCTTCCATGAACGTGGAAGGATTATTGTCATGCCGGGGTTTAGTACCGAAGTGCTCACCGCCAATGAAGCGGCGGCGGTAACGCAGGTGCCGCTTAAGCAGGTGCATCGCATCATCGATGCCGGATTGCTACGCGGCCGTGTCGAGACACGCCGCGGCAGCCGCGTCATCATCGGAGCGGGTCTCGTCGGCCTACGCCTCGCCTGGCTGACGGCGGAGACGCTGACGCCGGCCGCGCGGCGGCGGATCGTCGAGCACGCCATTGCCGATGATGCTGCGCCCGTGGTCGCGGACGATCCGCTTAAGGTCGACCTGAAGCCGATCACCGCCGGGGTAAGGACCGGCCTCAGCCGGCTGAGGAAAGCCAAGGCCATGGTGGCGCGCGATCCAGCGGTACTTAGCGGTCAGCCGGCCTTTGTGGGAACACGCGTGCTTGTTCATGACGTTGCCGACATGCTCGCCAATGGCGATACTCCCGAGACGATCCGTGCCGCCTATCCGCAACTGACTCTCGACCGGATCAGGCTCGCGGCCGACTATGCGCTCGCCTATCCGCGGCGTGGCCGTCCGCCGGTCAAGCCGGCGTGGCGCAGCACGGCGGCGAAATCGAAACGCACAATCCGTCTCGACGATCTGCCGGCCGTTTCGTGAAATTCCTGATCGACGAATGCCTGAGCCCAGAGCTTGCGAAACTGGCGCGCGAACGGGGTTTTCCAGAGTCGAGCCATGTGCGCTGGCTGGGCCTCGCCGGCGCCAAGGACCATATGGTGACCCGGCGCGCGGTCGATGACGGCTATGTGCTCGTCACGCACAACACGACCGACTTTCGCGGCCTCTACTCGCCGCGAGGAGCTGCATGTCGGGCTGGTCGCCTTCAACACCGCCCCTGGCCTGATGAGCCTCGATCTCCAGCACAGGCTCTTTCATCTCGCCCTTTCCGAGCTCGGTGGGGAGGAGGCATGGAACGAAGTGCTGGAGATTACGGTGGATGTCGCGCGTACCATCACCATCGAACGGTTCAACCTCCCCGACTGACGGACCTCCGCGTTCGTTTCCTGCAATCGGGCTGCCAGAAGCCGCCGCTCGCAAACGAAAAAGCCCGCCGCGGGAGGAGGTGCGGCGGGCTTGATTTGGACGACAGCATTCGGGAGGAATAAATGCCGCCCCTGATCGCCAAGGTCGGGAGGAGGTGACCCGGACGAAACTCGATATCGACAGACTACTCCCTTCCGCGCAGCCGAGAAACATTAATTGTGCATAGCAGCATTGCGATTTTGTGCGGCGCACACTTAGACCTGAGAGATGTGTTTGCCAGACCTGCAGCGCAGGCCGTGTGCTGCGCGCCGCAGCGATGCACATGTTCGAAACTGGCGGCATCAGCAGCCCGGTGACGTTACCTACTCCCGCCGCGCGCAGCATTGCAGTATCATGCTGCCAGATCGAGAAGCTTCTTGGCCTTGCCCTCCATCTCCAGGCGAACATCCTGATGCGGCTTGTCGCGCGCCACCCGTGTAATGCCCTGCACGAAGTCGAAAATCGAGGCGGGCGGGTGCCCTTCCTCCGAAAGCACGGCATCGATGATCTTCGTCGTCTCCGCCTTGGAGAAGCCGCGCTTGCGCAGGAACCTCTGGCGATCTTCGTCGTCCCGAGCGACGACACGCTCCCGCGAAGCCTTGATGCCATTGACGAACGGCATGGGCGAAGACTCCGCGAACTGGATCAGCGCTGGCTCGGCTTCCAGGGCAAAACGCGAGGCGGCATATTTGGAATGCCGGATAATGATTTCCTGGAAATCCTGCACGCCCCAGAGGCAACGATTCTGGCACACTGCACGTAGATAGAAGCTGGCGATTCCAAGCGTGCGGGCGCCGACCTCCGAGTTCCAGCAATAAAACCCCCTGAAAAAGACGTCGGGCGAGCCATCGGGCAGCTTGCCGGCTTCGATCGGATTCAGGTCGTCGACGAGGAAGACAAAGACATCACGGTCGGACGCATAGAGCGTCGTCGTGGCATTGGAAATGTCGACATTCGGATTGTAGATTCCGGTTGACCAGTCGAGCACGCCAGGAATCTTCCAGCGGGTGTCGCCGGTACCGTTGCCGGCGATTTTTTGGACGGCCGCGATCAGCTCTTCATCGAAAATCCTGCCATAGTCCGGACCTGTAACCGCTCGCAGCTCGAGGCGTCCGTTCTCGATTTCCAGCGTCTTCACCTGCTCGGCGCGGCGGTTGAGGAGACCGTGCTGAAGGTTGATCGCCGCGAGCGGGGACGGAAGCTGGCGCAGATAGGTGGCCGGTGCACCTACCAGGCTGGCGAGTTGGCCAAAACTCCAATGCGTGGGGGCAACTGGGGCAGGCGCATCGGGCAGCATTAACCTCAGGCGCTCCGGATCGTCGCGGCTGGCCTCGGCGCGGATCAGCTCACTCTCGACGATGCGGGTCTTGCTGCGCTCCGACCGGGCCTTCACCGAATTCCGAAGGTCGGTGAGCGACAGGTATCGCTCGTCCGCCGGCCGGTTGAACCATTCTGACGACACGCGGCCGATGCGCTGACCGCGGCTGACGTCGACCTTGTAACCGGCACGCTCGTTGCGGGTGGGCGTGTGAATTTCCATCTGTGTCATGGTTGGAGCTCCTCGGCGGGCGCCGGGAGACTCTCTCCCGGACCTTCACCCGCCACCGCAGCCCACCCACGCTCTTCCTCTGTCGGCATCCGCGCGCCACCAGAAGCGTCGGCATTGCGGAAGCGGCCGCGTTAGGGGCCGACACCAAGCACCGCCAGATCCGGCGCCTCGTCAACGTCCGCGAAGGCGGCGAAGCATGGCCTCCCCAGGATTTCGGTCTGACGCGGATCGATGAACTGGATGCGACCCGCGCGCGTTGTGGTTACCGCGTCCATGGCTACTTCCCCTTGAACTCGGAATTGCGCTTTTCCGAAAAGGCGACGGCACCTTCGTTGAAGTCATCGGAGCGGAGCATGCGCTCGTAGTGCTGTAAGCCGCTTTTGCCCACCCATGCCTTCTGGCTTGCCTCATGCGCCGCCTCGCCCGAGAGGGGTGCGGTGGCCCGAATGAATTGAAGGTCCGGCCATGATCGTTACCATGGACCGTCCACGACCAATGCCATCGATACGGCCGTCAGCACGATGGTGACACGGATGTCCTGAGGCACGGCACTCCCTTTCTCCCGCAGCCGGAGGCTGGCGCTTGATTAAACGAGCTCATTCTGACGGCTTGACCGCCGCACCAAGTTTTGTTGTGATTACCCCACTATAAGGGCAACCCCAAAGGAAGCATGCCAGGGTTGATGACAAGACGTGGTTCGACTGGAAGCAATGGTTCCAGCACTTCGGGGTAACGTGTCGGAAGGGGCTGCCGGGTCCTGTGTTCGACAACCACCTCATGATGAGGCAGGCTGCCTTGGCTGGCAGCGGAATAGCGTTGGGTTGGATTGGCACGGCGAGCGAACAGGTACGCCGCGGCCAACCGGTTGAGCTCCTGCCTGGGGAAGATCAACGCCCCGGTAACGTCTATCTTGTTTCGCTCAAAGAAACGCCGTGGAACAAAGCTGCCGCGCTTTTTGCAAACTGGCTCATGTCCATGCCTGGTCCGGCTTTCGATCCAGTTAGACATTCCACGACACGGAACAATGCGACCGTAGGACTTGAGAAGTTCTAGTTATCGCCCAACGGCAAACGCTGAAAAGTCGAAGGTATTCACATAATCGCGGAATGCGGCCTGCGCCTTGGACTGGTTCTTCAGGTTGGGAAAGATCAGCATCATTTCATAGGGTGGAATTTCCCAGCCCGGGAGCAACTCCACAAGGCGGCCGACCGCCACGGACGGCTGGCACACGTAAGCGGGAAGGAGTGCGACCCCGCCGCCCGCGATGCAGGATTGCAGCAGGAACCCCATAGAATCCGAGGTCGCAGCCGGCGGAGGCCGCAGGACGATCGGTGTGTCGTCTGACGAGAACACCCATTCGGGCTGCGCATCATGCACCAGGCAGCGGCGATCTAGAAGATCGGTCGGTTCCTGAAGAGGACTGCCAGCCGCCAGATAGGCTGGAGCGGCGACGAGAACCCGTTTAATCGAGGAGACACGCCGCACGATCAGGTCCTGACCTGTGGTCGTGCCAACGCGAGAAGCGAAATCAACCCGCTCGCGGATGACGTCGAGATGCCGGTTTGTGGCGATCAGTTCGACGGCGATGCGGGGAAACTGCGTGGTAAATCCGTGCAGGAAGGTCGGCATGAAATAGGTGGCAGTTACCTCTGGGCAGGTGATCTTCAGCGTCCCGACAGGCTGTTCCTTGAGATTGGTCAACGCCATGTCCGCGGCCGAGACCTCAGCGCGAACGCGGCGGCAGTATTCGAGATAGACCTGGCCGCTGCCGGTGAGGCTTACGTGCCGGGTGGAGCGATTGAGAAGCCGCAGCCCCAGACGTGCTTCAAGCTGGGCGATGCGCTGGCTGACAGTGGATTTGGGCATCCCGATCCGCCGCCCGGCGCGAGTAAAACTGCCCGTTTCGGCGACTTCGGCCAGAAGGATCATGTCGTCCACGCTGTACAAAGCGAGGCATCCTCTCTCGTGTCGTTGCTCATTGTACAATAACACGGACAAAATTTCCGTATGATCGGAATTGTTGGAACGTTCTTGGCTCGGTAGCCTCGGCACCCGAAGCAGGGAACGCGAAAAATGTCGATCAGTCAGACGGCCCCCAAGGCGGACAGGGTGGGCATCGCCATTGCGGCGATGGTTTTCACGGACCTGACGCTTTCCATCGCGGATGCGATCATCAAGGTCACGATCTCGGACATGCCGCTGTCCAGTTCATTTTCCTGCGGTCCTGCGTCACGCTGCCCTTGTTGATCTCGATCCTGAAATGGCGCTTTCCGCAGGTGTCGTTGCGCCCAGCCTATCCTGGCTGGGCCATCGTGCGAAGCAGCCTGCTTCTGTCGAGCCTGCTGATCTATTACGCTTCGCTACCGCGCCTCGATTTCTCGATGGCGGCGGCGGTCTATTACACGATCCCGCTGTTCATTACCCTTTTTGCGGCCTTCTGGATCAGGGAACCTGTCGGGGTGCAAGGTTGGGTCGGAGTCGCCCTCGGCTTCATCGGTGTGCTGCTCATGCAGAAGCCGCAGGCCGGCGACCTTGGCATCCATGCCGTGATGCCGCTGGTTTCTGCAATTCTCTACGCTCTGGCGATGGTGCTGACGCGCACCAAGAGCCGTGGCGAAAACCCCTTCGTTTTGGCGCTGATCTTCAACCTGATAGCGATCGTTCTCGGGGGCAGCGCTAGCTTGGCGACCGTGATGGCAGGGAGCGAGGGTGGACAAAGCCTGTTCATGGGCGCGTGGATTCCAATGGGCTGGACCCAATGCGCGCTGATCGGGCTTTTGAGCATGACGATGCTGATCGGCAGCGTCGGCACGGCCATCGCCTACCAGTTGGGACCATCCTCGATCATCTCGACTTGGGACTTTTCATATCTAGCCTTCGCAGTGCTATGGGGCGTCGTGCTGTTCTCGGAACGTCTGGATGCGGCTTCCATGCTCGGTATCATTCTCATCGCACTGGCCGGGATTATCGTCATCCGGCGTTAGCGGCGATATTCTGGAGCACCGAGTCCGGATGATGGCTTCGGGCTCTTTGCTACTGTCGCAAAACTGCTTGACCTTCGCACGCTGCAAAAGTCTGCGATTCAATTTTGCCAAACTTGGGAAATTGAGACATTCGGCATCAGGAGATGACAACGATCTCCCTTGAGACAGGTTGAGCGTGACGATTTGGAAAGACCCGTGGGGGGAAGACGTTCGGCCCCGCGTACGTTCGACGACTGCGCAGGAAGCGGCCAATGATGTTTAGCACCTGGCCGAAACCCTCATCACCATCGCCGGCAGAGTAACATCAGCTGGGTCGAACGGTAGCCCGGATTCCGGTCGGCCACAATGAGGTCCGGCTTCGTGTCGAACAGGCTTCGATACAGCCCCAACGCCTGCCTCCACGCGTTCTGGTTCTTCAGCTCGTCGAGGTCGCCGAGATGCTGCGACAGCAGCGCGTTGCCGTCGCCCGCCAGGCAGAACGCGGCCTTTAGATCGCCGCCCGCAGCCAGCGCCCTGACCGGGCCATCGAAGCCCGAGCAGCGCCAGCGGCTCCGGCGCGAAGCCGCGCGCGCCGCAACACCGAAATGCCGTGCCCGTCGAATCGCACCACGCTGTCGTCGAGCCGGTTGACAATCTCGCAGTCGTGCATCAGCCAGAAGTCGGCGATCCCGGCAAGCTCCTGCCGCGCCTCGTCATTGTCCGTGCATTGCGGCTCGCCCGAGCGATTGCCGGAGGTCATCACCACCGGACCGTCCAGCGCCCGCAGCAAGAGATGATGCAACGGCGTGTAGGGCAGCATGAAACCGAGCCGCTCGTGCTGCGGCGCCACGCCCGCCGCAACGCCGCAGCTGTCACGGCGCTTCACCAGCACGATCGGCGCCGCTCGGTTCCGGCACTGGCCGGCTTGTCGTCGTGTCGATCGCTTCTGTCAGCGAGCGGAAACCGGCGCTGGTGGCTTCGATCCGCTCCATGATCGTGAGAACGTCCTTGAGTGAGCGAGACAGACGGTCGAGCTTCCAGACGACGACAGTGTCGCTCTCCCTCAAATGATCAAGCATCCTGTGCAATTCCGGCCGCTCCCAGCGACCGCCGGAGGCCTCCTCCTTGAGGATACGCTTGCACCTGGCATCGGCGAGCGCCCTGGCCTGCGCCGTGTTCGACTGGTCGTCGCCTCTGCTCACGCGGGCGTAGCCGATCAGCACTCTGGTTCCTTTCGCAAACGGTCGTTTATGGAAGGCCGAGGGTGTCCACGAGAATACAGGTGCGGAGCCTTTCATAATCCTCTTTCCATTATGGCGCCGTAAGGCAAGCGGTTTGTGAAGGGATGAACGATGCCGGGATATCGATGACGAAGACGCAGCGGGAGAAGCTTCCGGTGCGTGACAAGGCGTGGGCGTGCCTTGTACCGTTCGGGAGGAATCGACCATGCGAAAGCTCTTGCCCGGCCGGGAGCGAAGATTTAGCGCTCCTCGCGCAGCAACTTTGAACAACGCAGACGTTCCTTCGCGTCGCGAGAGGGGAGAGTACCTGCCGGCCCAAATTGACCAAAGTTTTCAAGGGCCGGATTGACGACATTTCCATCGTATCCGAAGCCCCCGATCTCGGAACGCTTTTCCATAAACTTTTGGAAAAGCGACCAATCCCCCTGCTTGAGCGCTTGTCTCGTTCCGGACCATCCCAACGAGCCAGAGAGCCATATATGGTCCACCAGCCCCTGGCGCTTCATGTGGTGTCCGACCGTGCCCGATCCGTAAACGCCAACGAGATAACGGCCAGCCAACGCATTCCGCACACTCCTGAAGTAGGGTGCTATTCGTGCAAGATGCTGTGGTGTGTGGTAGTCCCAATCGACTGCAAAATAGATTCCGGAGCCTTCGGGCTGTCCCAACGCGGCGGCCAGATCAAGCGCACGACCGGAGTCTCGCTCTCCAGCCGCACCATGCAAGTCTCTGATATTGCCGCCCGCGCCACCCCGCTGCTCGAAGGCCACAGCTACCGATATTCCAGCACCATGAAGGGCGGCGAGTTCCTCCCCTGTCAGACATTTTGAGGGAAATGGTGTACTATTCCGATGGTTGTAGTACCGGATTACTGTATTGACGCCAGATTCTGCCAAGCACACAGCAAAATCGCCGACGTTCTGCGGGACGTCGATAATATCGTGCATAGTCCGTCTCCCCGAAGGCCGAAATTGTATGGAAAATGCGCAGTTTATACGGTCACCTCGCCCTCCCACGCTATTTCTTCGCGCAGCCTTTTGATGTCATTTCCCGCAGCCACCAACGCGGCGCAGACGCAATCAGCTATTCCTCTGTTTGCCCTTGGGTCTATTGCAGAATGTCGCTACGTCTCTGACTGTGGGACCGCCGGCTGGAGAACAAGCGCAGGTAGTACGGTGAGTCGCTCGGCGAGCTGAAACGGCCGAAAACCTGCGCGATAGTGGATTGCGTTTGCTCGTTTGACAGGTTCAGCGATGCGGAGAGCGATATCGAGGTGATGGCGAGACTGTCAGCGCTTCCAACTTCGACCACGGCAAGGCAGGGTAAAGATAGACGGACTTCCGCGGAGTCGGATTGATCTAGGACGAGGCAATTGAACGCCGTCGGTTCGCCGTGTTTGCTCAGATAGCTACGGATTGCCTTTGCCAGACCGACGCCAGCTTCATTGCCGTCGGCGGCATTCGCGCAAATTGACGCAAAGGCACTGGGCAATTCCGCCACGTCCATCGTGCGGTTTAGCGTTCTTGAAGTCGTGGCGGTTTCCACCTGGTTCGGTACCATTTGCGCGGCATTCTGCCATGCTCGAGAATCCAGAGTCCGGGTTTGGTCTTCGAATAGTTTCTGGACCATGGCAGAGCAAATCCTCTCCGCCTCGAGCGGTTGGCTGCTCTGCGGGCCGATCACCAGGAAAAGGCCCGCAGCTGTTTTTGCGAATGGGTTCATGTCTGCTTCCCTATGGAAGCGGGACCGGAGTTCGCCGGCACCGGGGGCGCGACAGAGCATCGGTAGTTCGCAAGGGCTTACCGGACCGCTCTATCGCATCCATGATGCGGGCGACGTTCGTCCAAATCCAGGCTATTGGTTGGGTGCGCTGCTTTCGCGATCAAAGGCCTGACGATCAGACCTGCGGCTTGATGTCTTGTTGCGGCGTCGAGCCACCGTTGAAAAAGTTCTTGGCCTTCTTGAACTGGTCGGTGGAGTTCTTATTCACAAGCTCCTGGAAGTTTTCGTGATCGGGGCCGCCTTTGCGGATCCGACGGGTCTGAACGAGATTGGTGACCTCGGCATAGTCCATGTCGACGCGGACGTAGTGGGTCGACGAACAAGAGGATTTCAGCTCGAGGAAGTGCTCTTTGAACTCGATCTGCCGCAGAACGATTGCTCCGTAGTCGTAATATCCGCCTGCCCCATTATCGAGAAGGTAGCTCTGGTAGGTGCATGTCAGCGCCTTGTATCGCTGCGCCTTGCCGTTTGCACTGAAGGTGAGATTCCCCATTTCTGTAAGGAAGGACTGGAAATCCAGCAGCAACGATGCCCCGTCGGTAATGATCGCCTTGGCAATCAGCGAGAGGAAAGTAGCTGAGACCGACGTCCCGGCCACCTTTTTTGAAAAACTCTTCAGTTTTTGCCTGCCCATAGAGAGATCTGGAATGTTGCCAACAACATCGGTCCATGTGTTGATATCAAGCTTCTGTGCATCGATGTTCGCATAATGGGTATGCATGTAGTCGTTAATAATTCCTCCTATTGCCAGTAGATTGTCCTGATTCTCATTGAGGGTGCCGCTGTACGTCGGATCTTCGGTTTTTTGGCCGATGAGGTGAAACTGCACTGTCCCTTGAGCGTTGGCGATCGTGTCGTCACTGGGGGGCGCAGCATCTAACTGGGCCAAAACAAGGGGCTTGGCGTAGAAAAATGCGGACGCCGCCTCATAGTGTTCTTTGGAATAGCGCTGTTCATGCTCTTGAACATTCACTGAAAATGCGTTCGACATGCTTTATCCTCCTGCTGTGAGACATGAGCGTTGGTCGAGAGCTTAAGGTGCCCAAAGCGCGGAAACGCCTCGGAGATGAGATGATCTTTGCGTGCCCGCGTCGCCTTATACCAATTCGCTCCGGCCCCCACCTTTGCGTTAGACAGGCTTTTCTCTGCGCCGTATCATTTTGCGATAGCGCAGTGGCGAGAGGCCATGAAACGCCTTGAAGGCTGTGGAGAAGTTGTTGCTGTTCTCGTAGCTGAAGGATTCGGCGACCTTGGCGATGCTTTCATGCCCGTTACGCAACCGGTCAGCAGCCTCCGTCATCCGGTAGCGCCGTAGCCAAGTCATTGGCCCGCAGCCAAACGATGTCTCGAAACGGGTGGTGAGCGTTGTCCTGTTGGTCCCTACCATTCGCGCCAATTCGACGCGGGTGATCTGCTGATCGACCCGCTGCGCCAGCAGACTGCATGAATTCTGAACGATCGGATCGGCTGAGAAGAAAGGCGGGGTAGAACGCTGCGCGAACTGAACGATGCAGGCGGTAAGTCTGCGCAGAACTTCCTGCTCGGTGAGCGGCCACAACAGGTAATCGGAATACCCGTTGGAGAAGACCGCTTGTCGATCCAGGCTCTCTTCCAGAACCAGAGCCAGTTTGACAGGTTCGGGCGAGAGCTTCGCACGCCCGTGCTTGTCGTGAATCGGTTCGCGACAATCGACGATGACGATCTGCGCGGAGCGCCCTGCCCGCAATAAACGGTGATCAAGGATATCGATCTGCCTCAGAGAACTCGCGATTAGTGCCAAGGACTTGCATGCTTCGGGGTCCGAGCCAAGATATGCTGCCAGCATGCAGGCACCTCACAGACACCATGGGAAGCTGGCCTGTGGAAGGCTTGGCGCGGCCGAATGGCGGTCGAAGAGAGGCGGTTTTTGGCCTGTATATAGATGGCTGGGCGTATGATACCTTCTCGTCTGGCCCTGTTGCCTCGCTTCAAATTGTCGAAACCGGCACGGTTTCAATGCGCTGGCACAGCAGAGCCAGCTTCCCCTCCCAACGGGCGAGCAGGGCAATAAACTTTTTCCGTCATATCCTGACGATAGCCCCGGATTCGGATCACGTTTCTTGCCTAGGCGACTCATCAGTCACTTGCCTTCCCAGTTGGGATATTTTGCTCTGTTCCCGCCGCCGCGGCGACGGCGATCTCGTGGCGCAGCCAACGATGCTCCGGGTCGCGATGGGAACGCTCGTGCCAAATCAGCGCGACTTCATAGGGTGTCAATTGCACAGGCGGATCCATAATCGCTAGCGGCAGCAAGGCGGCGATCCTGGTCGCGACGCGGCGTGGTACAATCAACAGCAGATCGGTCGCCGCGATCGCCAACGCGGCCGTCAAGATGTTGGAAACCAGCACCGGATCGCGACCCTGGAGATCTAACTTGACCAGTTCGTCATGCACCCGGCCGAAGCCGTCTTTGGAGTCCAAGGCAATGGCTGCGTGGCGCAAGGCCGCGAAGCTCTCGATTGTCCATTCCCGCGCCAGGGCTGGATGGTCGTGGCGCAGCAGGCAGGCAAACCGGTCGGAGTAGAGGCTGCGCCTCAAGTATCCGGGCGGCGAGGCGCTAATCTGCCCTATAGCCAAATCGATCTCGCCTAGCTCAAGCCGCCGCATCGCGCCGGAGAGAAGCGGATCGATGACGACGTCCAGATGAGGCGCGTGCTGGCGCAGCCGGGGCAGGAGCCGCGGCAGCAGGACCAGTCCTTGATGATCGGGCATCGCCATTATCGCCTTCGATCGCCAATTGGCTTGGGCAAGACTGCCGTTCACTATCCCGCGGATCGCATCCAGCACCGGCGGCAGCATTCGGCTCAAGCGTTGGGCCTGCGGGGTCGGAACCAGGCCCATGGAGCCGCGAACCAAAAGATCGTCGTTGAAAATGCCACGCAGCCTCCTCAACGCTCGGCTCATCGAGGGCTGGCTCAAGCCCACGTGTCGAGCCGCATGCGTGACGTTGCGGTGTTCCAGCAGCGCTTCGAGAGCAAACAGCAAGTTCAGGTCAATCGACGCCAGCATTTGCCGCTGCCGTGTGGCGCGAGGTTCCGCGACAAACGGCTGCGCCCGCTTTTTTGAAGTTTCGCGACTGCAAGCGAGCTCATCCACGGCCTTCTCCTCTTGTCTTAGTAAGCGGTGTGCTCGCGCTAAGCGTCAGCACATTCGGCATCGCTCAGCGAGGCCGAAATGCTGCCTGATTCACTTGGTCGCGGTCAGCCTCATGCTGGCGAAGCTAGGCCCAGGAACGCGGCAAAGCTCAGCGCTGATCCAGGCCTAACAGAAAGTCGTCGCACCAGCGATAGACGTTGTATTCGCGGAGCCGGCCGATCATCGCACGCCAACGATCGATCCGCTCATCTAACTGCATGTCCAGGGCTTCTTCGATGGCCCTCGCCGTCGCTTCCGGATCGTAGGGATTGACGAGGATCGCTCCGCCTAGCTCTCTGGCTGCGCCGGCAAAACGCGAAAGCACGAGAACACCTGGATTCTGTGGGTCCTGTGCGGCGACATATTCCTTAGCTACAAGGTTCATGCCGTCGCGGAGCGGCGTGACCAGGCCGACGCGTGCCATGCGGTATAGACCGGCGAGCTCGCTGGGTCCAACGGACCGGTTGATGTAGTGAACGGGCATCCAATCGATCGTTCCGAGTTCGCCATCAACGCGCCCCACCCGCTCGGCGACGTCCTTTTGCATCGCCAGATATGCCGGTATTTCCGTGCGGGATTTCGGTGTGATCTGCAGCAGTTGCGTCTTGCCGATGCGGTGGTCGTTGCTCCGCAGGAAGCGGTCAAACGCGACGATGCGCTTCTCGATGCCCTTCGAATAGTCGAGGCGGTCGACGCCGATCGCGACTTTACAACCGGGAATCCTCTGAGAGGGCTCCTGCAGAGTCTCGCTGCGCGCCGCCTGCTCGGCCAGTCGTTCGAACTCGGCCGTGTCGATGCCGATCGGAAAAACGCCGCAGCGAAACACACGTCCATAGGCTTGGCACACACCGTTTGTGATGGGGTCCGGTAACCCCTGACGGCGCAAGCATTCGGCGAAGTTACTAAGATCGTCATCGGTATGAAAGCCGACGAGGTCATAGCACGAAAGCCCGCGTAGCAAATCATCATAGTGCGGTACGGTGAAGAGGATGTCCGCGGCCGGCCACGGAATGTGCAGGAAGAAGCCGATCTTATTGCCGCAGCCGAGGTTCCGCAGTTCTTTCGCAAGCGGGATCAGGTGATAGTCGTGCACCCATATGACGTCGTCGTCGCTGATGAGCGGCTGCAACAGCTTTGCAAACAGTCGGTTGACGCGCTGATATCCGGACATTCGTGCTTCGGAATACTCGGCGAGGTCGACTCGGCAGTGGAAAACCGGCCAAAGAACCCGGTTGGCAAAGCCGTAGTAATAGTCGTCCAAATCTGTCTGCGAGAGATCGGTAAGCGCATAATTGATCCCGCCGGCCTCCCGGCGTGAGATCGGCCCTGACGGGTCCTCCCCGGCTTTCACCTTCCCCGACCAGCCCATCCATAGGCCGTGCCTTCGCCGGAGCGCAGCGCTCAGCGCAATCGCCATCCCGCCTGGCGGCGGGGAACCATGCTCGTCGGGCAGCGAAACCCTGTTTGAGACTACGACCAGTCTACTCATCTCCACTCTCCTGCTCTCGGACATCCCGCCGTTCATGAAAGCTCCGCCCCCTGAGCGATCTGCACAATAAGACATGCAAGTTCAAAAGAAAGGATAGCATGGGTCTAGAAAGGAGATTGGAATTAGATAAAAGGTTGGGCATCAGGAGTTTCCTGTAGACAGTGGCATTAACATCAAGGCGAGTTCTGCGTCTGATCAATAAATCTCGACGAATCCATACGAATGTCAACTTTTCAGCGATTTAAATTGAAACAAAGCTGAACTGAATTGGAGCCACCGGGAGAGGAATTTGGGTGCAAAAGCGCTCCAGTGATGGTGCCAGAGGACCGGAGTGATACGAATCTCAGCGGGGATAAACCCGGTCTGCCGAACGAGTGGTCGCAGAGGACGGACAATCCATCAAAAACTAGCAGGCTTTGGGGGCACTGTTGCGCAGCAGGAACTCCGCATAGGACCTATTTGTCTGCGCTATTCCGCAATACGCCTGAAGAAGATTGTCCCACCTGCTGAGCGTCACTAATTTGACTGTTACCGCCCCCCGGCAGCCCAAGCTGCAGTCAACAGGAAGTGACCATGAAGAACATTCTCATTGTCGGTCAGGACGCGTTGACGAGAGAACCGCTTATGGGCTTCTTGTCTAAGCATGAGTTTAACATCAGAGCGGTCGAAAACCGCCAGCAGGCCGCCAGCAATATGGCTTCTGAAGCGATTGATCTAGCAATTGTCGACCTGAGCTACGGCCGAGAGGACGGTTTGCAGTTCGTTCGAGATTTTGGTGCCAAGAGGGATCTTCCGATCATCATCATCAGCGGTGACTTCGTAGATGAGGCCGACAAGGTGATTGGCCTCGAAACCGGCGCTCGCGACTACATTACTATGCCCTTCGGGCTTACGGAGTTCCGCGCCCGCGTGCGCGCCGCTATGCGCCAGCGGCCGGAGCGTGACCGAAACACCATCTACCGTTTCGATGACTGGCGAGTTAGCACCAAGCGTCGGAGCTTGCGCCGGGGAACGGATCCTGACGTCAAACTCACCGCCGGCGAGTTCAACCTCCTGATGGCCTTTCTCAAGAACCCAGGTCGGGTCCTTTCACGTGAGCAGCTTCTGATGGCGACCCGTGTCTATGATCAGGAGGTCTACTACCGCAGCATCGATGTTCTTATCGTCCGCCTTCGCCGTAAGTTGGGGCAGGATAAGGCGCCGCGCCCGCAGTATATCCGCACCGAGCGCGGCGCGGGGTATATTTTCGACAGTGTCGTGAATATTGAGGAACTAAGGACGCGCCGTGGTTGATGGACGGCCAAGATCGCGCGGGAAGCGAACGTGACCCAGCACCACTGCAGGCGCTTCAGAATATCACGAATAGGGTCAGGCTTTGCCTTCATAGGAATGGCCTCCAGCCACCTGGGCACCTCGTACTACCGGCGTTTCGCGGACCGGTAGGGCCGCGCTGATTTCTGCGTGGACTGATGACGGCGATCGCTTCGGAGTTGGTTGTTGAGATTGCCGATTTTGGCATCGCGGTGGCGGTTTGCGCCGCCTTCGTCGTCATGCGGGCGCAGTTCGCCCCTGGTGCCATACGGGCGGGTGAGATTGTAGGCGAGATTGGCCATGCCGATCTTGGTCTGGCCCGCCCGATGCCGATCGTGCCCACGAACAAGAACTCGCGAGCAGCGGCTGTGGCGGCGACGTAACCTTCGGCCTTGCCGATCGCTTTACCAGTCGCCTTCGCCTGTACCATCAGACCGGCATATTCGCGCGAGGCATCCAGGTCGCAAGCCAAGACGCGATTTCAAATAAGGGGCCTCTCGCGGCGCCGACAAGGTTTCGGAATTTTCCGCTCCTCGCAGGTCGGTAGTGACTGTTGCATACGTGCAACTCAAGCGCGAAGAGTTATCTCAAGGGCAACACTATTCTTGAATTCGGCGGCCAGAATGCGAGTAATCAGCCAAACTCGCCCGATCGAGTCTTCTCGCTACGGGCCACCAATCAACCTGGGACGCCCCTGTGAGTGCCGATACCATTGCTGGCGCAGTGAGCCGGGAGAGCCTCTCTTTCCCATACCTCCGCATTAAACCCGAGACCACTGTGCCAGCCCAGCGCCCTCCGCCGGCTGGCAGCAAGATGACGGCTGCCAAACGATGGGGCTCCGTGCTCTAAAGATAGAAAATGACGTTTGGCCTACTGCACACCGGGATTTTGCCTGTGATCGCTGCCACAAGCCATCGGTGGTCTTGGTGGTAACGAAACCGCATGCGTATGTTTGCCCGCTGTGTCTAGACGGCGATCCTGCCGAGCAAACTGAGCGTTTTGACTAACATTCTCGGCAAGCTTAGAAGGAGTGGTTCGCTCGATAACAACAAACCCCGAAAATACCTCGCTCATTGTCCGGGCCACGCGCTATCTGGATCGTGGAATTTCGTTTCATGAAGAAAACAGCGGCAGTTTTTAATGAGAGATGAAGTAACCGATCTTTTAACTGAGTTGGCCCTTTGGGCGAATGTGGTGATGAAATCGGAAAGGGGCGATAGAATTAAAATTTGCGCCGCCTACGACGCCGGTCTGCAGCTAATCGCTGAGCGTACTACGCCCGGGTCTCCGCCCCGACCGGGCATTGAAGCTTGCATCCTGCAGCATGAGAAACTGAAGGCTGCCGAAGACATCAGCTGCGTAGGTTGGATACTGGCCGCGATCGCCACGCGTGTTGGGGAACGAGATCTTCCGAAATGGGAGGAAGCTCAGAAGGTCATTGGCGCCACGGTTCGGTTGCTTAGTCGCTACCGTCAAACTCGCGTTCATTGAAGCCATGGCCGCGTCGGCGGAATGGCATTACAATGCTGTCGAGCATTCCCTGTAGCGTTGCACGGACGATGACGCCGGTAATTTACGGCTGTATGAACTGAGTGCCTCCGTCTCCGGCTGCGTCAGAAAACAGGTAAGTCAGTCGTTGTCGGGTTGGAAAAGAGGAAGGTCGCTGGAAAAGCGTGGCCAACCCGCCTTCGCTTGCACACAGCCTGCGTTTTGCCAGCTCCTCAACCGCAACGTGCTGTCAATCTTCGTCTTGCCATGTCTTGAACGCCGAACTGTTCACGCCATTGGCGCCGCTTTGTCATCCCGTGCCCC
>NZ_JAMYSP010000011.1:0-171372 GCF_040322015.1 Mesorhizobium sp. M0208 | reverse complement strand
ATCCAGCCCCCGCCGCGCGTCAGGCTGTTCGCAACCTCATTGTCGCACCACCCACTCTGGAAATGCCGGTAGTTCGAGGTGTCCATCTGGTTCGCGAAGGCAAGACGGATAAGGTTCTCGCTTACCTGCAGGCCGCTCGTTCCGGTATCTATGCCTGAACGGTCGCCTTCATGCCAGGCTGGGTGGCCATAAACTGCTATGCTTCTTGCACGCCGTCATATCCAGCCGCCTGCGCTGCCGTGACGAACTTACGATCAAAAGTCGCGAAGCCAACGCAGTGAGCAGATTTGCCCAGATGCAGCGCATCAGCGAAATCCAATCCCCTTTCCGAGAGGTCGAGCGCGGACGACACGACCGTCCCGTCTTCCACCTCTACCGTAGGGAGCCCGCTAAACGCCCGTAGCGTGCGGGCGATTTCGAGCGGTGCCAAACCGTAGGCGCTGCGCAACACCCACTCGACCTCCAGCATTACCGTGACGGCGACAAAGACTGGCTGGCTATCGATCAACGCGCGGGCGCGGGAAGACTGAGTCGGGTGATCGTCCGTCAGGTAGCGGACGATCAGGTTGGTATCAATCGCGAGCATGGCGCCGCCGCGCTTCGGCGAGCACGCCCGCGTCCATTTCTTCCAACGTCTTCGGTCTGCCGCTATAGCGCAGCGATCCAAACACGTCCTCTGGCCGCGTCTCGGCGAAGACTGGCGCAGGCTTCAGTAGCACTCCCTCCGGGGTATCTTCGACCAGAAGGCGTGTGCCGGCGTCCCATTCTCTCCGTTTCCGGATCGAACTGGGCAGGATGACCTGTCCCTTGGTCGAGACGGTGGTCACGAGCTTTTCCGCGGCAGCCATGATGGCGCTCCTCTGGATGTAAGACGAACGTAAGATAAGTGAAGATCGCGCCCAATTCAAGGCTCGAATAGCTCAATGGGACGACAGGACGGACAGGGTGTTCGAAACAGCGATGCCGGACCGCCGGCCGCATCAAACCCTGGTGCCGCCGACCGTCATCTGGTTCATCCTGAGATGCGGCTGGCCGACGCCGACCGGCACGCCCTGTCCGGCCTTGCCGCACATGCCGATGCCGGTGTCGAGCGTCATGTCGTTACCGATCATCGCCACACGATGCATGGCATCCGGCCCGTTGCCGATCAGCATGGCGCCCTTGATCGGCTGCGTTACCTTGCCGTTCTCGATCATGTAGGCCTCGGTGCAACCGAACACGAACTTGCCCGAAGTGATGTCGACCTGGCCGCCGCCGAACGACACGGCATAGATGCCGTTCTTGACCGAGGCAATGATTTCCTCCGGCTCCATGTCGCCTGCGGTCATGTAGGTGTTGGTCATGCGCGGCATCGGCTCGTGTGCGTAACCTTGGCGCCGCCCGTTGCCGGTGGCTTTCATGCCCATCAGACGCGCGTTCTGGCGGTCCTGCATGTAACCGACCAGCTTGCCATCGTCGATCAACACGTTGTGGGCAGAAGGCGTGCCTTCATCGTCGACGGTCAGCGAACCACGCCGTTCGGGAATGGTGCCGTCGTCGACGACGGTGACGCCTTTCGCCGCCACCTGCTGGCCAAGCAGGCCGGCGAAGGCAGACGTCTTCTTGCGGTTGAAATCGCCTTCCAGCCCGTGGCCGACGGCCTCGTGCAGCATGACGCCCGGCCAGCCGCTCGACAGCACGATGTCGAAAGTGCCGGCAGGCGCGGGAACCGCTTCGAGATTGACCAGTGCTTGCCGCAGCGCCTCCTTGGCCGCATGCTTCCAGCTGTCCTCGATCAGGAACTCGCCAAAATCCTTGCGCCCGCCCATGCCGTAGGAGCCGCTCTCCTGGCGGTCACCGTCGCCGACCACCACCGACACGTTGATCCTGACCAGCGGGCGGATGTCGCGGACCATCTGGCCATCAGCGCGCACGATCTCGACATGCTGCCAAGAGGCGGCGAGCGACGCCGTCACCTGCCGGACGCGCGGGTCCTCCGATCGCAGCCAGGCATCGATTTCCTGAAGCAGCTTGGCCTTGGTCTCGAAGGAAGGCGAGGGGATAGGGTTTCCGTCACCGTAGAGATGGCGGTTGGTGCGGGCGGGAGCCGCAGCAAGCCTGCCGGAATAGCCGCTCTTCACCGTCGAAACCGCGTCGGCGGCGCGCAGCAGCGAGGCTTCGGAGAGATCACTGGAATGGGCGTAGCCGCTGGCCTCGCCGGCGACTGCGCGCAGGCCAAAACCCTGGTCGGTGTTGAAATTGGCGGTCTTCAGCTTGCCATTGTCGAACATCAGCGCTTCGCTTTCGCTGTATTCGAGAAACAGTTCACCGTCGTCGGCGCCGTTTATAGTCTCGGCGACGATCTGCTTGATGCGATCGTCGGAAATGTCGAATTGGCCGATCAGGCTGTTCATGGCGCTGGCCTCTTGAGAAGTGATTTACGGCATGTAGGCGCCTGGGCGCCGTTCGGCAACTTCACGGTGGAACACCACGACCTAAGTCAAGCGGCGTGCCATCATGATTTCGTCGATCTCCCTGCCTTCATGAAGAAAGCCGGCCGGTATGCAGCCTACTTCGTGAAAACCTTCTCGTTGATAGAATCGTATGGCCGCTGGATTTTCAGCACTTACAGCCAGCTCGACCTGCCTTATGCCCAATGCTCGGGCGTGATCGAGCAGCAGATTGAGCATCTTGACGGCGTATCCGCCGCCACGCTCGCTGCCGCGCAAATAGACCATGACGATCGTCGCGCGGTGCGCCATCTTGCTGGCCGGCTGGCGCATCAGGCCCATTATGCCGACAGGTTCCCCGCTCCGAAAGCTGACGACAACCAGGTTGTTCGTCAGGCGCCGCCGCCATTCCTCGTCGGGAAGTTGCTCCCATTCCGCTGCGCTGCTGGCGAAGGCTTCGGGCGCAGCGCGCAAAGCCTCCAGGCGAATTCGCCTGAATATCTCGAAGTCGTCCGCATCGAGCAGTTTCAGCGTCAACGTGCAGCCTCAAGGCAGGGCGGCAAAGCCGTCGGCGAAACCCTTGAGGTCGACGGGAATGCCGATGCCCTCCTCCGGCGTCTGGAAGACGATGAAGGTGGCGGACGTACCGGTCTTCAGCGTGTCGAGCAGCGGCTTTTCCAGGATGACCTCGGCGTAGCAGCCGTCCTGGAAACAGCGCACGAAATAGGCGCGGCCGATATCCTTGCCGTCGACATTGAGGCCGAGCCCGTTGGGCAACAGCACGCCGAGCGGCGCCAGCACGCGAAGGATTTCGGCCTTATTGTCGGCTGTACGCAGCACGACGACGGAAAGACCCATTTCCGGGCGGTCCTCGGCGACGACGTTCTGCATCATCACGCATTGTTCGGACGTAGCACCGGCCGGCGTATCGCAGATGATCGACCACGCCCCATGCGTCGACTTCACCGTGCCGCTTGGCTGCGCGGCATTGGCCAGGCCGGCGCCGGGCAAGGCTATTGCGGCGGCAACAAGGATGACCTTCGCCAAGGTTCTCGAAAGCCAAGGGTTCATGACGGCTCCATTGCGAATCACGGCACTTTAAGCCGCACTAAACCCAAGTAAAGGACGAGACCCCGGCGATCTGCCCCGACACAGGCGACAATGCGCTTTTCAGTGCCAATTTCGCCCTAATTGCGACGGTTCCGCGCGCCGCGCGGCTCATTCTACTCGGATGCCGCTCTGGTGATTCGCGGCGAGCCATCACCGCACGAAGCCAGCGCCGCGCTTGCGCGCAAAAATGCCGCACGGGTTCCGGCGCTCCTTTCTTGCGGAGGCAAATAGAGTATGGTTTGAACCAGCCTTGAATTGTCCGGGATTCCCGTCCCGGCATTGTTCGACATTCTTGCGGTCCGATCGCGAGGAACTGGGAGATAACGAGGGCGATGAGAAAATTCCTGGCAACCGCCAAAATCGTAGCTAGTGCCGCCGCCACGTTGTTTGCCGCTGCATCGGCTCGTGCAGCCCAGCCCCAGCCTTGGGAAACCAGTTTTCAGCCTGCGGCGACCGACATTATGAGGCAGATCGAGTGGTTCGGGAACTACTCGTTCGCGTTCATCATTGTGATCACCGCCTTGGTGCTTTTCCTGATCGCCTACTGCATTTTGCGGTTCCGGGCGAGCGTCAACCCGACCCCGTCGCGCACCAGCCACAACACGCTGATCGAGGTCATCTGGACTGTCGGTCCCGTCGTGATCCTGCTCTGTCTCGCCATTCCCTCGTTCCAGCTGCTGACCGCGCAGTACACGCCGCCGGAAGAAGCCAAGCTGACCGTCAAGGCGACCGGAAATCAGTGGAACTGGGACTACGAATACCAGGTCGACAATACGCTTTCCTTCAATTCCGCGATCCTTCAGGATGCCGACAGGGCTGCTGCCGGCAAGGAAGATCGCGCCGCGTATCCGCGCCTGCTCGCCGTCGACAATGAGATGGTGGTGCCGGTCAACACCATGACCCGGGTGCTGGTGACGGCGACCGACGTCATTCACGCGTTTGCCATGCCGTCCTTCGGCATCAAGACCGATGCGGTGCCGGGCCGCATCAACGAGGTGTGGTTCAAGGCCGACAAGGAAGGCCTCTATTATGGCCAGTGTTCCGAACTCTGCGGCAAGGACCACGCCTTCATGCCGATCGCTATTCGCGTCGTCTCCGATGCGCAATACAAGACCTGGCTGGCGGCAGCCAAGACCGACCTTCCCGGCGCCAACAAGGCGCTGATGGCCGAGGTCGATGGCACGAACAAGGTAGCGGCCGCCGGCAACTGATGCCGCGACCAGAAAAGATTCAGGGAACGGAGCCGATCATGGCAGACGCTGCAGTTCACGACGACCACGACCACAAGCCGTATCATGGCTGGGTCCGGTGGGTGTATTCGACCAACCACAAGGACATTGGCACGCTTTATCTGATCTTCGCGATCATGGCGGGCTGCATCGGTGGCGCCTTGTCGGTCGTCATGCGCATGGAATTGCAGGAGCCGGGCATCCAGATATTCACTGGCCTGGCGCAGATGGTCTACGGCATGAATGGTGACGCCGCTATCGACGGCGGCAAGAGCATGTACAATGCTTTCACCACGGCGCATGCGCTGATCATGATCTTCTTCATGGTGATGCCGGCGCTGATAGGCGGTTTTGCCAACTGGATGGTGCCGATCATGATCGGCGCGCCGGACATGGCCTTCCCGCGCATGAACAACGTCTCGTTCTGGCTGCTGCCGCCGGCTTTCATCCTGCTGATTATCTCCGCCTTCGTCCCGAGTGCGCCCGGCGCCTACGGCGTCGGCGGCGGCTGGACGCTTTATCCGCCGCTATCGACATCGGGCCAGCCCGGACCGGCCATGGACCTGGCGATCCTTTCAATCCACATCGCCGGCGCCTCCTCGATTCTTGGCGCCATCAACTTCATCACCACCATCTTCAACATGCGCGCGCCCGGCATGACCATGCACAAGATGCCGCTGTTCGCCTGGTCGGTGTTGATCACCGCCTTCCTGCTGCTTCTGTCGCTTCCAGTGTTGGCCGGCGGCATCACCATGCTGTTGACCGACCGCAATTTCGGCACCACCTTCTTCGCCCCGGACGGCGGCGGCGATCCGATCCTGTTCCAGCACCTGTTCTGGTTCTTCGGCCATCCGGAGGTCTACATTCTGATCCTCCCGGGTTTCGGCATCATCAGCCACATCATCTCGACCTTTTCGAGGAAGCCAGTGTTCGGTTATCTAGGCATGGCCTATGCGATGGTTGCCATCGGCGCAGTGGGCTTCATCGTCTGGGCCCACCACATGTACACGACGGGCCTGTCACTCGACACACAGCGCTATTTCGTCTTTGCCACCATGGTCATCGCGGTGCCGACGGGTGTGAAGATCTTCTCGTGGATCGCCACTATGTGGGGCGGGTCGATTTCGCTCAAGACGCCGATGCTGTGGGCGATCGGCTTCATCTTCCTGTTCACTGTTGGCGGCGTCACCGGCGTGCAGCTGGCCAATGCCGGCCTCGACCGCCCGCTGCACGACACCTATTTCGTGGTCGCGCACTTCCACTACGTGCTGTCGCTGGGCGCGGTCTTCGCCATCTTCGCCGGCTGGTACTACTGGTTCCCGAAAATGACCGGCTACATGTATTCGCCGGTGATCGCCAACACCCACTTCTGGGTCACTTTCGTCGGCGTCAACCTGGTTTTTTTCCCGCAGCACTTCCTCGGCCTTTCCGGTATGCCGCGTCGCTATATCGACTATCCGGATGCCTTCGCCGGCTGGAATATGGTGTCGTCCTACGGCTCGTACATCTCGGCTGTCGGCGTCGTCATTTTCCTGTTCGGCGTCTTCGAGGCGTTCCAGAAGAAGCGTGTCGCCGGCGCCAATCCTTGGGGCGAGGGTGCGACCACGCTGGAATGGCAGCTGCCTTCGCCGCCGCCGTTCCACCAGTGGGAACAGTTGCCGAAGATCAAGTAGGCGGTTGCCTCCTTTAATACGGAACCGCCGGCCGACCGGCGGTTTTGGCCAACGGAATGATGGACTTTAAGTACGCATGGCCCTTGCCGAAGACAGACTGATTGACGAGCCAGGCTTCCGCATGTCGGAAGCGACGGCGGGCGATTTCTTCGCCCTGCTGAAGCCGCGCGTCATGTCGCTGGTGGTGTTCACCGCGTTTGTCGGCATGGTCGCCGCTCCGGTGACCATCAATCCGCTGCTGGCGGTGATCGCGATCCTGGCTATTGCCATTGGTGCTGGCGCGTCCGGTGCGCTCAACATGTGGTACGACGCAGACATCGATGCGGTGATGACGCGCACCGCCGGCCGTCCCGTGCCGGCCGGCCGCATCCGGCCAGGCGAGGCATTGAGTTTCGGGCTGGTGCTTTCGGTTCTGTCGGTGATGACGCTCGGCGTGCTGGTCAACTGGTTGGCCGCATCGCTTCTGGCCTTCACCATCTTTTTCTATGCTGTCATCTATACGATGTGGCTGAAGCGCCGGACGCCGCAGAACATCGTCATCGGCGGTGCTGCCGGCGCCATTCCGCCGGTCATCGGCTGGGCGGCGGTAACCGGATCGGTCAGCCTCGAAAGCTTGGTGCTGTTCCTGATCATCTTCCTGTGGACGCCACCGCATTTCTGGGCGCTCGCGCTGTTCAAGTCGGAGGACTACGCCAAGGCAGGCATTCCGATGATGCCGAATGTCGCCGGCCATCCCGCGACCAGGCGCCAGATCTTTGCCTATGCGCTGGTCCTCGCGCCGGTTGGCGTGCTGCCATGGGTTCTTGGCTTCACTACGCCGGCCTATGGCATCGTTGCGTTGCTGCTCGGCGTCGGCTTCCTATGGTATGCGTGGAAGGTGCTGCAAATGGCCGATGACGACAGGGCGATGAAGCCGGCCAAGGCCTTGTTCGGCTATTCGCTGCTTTATCTCTTCGCCATCTTCGCCACCTACCTTGGCGATTGCGTCGTCGCGCGCGCGCTGACCGTCGGCGGAGCATGAGCATGGCCGAAAAGAAGCTTGAACTGGTCACGCTGACCGAACGTCAGCAGAAGGCGCGCCGCAATCGCTCGGCCGCAATCGGTTTCGCGCTGGCGGCGCTGGTCGTCATATTCTACGTCGCGACCATCGTGAAATTTGGCCACAGTTTCCCTGGCTCGATGTGAGCTGACGATGACCAGGCAAACAGTCACCGATCCTACGAAGAAGAATACGAACCGCGTCGTCGCTGCCGTCTGCATCGCGTTCTTCGGCGGCATGATCGGCATGGCCTACGCCGCAGTGCCGCTCTATGCGATGTTCTGCCAGGCGACAGGCTACGGCGGCACCGTCAAACGGGCGACCCAGCAATATGCCGATAGGGTGCTCGACCGCGACATCACCATCCGCTTCGATGCCAACACCGCCGGCGTTCCCTGGCAATTCCAGCCGGTCGACCGCTCGATCACCATCAAGATCGGCGAGACCGCCGAGGCGCATTTCAGCGCGACGAACAAATTCAGCCGGCCCATCACCGGACGCGCCACCTTCAACGTGCAGCCGGAACTGGCTGGGCCTTACTTCAACAAGGTCGAGTGTTTCTGCTTCACCGACACGACGCTGAAGCCGGGCGAGACGCTGGACATGCCGGTCGTGTTCTATGTCGATCCCGACATCGTCAACGCGCCGGAATTGAAGGATTTGAGGACGATTACCCTGTCCTACACGATGTTCCCGGTCGACAAGACCAAGCCGGTCGCATCATCGGTGCCGGCCGACGGCCGCCGCAACAAGATTTCAGATACCGAAGCAAGCCTCGGGGGTTGATATGGCAGACGCACACGCAAAACCACAGCATGACTATCATCTCGTCGACCCGAGCCCGTGGCCTTTCCTGGGCTCCGTCGGGGCACTGGTGACCGCGATCGGCGGCGTCTGTTACATGCAGTATCTCAAGGGCGGCGATTTCCCGATCTTCGGTTTCAACATTGCCAATCCGTGGCTGTTCTTCATTGGCCTTTTGATCGTCATCTACACGATGTTCGCTTGGTGGTCTGACACCATCAAGGAGGCGCATGAGGGTCGCCACACCCGCGTCGTGTCGCTGCATCTGCGCTACGGCATGATCATGTTCATTGCCTCCGAGGTGATGTTCTTCGTCGCCTGGTTCTGGGCCTTCTTCGACGCCAGCCTGTTCCCGGGCGAGGTCCATCAATACGCCCGCACCGCCTTCACCGGCGGCGTCTGGCCGCCCAAGGGCATCGAAGTTCTCGACCCCTTCCATCTGCCGCTCTACAACACCGTCATCCTGCTTTTGTCGGGCACCACGGTGACATGGGCGCATCACTCGCTCATCCACGGCGACCGCAAAGGCCTGATCAATGGCTTGCTGCTGACCGTCGGCCTCGGCATGCTGTTCACCATGGTGCAGGCCTACGAGTACATGCACGCGCCGTTCGGCTTCAGGGACTCAATCTACGGCGCCACCTTCTTCATGGCGACCGGCTTCCATGGCTTCCACGTCATCATCGGCACGATCTTCCTGTTGGTCTGCCTGATCCGCGCCATGAAGGGCGACTTCACGCCCAAGCAGCATTTCGGCTTCGAGGCCGCCGCCTGGTACTGGCACTTCGTCGACGTGGTGTGGCTGTTCCTGTTTGCCTCGATCTACGTCTGGGCCTCGAACGGCGCGATGATCGAACCCCATTGAGATCGACCTGAGGAAATCGACAAGGCGGCTGCGGCGGCGCGGCCGCCTTATCTTTTGCGGCAAATGCTCCTAGGATGATCCGATGAGCGAGGACAAGGCGATCTGGCCACCAATCGATCCGATCTCGGCCGGCCTGTATGGCCGCTGCCCGCGCTGCGGCGAGGGCAAGCTGTTTTCGGGATTCCTCACGGTCGGCAATCGCTGCACCAATTGCGGCCTCGATTATTCCTTCGCCGATGCCGGCGACGGGCCGGCGGTGTTCGTTATCCTGATCATCGGCTTCATCGTCGTCGGCCTGGCGTTGTGGACGGAGGTGACGCTCAATCCGCCGCTCTGGCTGCATCTGCTGCTGTGGATTCCGCTGACGCTAGTGCTTTGCCTGGCGGCGCTCCGGCTGATCAAGGGCGTGCTGCTGACGCTGCAATACCGCAACAAGGCGGCCGAGGGCCGGCTGGACCGCGGCGAATGAGCGAGGCATCAGGTTTGGTGGCCGGCCGGTCGCGGCCCAAGCGCGCATTGGCGCTCGGCCTGGGTATCATCGTGTTTTTGATCCTGCTGGCGCTCGGCACCTGGCAGGTTCAGCGACTGCACTGGAAAGAGGGCCTTCTCCAGACGATAGACCAGCGCACGCATTCGGCGCCTGTGCCATTGGCCGAGGTCGAAAAGCGGTTTGCTGCCACCGGCGACGTGGACTACACGCCGGTAACGGTGACCGGCACTTTCTTGCATCAAGGCGAGCGGCATTTCCTCGCCACCTGGGAAGGCCAGTCCGGTTTCGATGTCTTCACGCCACTGCAGCTCGACGATGGCCGTTTCGTACTGATCAACCGCGGCTTCGTGCCTTACGATTTCAAGGACCCAGCCAAGCGGCCGCAGGGGCAGGTAACGGGCGAAGTGACGGTGACGGGGCTCGCCCGCAACCCGCTGCCGGCCAGGCCCTCGATGATGCTTCCCGACAATGATCCGCAGAAGAACATCTTCTACTGGAAGGACCGTGATGCGATGGCCTCTAGCGCCGGCCTGCCGGCAGGTGCGGCGCTGGTGCCAATCTTCATCGATGCGAACGCCACGCCCAACCCCGGCGGGCTGCCGGTCGGCGGCGTCACCGTCATCGACCTGCCGAACAGCCATCTGCAATATGCGATAACCTGGTACGGCCTTGCCGCCGCCCTTGCCGGTGTCCTTATCTCCTGGCTCCGCCGCCCGGCGAAAGACCAATGATCGCCGCCACTACCCTTGACAGGGCAGGGGCGCGCACCTCATTTCGCGCCTAGAGCTCAGAAGTCATAGTCCGATCAACCGGCCTACAATCAGCGTAAGATGCAATCATGCTTCACACAAAGCCACCGCTGACCATCCGGCTTTGCCAGCCGCGCGGTTTCTGTGCCGGCGTCGACCGTGCCATCCAGATCGTCGTACTGGCGCTGAAGAAATACGGCGCGCCGGTCTATGTCCGCCACGAGATCGTGCACAACCGCTACGTCGTCGAAGGGCTGCAAAGCCTCGGCGCGGTGTTCATCGAGGAGCTCTCCGAGATCCCGCCCGAGCATCGCCAGAGCCCGGTCGTCTTTTCGGCGCATGGCGTGCCGAAATCGGTGCCGGCCGACGCCCAGTCGCGCAACCTCTTCTATCTCGACGCGACTTGCCCGCTGGTCTCGAAAGTCCACAAGCAGGCAATGCGCCATCAGCGGCTTGGCCGCCACGTGCTTTTGATCGGCCATGCCGGGCATCCAGAGGTGATCGGCACAATGGGCCAGTTGCCGGATGGCGCGGTCACTCTGATCGAGACCGAAGCCGACGCCGCAAGCTTCGTGCCTGCAGACCCGCAGGCGCTCGGCTTCGTGACCCAGACGACGCTGTCGGTCGAGGACACCGCTGGTATCATTCGCGCCCTGCAGCAACGTTTTCCCGAGCTGCACGCGCCGGCGGCGGAATCGATCTGTTATGCCACCACCAATCGCCAGGAAGCGGTCAAGGAAACAGCGGCCGGCGCCGATCTCTTCCTGGTTGTCGGCGCACCTAACTCCTCCAACTCGCGGCGCCTGGTCGAAGTGGCCGAGCGCGCCGGCGCCTCGATGTCGCTTCTCGTGCAGCGCGCCTCCGAAATTCCGTGGAATGAGATTGCTGGCATTTCGACGCTCGGCCTGTCGGCGGGCGCCTCGGCGCCGGAGATCATCGTCGACGAGATCGTCGATGCTTTCAGGCAGCGCTTCGACGTGACCATCGAGCTGGCCGTAACGGCGACGGAGACGGAGGACTTTCCGGTGATGCGGGTGTTGCGCGATGTCGAACTGACGGCTGCCGACATGGCCTTCGTCAACGGGGCCGCGTAACAACGATGGCGGTCTATACTGACGTCAACGAGGGCGAGCTCGGCGCATTCCTCAGGAACTATCCGGTCGGCGACCTCTTGTCCTACAAGGGCATCGCTGAAGGCACCGAAAACTCGAATTTTCTGCTGCACACCAGCAGCGGCTCCTACATCCTGACGCTTTACGAGAAGCGCGTCGACAAGGCTGACCTGCCGTTCTTTCTCGGCCTTATGGCCCACCTCGCCAGAAAGGGCATTTCGTGCCCGCTCCCGGTCACCGCACATGATGGCGGTGTCATTGGAACACTTGCCGGCCGGCCGGCGGTCATCATCACCTTTCTCGAAGGCCTGTCGCTGCGGCGGCCGACGGCTGCGCATTGCAGCGAGGTCGGCAAGGCGCTGGCGGCACTGCATCTCGCCGGCGCGGATTTTCCGATGACCCGCCCCAACGCCCTTGCCATCGATGGCTGGCGCAAGCTGTGGAATGCCGCCCGCGCCCGCGCCGACGAGGTCGAGCCGGGACTGGCGGCCGAGGTCGATGCCGATTTCGCCGATTTCGAGCGGAACTGGCCGAACGGTCTGCCGCAAGGCATCATCCATGCCGATCTTTTCCCGGACAATGTGTTCTTCCTCGGCGAGAAACTGTCCGGGCTGATCGACTTCTATTTCGCCTGCAACGACCTCTACGCCTATGACGTTGCCACGTGCCTGAACGCCTGGTGCTTCGAGAAGGATTTTTCCTTCAATCTGACCAAGGGCACGGCGCTGCTTGCCGGCTACCAAAGCGTGCGGCCGTTGAGCAGTGACGAGAAAGCTGCGCTGCCGATGCTGGCGCGCGGCTCGGCGCTGCGCTTCATGCTGACCCGGCTCTACGACTGGCTGACGGTTCCGGATGGCGGGCTGGTGATGAAACGCGACCCGACCGAGTATATCCGCCGGATGCGCTTCCACCGGGCGATCAACTCTCCTTCCGAATATGGACTGACATGACCAAGCGCGTTGAAATCTTCACCGATGGTGCCTGTTCGGGCAATCCCGGGCCTGGCGGCTGGGGCGCAATCCTGCGCTTCAACGGCGCCATCAAGGAGCTCCATGGTGGCGAGGCTCTGACCACCAACAACCGCATGGAACTGTTGGCGGCGATCTCGGCGCTCAACGCGCTCAAGGAGCCTTGCGTCGTCGACCTTTATACCGACAGCAACTACGTCAAGGACGGCATTTTCGGCTGGATCGATGGCTGGAAGCGCAACGGCTGGAAGACCGCCGCCCGGCAGCCGGTGAAGAATGCCGAGCTGTGGCAGCAGCTCGACGCGGCGCGCAACCGCCATCAGGTCACCTGGCATTGGGTCAAGGGCCATGCCGGCCATCCTGAGAACGAGCGCGCCGACGAATTGGCGCGGCTCGGCATGGCGCCATTCAAGACGAAGTCGGCGAAACCCGTGCTCGCGTCCGTGCCGCCGAAGGAAGGCACCCAGTCCAGGCAATCGGCGGCCAAGAAGGTTCGGCGCTCGACCCAGAGTTATTGATCCGGTTGAACTGGCGTGTCAGCGGATCAGGAGGGCGGTGCCGAACAGTCCGATGGCAAACACCGTATGCGACACAAGATTGAGGGCGCGGACCTGCATCGGATTGGGCCGCTTCGAAGCGGCCCAGCCGGCGCCCATGCCGGGCGCCAGCAGGAACCAGCCGGCGCCGACGGTGACGATGCCGAGGATAAAGGCCGGCAGGAAGGTCGGCGCGGTGAGCCAGGCCGTCCCGGCCAGCACGACCAGTATGATGCCGTAGACGATACCGACAGCATAATGAAAGGCCCAGCCAAGTACTGATTCATGTGGGTAGGGCGAGGCCTCGCCAATGTCATCATGGAAGACCTTGCCCTCCCTGAGATGCCAGACCCAGCGGCCGACCAGCCCCCAGTTCGGGCGCGGTTGGGCAAAGGCCTTGTTCAGGAAAATCGCCCAGACATCCATAAGCGCGGTTGCGCCGATGCCGATCGCGACGCTGCGCCACAAGATGTCAGACATAATCGAGGTCCCCAAAAGCAAGCAGTCCCGAAGGGCCGACACATGGCCCCGAAAACCGGGTCGGCTTTCGGAAGGATCATGCGCCGATGCAAAAGTCAGCGTCCTTTGGACGTTGAGCGCTCGAAGGCGCCCTTTGCCGTGCCTGGCCTAGGCTGTCGCCAGGACGGAAAGCTGTCCGAGAATGTGAGCCGCACCGGACTCGTCGACGCCGGGCTTTGTCTCGACATTGAGTGCGGTGACCTTGCCGTCCTCGACGATCATCGAAAAGCGCTTCGAGCGCAGCCCCATGCCGCCGCTGGAGAGGTCGGCGTCGAGGCCGACCGATTTGGCGAAATCGCCATTGCCATCGGCAAGGTAAAGGATTTTGCCTTCACCGCCGCTGAAGCGGGCCCAAGCCCCCATGACGTGAACATCGTTGACCGAGACAACGGCGATAGTGTCGACGCCGCGCGCCAGGATGGCGTCGTAATTGTCCAGGTAGCCGGGCAGATGATTGTTGCTGCAGGTCGGCGTGAAAGCGCCTGGAACGCCAAACAGCACGACCGTCTTTCCTGAGAATATCTCGCCCGTCGTGATCGGCTTTGCACCGTCGGCGGTCATTGTCTTGAAGGTCGCATCGGGCAGTTTGTCGCCAACGGAGATCGTCATGATGGTCCTCGTTTGGAAATGGAAGGGAGTGTCCTTGCGATAGCGAATTAAGGCGCGCCCGGCAACCGTCCAGACGTTGGCATCACGGGAATGGCAACAGGCCTTCGACCGCGCCTGCGGCACTTGTCAGTGTGTAGTGCAGGCCGCCATCCGTTGGCGTTGTCGACGGCCTGTCGAGGATCGGCACAGTAAAGATCAGCTTGCCATCCTTTTCGCTGCGTGCCGGGGCACCGAACATGTAGTCGCGTTCGCCGGCAACGAAGAAGTCGGCGCCCTCGGGGCTGCCCGGAAAGCTCGCTTCGACAATCAGCGTTTCGTGGTCGCCCGGCAGTACGTTTATGCCGAAATCGGGCGTTGCCGTGGCGGGCAGGGTGGCAAGGCCTGCCTTGACCAGTGCCGTGTCCTCGGCGTTGTCCGGATCGGCGCCGGGATCGACGGTCAGTCTTGTTTGCACGGGGATGCAGATGGTTTCGCAGATGCCGAGGAAAATGTCCGCATCGATGACGGCCGGCTGGCCGGGCGTGGCAAGCGTGAACGTCACCGGCAACGAAACCGGGTGGTCGTAGCCGGCCCATTTGCCATAGCCGTCGTCATGGCGCTGCGGCGGCGGAAACAAAAGCGTCGCGTCGGCAATGTTGGTGCTGGCCGAGACGTCGATCTGTGGCGGCACGCCCGCATCGCCCGGATCGCGCCAATAGGTTTTCCAGCCGGGCTTCAGCGCAATGTCGAGGACGCCCTGGAGACGTCCGGCCTCGTCGGCTTTGCCGCTCGTCACCAGCCTCACCCTGCCGCCTTCGCTGTTGTACCAGGCCGACGAGGAGGCTGAGGCTGGGAGGGCGGTCGCCGATCCAATGGCCACACCAAGCAGCAGGATTTTCAAGCTTTGCATGACGGTGATTTGATCGTCCGTTGATGGCTACACAATGATTTCATGACGCGGCTGCATCATATTTGCGTGACCTTCGATTTACGAGCCTGATCAAATCGAGCGCCGCCCATCTTTTCGAGGCTTCGGAAACGCGTTACGCTGTGGCCATGGATTTGTTGCGCCATAAAAGGACGGCCACAGGACCCGGCTTTCTCGACGACCAGTTCCTGATCGCCATGCCCGGCATGAAGGACGACCGCTTCACGCGCTCTGTCATCTACATTTGCGCGCACAGCGACGAAGGCGCGATGGGGCTGATCATCAACCAGACGCAGCAGATGCTGTTTCCGGACCTGCTCGTGCAACTTGGCATCATGAATGAGATGGAGGCGATCCGTCTGCCGGCGCCGGCGCGCGACTTTGTCGTGCGCAATGGCGGACCGGTGGATCGCAGCCGCGGCTTCGTCCTGCATTCGGGCGACTACCGGGTGGAATCCTCGCTCGCCGTGTCCGACGACGTCTGCTTGACCGCGACCGTCGACATATTGCGCGCCATCTCCTCCGGCCGCGGACCCCGGCGGGCTCTGATGGCGCTCGGCTATGCCGGCTGGGGCGCGGGCCAGCTTGAAAACGAGATCGCCGAGAATGGATGGCTGACTTGCCCGGCAAGTGCCGAGCTTCTGTTCGACGCCGACATCGACCGCAAATACGACCGGATCCTTGCCTCGATCGGCATCGATCTCGCGCATCTCAGCCTGGCTGCCGGTCACGCCTGAGCCCTCATCACGTCCCCGAAACTTGTCACGCTTGAGTGAGCGGATACTGTTCCTTCAGCGTCTTCAGCACCTGGTCGCCGGGCATCGGCGCGCCGAACATGAAGCTCTGCACGTATTCGCAGCCCATCTGCCGCAGCTCCAGCGCATCGCTCTCGTCCGAAATGCCTTCGGCAACGACCGACAGGCCGAGCTCATGTGCCATGTTGACCATGGACTTGAGCAGCACCGCGCGTTTCGGCGTCGCGTCGTCGACGAAGCTCTTGTCGATCTTGATGGTGTCGAAAGGAAAGCGCGTCAGATAGGCCAGCGATGAATAGCCGGTGCCGAAATCGTCCAACGACAGGCCGATCCCAAGCTGCTTCAGCTTGGTCAGCACATGGGCAGTCTGCTCGGGATTGTCCATCACCAGCGATTCGGTGAGTTCGAGCCGGAAGCAGCGCGGTTTCAGGTTGGCTCGCGCGATCACCGAGCGGACGTCGCTGACCAGGTCGCGGCGGATGAGCTGGCGGCTGGACAGATTGACCGAGACCGACAGCGGCGCATCGCCGATCTGCTTTTGCCATCCGGCCAGGTCTTCGGCAGCCTGCTGCATGGCGAACAGCCCAAGCTGCACGATCAGGCCGCAGTTTTCTGCAACCGGAATGAAATCCGCCGGCGGGATCATGCCGCGCCGCGGATGGTCCCAGCGCAGCAACGCTTCGAAGCCGGCAACGCTGCCGTCCTCCAGCCGCACGATCGGCTGATAGGCGAGCGTGAATTCGCGTCGCTCGATGGCGCGGCGCAGGTCGGACTCGAACTGCAGCCGGTCGGTGCCGACGGTGCGGAAGGCGGGCCGGAACGGCTCGATTCTGTCGCCGCCGAAGCGCTTGGCTTGATGCATGGCAAGCTCGGCATCCTTGACCATGTCCTCGGCCGAGGTCTGCGTGGACGTCCAGGTGATCAGCCCGATCGAGGCGGTCAGCACGATCTCGCGCTTGGCGAAGGTGATCGGGTTGTTGATGGCGTGCTTGATGGCATCGGCGATGGCCGCGATGCGAGCCGGATCCTGCTCCGACAAAAGCATCAGCGCGAACTGGTCGCCGGCAAAGCGCGACAGCGAATCCTTCGGCTTGAGCAGCCGGTGCAGCCGCCGCGCTATGGTCAAAAGGATGGTATCGCCGGCCGAGATGCCGAGCCCGTCATTGACCTGCTTGAAGCGATCGATGTCGATGACGAAGACGGTCGGGCGCACCTTCTCTTCGGTGCGGGCGATCGAAATGATCGCCTCCAGCCGGTTCATGAACAGCTCGCGGTTGGGCAAGCCGGTCAGATTGTCGTGCACGGCGTCGTGCAGCAGCCGTTCCTCGGACTTCTTCTGCTCCGTCACGTCGACCATGGTGCCGACGCAGCGGATGACCTCGCCGTCCGAGCCGATCACCGGCCGGGCGCGCAGCGCAAACCAGTGATAGTGCCCGTCGGCGCCGCGCAGACGGAAATTTTGCGACACCCGGCCACGCCGGTGCTCGAGCACCACGTCGAGCGTCGTGCGAAACGTGTCGCGGTCGTCGGCATGCAGCACCGGCAGCCAGTTGCGGGCGGGGCCGCCGAGACTGTTGGGGGCAAGGCCAAGCTGAATGCTGACGTCGGGACGAGTGACGACGCGGTCGCGCAGCACGTCCCAGTCCCACACAGTATCGCCCGATCCAGCAACCGCCAGCGCCTGCCGCTCGAGATCGGAGAACAGGCCCTGATGCAGGGCGCCGCCAGCAAAAGCGTGCTGCATCACCGTGAAGCCGATCAGCAGGATGATGAGGATCAGCCCGCCGCCCAGCGCCGGCTGGGCGATATCGTTGTCCAGCATGCCGGTGATCGCCATCCACGATCCGCATAGCCACAGCAGAACCATCACCCAACTGGGCACGAGCATGATGGCGCGGTCGTAACCGCGGATACCGAGGAAGATGATCAAGCCGAGCCCGGTCAGTGCGGTGGCGGCGAAGGACAGCCTGGCAATGCCGGCGGCAACCGCCGGATCGATGATGGCGACGCCGGCGATCAGCACCAGCCCGAGAATCCAGACCAGCGCGCCGTAGCTGAAATGGCCGTGCCACCGGTTGAGGTTGAGATAGGCAAACAGGAACACCACGAAGGTCGCCGCAAGCGCCACCTCCGTTCCGGCGCGCCACATCTGCTCGTTGCCCGGGGATATTTCTATGATCTTGTTAAGAAAGCCGAAATCGACGCAGATATACGCAAGCACCGCCCAGGCAAGGGCCGCCGTCGCCGGAAACATCGAGGTCCCCTTGACGACGAAAAGAATGGTCAGGAACAGCGCCAGCAGGCCGGCGATGCCGATGACGATGCCACGAAACAGCGTGTAGGAATTGACCGAGTCCTTGTAGGATTCAGGATCCCACAGATAGACCTGCGGCAGCTTGGGCGAGGCGAGCTCGGCGATGAAGGTGATCACCGTTCCGGGGTTCAACGTCACCCGGAACACGTCGGCGTCGGGGCTGGTCTGGCGGTCGAGCGCAAAGCCTTCGCTGGGCGTGATCGCAGCGATACGGGTCGAGCCGAGATCCGGCCAAAACAGGCCGGAATTCACCAGCCGGAAATGCGGTGCTACAATCAGCCTGTCGAGCTGCTGGTCGGTGGTGTTAGCGAGCGCGAACACCGCCCAGTCGCCGGTCGAGCGCACGTCATTGGCCTCGACCTCGATGCGCCGCACGATGCCGTCCGGGCCGGGTGCCGTCGAGACCTGGAAATTCTCGCCCTGGTTGCGGTAGATTGCGACGGCGCCCGAAAGGTCGAGCGCCACGTCGTCGCGGGCGATCTTGATCGGTTCGACCGCAAACGCCGACGATGCCGCGCAGAGCGTGACGATTGCCGCCAGCATAAAGGCAAGCAGCGACCCGTTGCGCAGAAAATTCGTCAAAAATCAGTCCTTTGTTCCAACGCCCGGCGGATCGTCCGCGATTCGGGCGTATAGGTAATGGTCCTGCCAGATGCCGTTGATCCTGAGATAGGATCGTAGCAGTCCTTCGCGCCGGAATCCGGCTTTTTCAAGCACGCGGATCGACCGGGCATTATCGGGGATACAGGCAGCTTCGATCCGGTGCAACCGCAGCGTTTCGAAGGCGAAACGCGTCACCACCTTGACGGCATCGGTCATCAGGCCGCGTCCGCTGAAGCGCTCGCCGATCCAGTAGCCGATATGGCCGCTTTGGGCGACCCCGTGGCGGATATTGCCGAGGGTGATACCGCCGGCCAGCTTGCCGCTGCTTTTCTCGAAGATGAAGAAGGCGATCGCCGTCCCCTGCGCGTAGTCCTCGCGGTAGCGGCCGATACGGTGCCGCCACGCCGTACGGTCGAGCTCGTCAGGCGTCCATCGCGGCTCCCACGGCTCGAGGAAGGCGCGGCTTTCACTGCGCAGCACCGACCACTCGCGATAGTCGTTGGTCAGCGGCACGCGCAGCGTGACCAGCTCGCCCTTCAGTGCCGGCAGGTCGCGGCGAAAGAAAGGGAGCGCGAACACGATGCTCGAATGGGCTTAGACGGCAAGCTTACGGGCAGTGGTCTGCGTGCCCGAAAGCGAATCGAGGATCGCCTCATAGGGCGCGAGCGTACCCACCGGCCCGACAGCTGTAAGCGTCGGCTTGGTCGAAAAAAGCCGGGACGACAGATCCGTCAGCCGCTCGACAGTCAACGCCGACAGGCGCTCCATCAGCTCTTCCTTGGCGATCGGCCTGCCGAACAGAAGCAACTGCCTGGCGATCTGCGAGGCGCGGCTAGCCGGGCTCTCGGCCGACATGATCAGCCCGGCGCGGTATTGCGCACGCGCCCGGTCGAGCTCCTCCTGCAGGATGTTTTCACCGGCCTTTTGCAGCTCGTCGATGATCACAGGCACCAGCTCGGCAATATCGCTTTGTCCGGTCGCGGCATGGACCCCGAAGACGCCGGTGTCGGAAAAACCCCAATGGAAGGCATAGACCGAATAGCACAGGCCGCGTTTTTCGCGGACTTCCTGGAAAAGTCGCGACGACATGCCGCCGCCGAGGATCATCGACAGGACCTGGGAGGCATAGAAATCGCGGACGTGATAGGCGCGGCCCTCGAAACCCAGCACGATCTGCGCGTCCATCAGGTCGCGGTCCTCGCGAAAATCGCCGCCGACATACTGTGCATATTGCGGGATGGTGCCGTCGGCCTTGCCGCGGAAGCTGCCGAGACGCTTTTCGACCTCCCGCACGAAATCGTCGTGCTTGATATCGCCAGCCGCCACCATCACCATGTTCTCGGCGCCGTACTGTCGTTCGATGAAGTCGTGCAACTGCTTCGAAGTGAAGGATTTGACGGTTTCCGGCGTGCCGAGAATCGAGCGGCCGATAGTCTGGTGGCGAAAGGCGGTCTCGGTAAAGTGATCGAAAACGACGTCGTCGGGCGTATCGTGCGCGGCGCCGATCTCCTGCAGAATCACATGCTGCTCTCGCTCCAACTCCTGCGGATCGAATTCGGATTCCTGCAGGATGTCGGAAAGAATATCGACGGCCAGCGGCACGTCGTCGCTCAGAACCCTTGCGTAATAGGAGGTCGTCTCGACGCTGGTGGCGGCATTGATCTCGCCGCCGACGTCCTCGATTTCCGAGGCGATCTCGAAGGCGCTTCGCCGCCTGGTGCCCTTGAAAGCCATGTGCTCGAGCAAGTGCGCCATTCCGTGCTCTTCGTCACGCTCGTTGCGTGCGCCCGATTTGACCCAGGCGCCAAGGGCAACAGATTCGAGGCTTGGAAGGGTTTCGGTGGCGACTGTCAGGCCGTTCGACAGACGGCTTACCTCAACACCCATATGGCAATTACTCCCTAACGCGCCGCCCGCGTGTGGCGGCCGAGATAATCTTCCACCATTTTCAGGTCGGATGGAAGTACCGTGTATTTTTCCTCGGCGCTCATCAACCCGCCTAGCCATGCAGGCAGGGCAGGCGACACGCCGCTGGCGGCTTCGACGGCGACGGGAAACTTTGCCGGGTGCGCAGTGCCCAGCACCACCATCGGCACCTCACCCGCAGTCTTGCCGGCGGCCACATGCATGGCCGCGGCCGTATGCGGGTCGAGCAGATAGCCGCTCGCCGCAAGTGTGGTGCGGATGGTGGCGGCGACCTCGTCCATGGTGGCGCGGCCGGCGTCGAATTCGGAGCGGATCTTGGCGATTTCGCCAGCCTCGATGGTGAAGGCGCCGGACTGCTTGAGCCCGTTCATGTAGCGCCGCACGGTCGAGGCATCGCGGCCGGACGCTTCGAACAGCAAGCGTTCGAAGTTCGAAGACACCTGGATGTCCATCGAGGGCGACGTGGTCGAAAAAACCCCCTTCATGCGGTATTCGCCTGTCGCCAGCGTGCGCGCCAGAATATCGTTGTCGTTGGTGGCGATGATCAGCCGTTCGATCGGCAGCCCCATCTTCTTGGCGGCATAGCCGGCAAAGATGTCGCCGAAATTGCCGGTCGGCACGGTGAAGGAAACCGGTCTGTCGGGCGCGCCGAGCGACAGCGCGGAGGAGAAATAATAGACGATCTGGGCCATGATGCGGGCCCAGTTGATCGAATTGACGCCCGACAGCGATACCCGGTCGCGAAAACCGTGGTCGTTGAACATGTCCTTCACCAGGCCCTGGCAGTCATCGAAATTACCTTCGATCGCCAACGCATGGACGTTTGCGGCGGTCGAGGTCGTCATCTGCCGCTGCTGTACCGGCGAGACGCGGCCATGCGGGAAAAGCACGAAGATGTCGGTGCGGTTGCGCCCGGCAAAGGCATCGATGGCGGCCCCTCCGGTGTCGCCGGAGGTGGCGCCGACAATGGTGGCGCGCTGGTCGCGCTCGGCCAGCACATGGTCCATCAGCCGTGCAAGAAGCTGCATCGCCACGTCCTTGAACGCGAGCGTCGGGCCATGGAAGAGCTCGAGCACGAAGCTGTTCGGCCCGGTCTGCACCAGCGGGCAGACGGCCTCATGGCGGAAGCTCGCATAGGCTTCGCGCACCAGCCGTTCGAACACCGGCGCCGCGATCTCGCCGCCGAGGAACGGCGACAGCACCCGGATAGCAAGATCGGGATAGGCAAGGCGGCGCATGGCGCGGATCTCGGCTGCGGAAAAATGCGGCCAGGCGCTCGGCAGGTAGAGCCCGCCGTCGCGCGCCAGTCCGGCCAGCACCGCGTCGGAAAATCCCAGCGCGGGCGCTTCCCCGCGGGTACTCACATATTGCATCGTTACGGTTCCATTGCTGCCGGGAATTTTGGCCCGCCGCGAGGTGGTGGATTTCTGCGCTGGCTCAGTCGCATTTTTGCCGCGCGGCTGATATACGTCACCGGCTTTGCGAGAGGGAAGTGCAGTTCATGGCGTTTCATTCATTCAACGGTCGTTTTGTCGCGGGTCTGGGGCTCGCCGGCTTTATGCTTGCCGCCGCAGGCTGCCAATCGAGCGACAATGGTATTCTCGGCTTCGGCAAGAAGGACACGACGCCGCCACCGCCACCCGATCCCAAGGTGCTTTCCAGCCAGCTGCAGGCCTATTGCCCGAAAGTGACGTTGCGTGACGGCACCGCTTTCTTCAATACCTACGCCAAGAGCGGTCCGAAGCCGAAGAAAAAAACCGATGTTGCCGCCGAGGAAGCCGCGCAGCCGGCAGCGGACGCGGCTGGCGTCGATCAGCCAGACGATTCCGCCAAGATCATCTATCAGGCTTCGATCACCGATGTGACCCGCGACTGCAGCCGCGCCAACGGCTCCTTGTCGATGAAGATAGCCGTCGCCGGCAAGGTCGTGCCTGGCCCGATGTTCACCCCCGGGACCATCACCATGCCGATCCGCATCGCGGTGATGCACGGCACCGAAGTTCTCTATTCGCAGCTTCACTCCTATCAGGTCCAGGTTACCGATCCTTCGAGTGCCACGCAGTTCGTCTTCACCGATTCCAACGTCGTCGTTCCGGAGCCGACGGCGAAGGACTACCAGGCATATGCCGGGTATGACGAGGGCGCTCCGAAAGTAGCGACAGACAAGCCGAGGAAGAAGAAAGCCGCCGCGACCAACTAAGCCGCTGCATTCGCGCCACGGCGGCTGGAGGCGGCCTCTCACGCGTCCGCCGACCATTCCGACAGCGCGGCGATCACGCTTTTCAGTTCCGCCCAGCGGCGGATGACCGTTTCCGCGCCGGCCTCGGTCAGCGCATCGGCGTGGCCGGGATAGCTGTGCGCCGCGCCGGTAAAGCCGATGACACGCATTCCCGCCGTCTTGGCGCCGGTGACGCCATGCACCGAATCCTCGATGACAAAGGTGTTCGCAGGATCGGCCTTGAGCTTTTCCGCGGCGAACCGAAACACGTCCGGCGCCGGCTTGGTTTTCCCGGTCGGGGTTTCCAGCGAGGAAAAGATCCGGCCGGCAAAGAACGGCAAAAGCTGCACCTTCTCCAGCATGAATTCGATCCGCTCAGAACGCGAATTCGAACAGACGCAGCGCGGCACTGCTACCGCGGCGACAGCTTCGTGCGCTCCGTCGATGGCACGCACGTCGCTGCGCAGCCTACGATCGACAAGCTGTTCCTCCTTGTCGATCAGGGAGGCCTGGAACGGGATCCGGGACTTTTCCTCGACCCGCATCATGATGTCCTTGAAAGTCAGCCCGGCATAGACCTCGGAAATCTCCTCGGCCGATATCTCGTAGCCAGCCGAGGTCAAAAGCTCGGCATCGATACGCGCGGCGATGATTTCGGAATCGACGAGCACGCCGTCGCAATCGAAGATGACAAGATCTGGCTGGGGCATGGTGATCCGGGAAGCGGGATGAGGGGAATGCCGAGAGGGCCTTTGGTCAAAACGGCTCAGGCGGCGCGGCATACACCAACAGGCCGGGCTTCGCAAATTCGGCGTGCTGCTTCACTGAATATTTACGCTGATCGGTAACCATAACGGACAGTAAACAGTAACGCGTGCCTTGGGTGTCACAATGTCTGCCGTGCGTCTTCTCGACGACCTTTCCGATGCTCCCCAGCAATCCGAGTGGCTGGATACGATCCTGAAGGGCGACTGCGTCGCCGCGCTCGAACGGCTGCCGGAAAAGTCGATCGACGTGATCTTTGCCGATCCGCCTTACAATCTGCAGCTCGATGGCGATCTGCATCGGCCCGACCAATCCAAGGTCGATGCCGTCGACGACCATTGGGACCAGTTCGACAGTTTTGAGGCCTACGACGCCTTCACTCGCGCCTGGCTGCTGGCGGCGCGCCGCGTGTTGAAGCCCAACGGCACGATCTGGGTCATCGGCTCCTACCACAATATTTTCAGGGTCGGCGCCAAGATGCAGGACCTGGGCTTCTGGATCCTCAACGACGTCGTCTGGCGCAAGACCAATCCAATGCCCAATTTCCGTGGCCGCCGTTTCCAGAACGCGCATGAGACGATGATCTGGGCATCGCGCGACCAAAAGGGCAAGGGTTACACATTCAACTACGAGGCGCTGAAGGCGTCGAATGACGACATTCAGATGCGTTCCGACTGGCTATTTCCGATCTGCACCGGCGGCGAGCGCCTGAAGAACGACAATGGTGACAAATTGCATCCGACGCAGAAGCCGGAAGCGTTGCTTGCCCGCGTCATGACGGCATCGACCAGGCCGGGCGACATCGTGCTCGACCCCTTCTTCGGTTCAGGTACCACCGGGGCTGTGGCCAAGCGGCTTGGCCGCCACTTCGTCGGCATCGAGCGTGAGCAGGCCTATATCGATGCCGCCATGGAACGTATCGATGCGGTCCGGCCGCTGGAATGCGCCAATTTGACGGTGCTGACCGGCAAGCGGGCTGAGCCGCGCGTCGCATTCGTCACGCTTCTCGACAATGGCTTGGTGGCGCCCGGCGCCACGCTCTACGACGCCAAGAAGCGCTGGGCGGCAAAAGTGCGTGCCGACGGCACGCTGGCGATCGGCGACAATGCCGGGTCGATCCACAAGATCGGCGCACACGTGCAGGGGCTGGACGCCTGCAACGGATGGACCTTCTGGCATTATGAGCGCAGCGGCGGTTTGACACCGATCGACGAGCTTCGCCGCATTGCCCGCCTGGGCATGGAGCGGGCAGGGGCCTGAGGCTCCGAGTTGCGATAGATCGGTTATGCGAAGGCTCACCCAACCTCTGGAAGTGATTCAAATCACACTTTGATCCCAAGGCGCTCAAGGTCCGCCTTGAGCGTCTGGGCGTCGGTGAACAGCACAGCCTGCCAACCGGCCGCCTTGGCGCCGTCGACATTCTTCTGGCTGTCGTCGATGAACAGCGTGGCTGCCGGATCGAGGCCGAACGCGGCGACGTGGTGATCGTAGATGGCGCGATCCGGCTTGATCTGGCGGATGTCGCCCGACACGGTCACGCCGCGCGGCCTATTGAGGAAATCGAACCGCTCGCGGGCCTCGGCAAGCGTATCGGCCGCGAAATTGGTAAGCATCGTCACGTCGTGGCCGCTCTCGATCAGCCCGATCATGATGGCGACGCTGTCCTCATAGGCATGAGGCACCATCTCGTGCCAGTACCGGCGGAAATTGCGGATGTTTTCGGCATGGTCGGGATATTGAGCGATTGCTAGCGCTTCGGCCTCTTCCCAACTGCGGCCGCGGTCCTGCTCGATGTTCCAGTCGTGCGTGCAGACATTGTCGAAGAACCATTTCCGTTCGTCGGGATCGGGGATCAAGCGGCTGAAGGGCAGGTTCGGATCATAGTGGATCAGCACTTTGCCGATGTCGAAAACGATGTGGCGGATTTCGGACATTCTTCTCTCTTTCAATGCGGCCGCTGCTTTTTCGTCGCGCCCGGTATCGCCGCTTCGATTACCTTTTTCATGACGCTCGGCAGCGCCTCCCCGGAAATTTCATGGGCCAGCGACCAGAAATGCCCGGCCGGGGCGGCACTGTCGGTCTCCGCCTTGAACACGTCGAGTTCAAGCGCAAAATGGGTAAAGATATGGCCGATGCGTCCGGCCTGCCGCCAGTCGCCGGGGAACGGGGCTGCCGCCGCCGTGGTGGCGCCATCGATCCGCGCGGTCCAGCCGGTCGTCGGCACTTCGGTCATGCCACCCAGCAGGCCTTTATCCGCGCGCTTTCGCAAAAGGATGGCGCCGTCGCCCCTGACTGCGACGAAGGCGGCGCCGCGGCGCAAGGGTTTCTCGGCCTTGGGCAGGCGGACCGGAAAGCGCTCGGGATCGCCCGAGATTGTGGCGCTGCAATCCTGCCTGACGGGGCAGAGCATGCAGCGGGGCCGGCGCGGCGTGCAGATCGTCGCGCCCAGGTCCATCATCGCCTGCGCGAAGTCGCCGGGCCTTGTCGAGGGAACCATGTGTTCGACCTGGCCGCGTATCTCGCCCTTGGCGTCGCCTAGAGGCGTGGCGATCGAATACAGCCGTGAGACGACCCGTTCGACATTGCCGTCGATGACCGCGGCTGGTCGGTCGAAGGCGATCGCCGCGATCGCTGCCGCCGTATAGGCGCCGATGCCGGGCAGTTCCCTCAAGCCGGACTCGCTGTCCGGAAAGCGGCCGCCTTGCCGCGCGACGAGATCGGCACAGGCTTTGAGGTTACGGGCGCGGGAATAATAGCCGAGCCCGGCCCAGGCCTTCATGACGTCTTCGGTCGGTGCCGCCGCCAGTGCCTCGACAGTTGGCCATTTCTGCACGAAAGCCCGGAAATAGGATTTTACCGCCTCGACCGTGGTTTGCTGCAGCATCACTTCGGAAAGCCAGACGAAATAGGGATCGGGCTGGGCGCCGCCTGCCAGCGCACGCGGCGGAACGCGCCACGGCAGCTCGCGGTGATGCGCGTCGTACCAGCCAAGCAGCCGGAACGCGATCTCGCCATTGTCTCCGGATACGGCCTTGCGGGTCTGGTCGTGCAGTGCCATTGATCGAGGGTCGGCCCTAATCCACTGATGCTGAAGCTGGAGAACGCACATGGCAGGGAAAAGGCCCTTCGGCAATCCCGTTCCGGTGAGCGATCTCGCAACCGAGATCCTCGACCCGGTGCTGCGCAAGCGGGCCGGCATGTCGATCGGGCTGGTCCAGTCGTGGGAAGAGATTGCCGGACCGCGGCTTGCCGGCCGCTCGTGCCCGGAAAAGATCCAGTGGCCGCGCCGCATGCACGAGGACGATCCGTTCGAGCCGGCCGTGCTGGTAATTGCCTGCGAGGGTCTGGCGGCACTGCATCTGCAGCACGAGACCGGCGAGATCATCAACCGGGTCAATGCTTTTCTCGGTTTCAATGCGATCGGCCGGATCAGGATCGTGCAGAAGCCGGTAATGGCGGGCAAGGAAAAGCCGAAACCCAGTTTGCGGCCGCTGACCGTGGCGGAGAAGGCGAAGCTGTCGGGCACTGTCGGTTTGATCGAGGACGACGGGCTGCGCGCCTCGTTGGAGCGGCTTGGCGCCACCATTCTTGGTCAAAAGAAGCCGTGATCTCGCGCTATCGTGATGGTATGCCCGGATTTGGCGATTGGAATAGGGCCGGTAATGCCTTAATTCGCGCCAACTCTCGCTTTTTGTAGCCTTTGCATTGCAAAATCCAACTATTGCCCAGGTGATTCGTATGATTCGTTCGTTGTCCCGCAGACACCTTTTGACTTCGCTGGCCGCAATACCAGCGGCGGCCCTGCTTGCCGCCTGCAGCGACTCGGGCGAGAAAGCCGAGGCGCAGGATGTGAAACCTGCGGCTCCGGCGGAACCTGCGAAGCCGGCCGCTCCGGCCGCCGCCAAAGCGCCTGAAGCTCAGGGCACGGTGGATATGGCAGCCTTGTTGAAGCCCGGCGCGCTGCCCGACATGCAGCTCGGCAAGGACGATGCAAAGGTCACCATCGTCGAATATGCATCGATGACCTGCCCGCATTGCGCGCATTTCGCCGAGACCACGTTTCCGGAGCTGAAGACGAAATATATCGACACCGGCAAAGCCCGTTACATCCTGCGCGAGTTTCCGTTCGATCCCAGCGCCGAGGCCGGTTTCATGCTGGCGCGCTGCTCCAAGGACAACTATTTCCCGATGGTCGACGTTCTGTTCAGGCAGCAGGCCAACTGGGTTGGTGTGAACAATACCAAGGACGCACTGCTGCAAATCGCGAAGCTTGCCGGTTTTACACAGGAGTCCTTCGAGGCCTGCTTGACGGACCAGAAACTTCTGGACGATGTGAGATCCGTCCAGAAGCGCGGCGCCGACGAATTCAAGGTCGATTCCACACCGACCTTTTTCATCAACGGAAAGACCTACAAAGGGGCGATGTCGATTGCGGAAATGTCGGCCATCATCGACCCTCTGCTCTGACCTTTCGGCAGCGCCGAAGCGGCGTCGCTTCGGCGTGCGCACTTCTTTGTTTTGCCGCGGGTTCTCCTTGCAAAACCCCGGAACAGTGTTGCGAAACTTCGCTATGGGCCGGCGCGAATGAAGTTCTCGCGCCTTCGCTTGCTCGGCTTCAAATCCTTCGTAGAACCCGGCGAGTTCGTCATCGAACGCGGCCTGACCGGCATCGTCGGGCCGAATGGCTGCGGCAAGTCGAACCTGGTCGAGGCGCTGCGCTGGGTTATGGGCGAAAGCTCCTACAAGAACATGCGTGCGTCCGGCATGGACGACGTCATCTTTTCCGGTTCCGGAACACGACCGGCCCGCAACACCGCTGAAGTCACGCTTTTTCTCGACAACAGCGACCGTAGCGCGCCCTCGGCCTTCAATGATGCAGACGAGTTGCAGGTTTCGCGCCGCATCGAACGCGAGGCGGGTTCGCTCTACCGCATCAACGGCAAGGAAGCCCGCGCCAAGGATGTGCAGCTGCTGTTCGCCGACCAGTCGACCGGCGCGCGTTCGCCATCGATGGTCGGGCAGGGCCGCATCGGCGAGCTGATCCAGGCAAAGCCGCAGGCGCGCCGCGCGCTGCTGGAAGAGGCAGCCGGAATTTCCGGCCTGCACACACGGCGCCACGAAGCCGAGCTGCGGCTGAAGGCGGCGGAACAGAACCTCGAAAGGCTGGACGACGTCGTCGGCGAACTGGAAAGCCAGATCGAAAGCCTGAAACGCCAAGCCCGCCAAGCCTCGCGCTTCAAGAACCTGTCGGCCGACATCCGCAAAGCCGAAGCGACGCTGCTGCATCTTCGCTGGACGCTGGCCAAGATGCAGGAAGGCGAAGCGCGTTCGGCGCTGGCGATTGCCACCGCGCTGGTCGGCGACCGTGCTGCCGCCCAGATGGCTGCCGCCAGGGAACAAGGCATCAACGCCCACCGGCTGCCGGACCTGCGCGATGCGGAAGCAGCAGCCGCCGCAGCCTTCCAGCGTCTGTCGATCGCCAAGGCGCAGATCGAGGAAGAGGCAGGCCGCATCCGCGCCCGCCAGGCAGAGCTCGACCGCCGACTGCAACAGCTTGATGGCGACCTTGCCCGCGAGCAGCGCATGGTCCGCGACAATGCCGATATCCTAGAACGTCTCGCCGCCGAAGAAGCCGCGCTCAACGCCGAAAACGCCGGCGCCGCCGAGCGTGAGGCCAGCACCCACGCGGCTTTCGAGCAGGCGGCATCGACGCTTGCCTCTAGCGAGGCCAGGCTCGCCGCGCTGACCGCCGAACGGGCGGAGGCTGCCGCCTCCCGCAACCAGATCGAACGGACGCTGCGCGATACCGCCGAGCGCCGCGACCGCTTTGGCCGCCAGCTTGCAGATGTCGACCGCGAATTGTCGGAGATCGTCTCCAGGGTCGCCGGCCTGCCCGATCCCGCCGAGAAGCGGCTGCTGGTCGGACAGGCGCTGGCACTGCTCGAAGGGGCCGAGGCAGCAGCGATTGCAGCCGAACGGGCGGTCGCCGAGGCGCGCGCGGGCGAAGGTGCTGCCCGCCCACCGGTTCAGGACGCAAAGGCCGAGCTGGCGCGGATCGAAACCGAGGCCCGCACGCTTGCCAAGATCCTCAACGCTGCGAGCGGCGACTTGTTTCCCTCGGTGCTGGAGCAGATCAGCGTCGAGCGCGGCTACGAGACGGCGCTGGGTGCCGCACTTGGCGAAGATCTCGACGTGCCGCTCGACCGCAGCGCGCCGGTGCATTGGGGCCAGAGCGAAATCCAGCCCGGCGACGCCGCGTTGCCCGAAGGTATAAAGAGCCTCGCCAGCGTGGTGCGCGCGCCGGCGCAGCTGGCCCGCCGGCTGGCCCAGATCGGCATTGTCGAAGCCGCCGACGGAAGAAGGCTGCAGACGCTGCTTGCTCCCGGGCAGCGATTGGTCAGCCGCGAAGGCGCGCTGTGGCGCTGGGACGGCTTTACCGCCAGCGCCGATGCGCCGACCGCTGCCGCGCAGCGGCTGGCGCAGAAAAACCGGCTGGCCGAACTCGACGCCGAAGCCGTCCATGCCACCCGCATACTGCGCGACGCCGAACAGGCTCTTGCCCGGGCCGAACAGGCGCTTGCCCAGGCGAGCGAAGCCGAACGCTCCGCTCGACAGGCCGGGCGCGACGCCCAGCACGGGCTGGACGCTGCTCGCAATGCGCTGGCCGAGGCCGAAAAGGCCGGCGGCGAACTGTCGAGCCGGCGTGCAGCACTTGACGAGGCGCGCGCCCGCATTGTCGACAGCCATGAGGAGACGGCGACAGCATTCGTCGAGGCGGAAATGCTGTTGCAGGAAGCGCCCGATCTCGGCGATCTGCAGTCGCAACTCGACCAGTCGGCCGCCAACGTCGCCCGCGACCGCGCCGCCCTTGCCGATGCGCGCGCAGTTCACGAGGGCCTGAAGCGGGAAGCCGAGGCACGTGTGCGCCGGCTCGACGCCATCGGCGCGGAACGGCGCAACTGGGTGGAGCGCGCCGAAAACGCGTCGACGCAGATCACAGCGCTCGGCGAACGCAAGGCCGAGGCCGAGGCCGAGCGCGAGCGGCTGGCCGACGCCCCCGACGAGATCGACGCCAGGCGGCGCGCCTTGCTGTCGCAGCTCGCCGAGGCCGAAAGCCTTCGCAAGGCTGCCGGCGACCGCTTGCAGGAAGCGGAGAACCGGCAGTCCGAGCTGGACAAGGCTGCGACCGCTGCTATCCAATCGCTCGCCGAAGCGCGCGAAACGCGTGTTCGCGCCGAAGAGCGGCTGACCGCCGCCGACGAGCGTCGGCTGGAAGTCGAAGCGCGCATCCAGGAAACGCTGAACACGCCGCCGCATCTGGTGATCCGCCACACCGGCCTCGAACCCGACAGCCCGATGCCCGAAATGGCCGAGATCGAGCGTCAGCTCGACCGGCTGAAGGTCGAGCGCGAACGGCTGGGCGCCGTCAATTTGCGCGCCGAGGAAGAGCAGAAGGAACTGTCGGACCGGCTGGAGACCATCGTCTCCGAGCGCGACGACATCATCGAGGCGATCCGTAAGCTGCGGCAGGCGATCCACAGCCTGAACCGTGAAGGCCGCGAGCGGCTGCTCGCTGCCTTCGAGGTGGTCAACGGCCATTTTCAACGGCTGTTTTCGCATCTGTTCGGCGGCGGCACCGCCGAGCTGCAACTGATCGAGTCCGACGATCCGCTCGAAGCCGGGCTCGAGATCCTGGCGCGACCGCCCGGCAAGAAGCCGCAGACGATGACGCTGCTGTCCGGCGGCGAGCAGGCGTTGACGGCAATGTCGCTGATCTTCGCCGTGTTCCTGACCAACCCGGCGCCGATCTGCGTGCTCGACGAAGTCGACGCGCCGCTCGACGACCACAATGTCGAACGCTTCTGCAATCTGATGGACGAAATGGCCGCAACCACCGAAACGCGCTTCGTCATCATCACACACAACCCGATCACGATGGCGCGCATGGACCGGCTGTTCGGGGTAACCATGGCCGAGCAAGGCGTCAGCCAACTGGTGTCGGTTGACCTGCAGGCGGCTGAGGCCATGCGCGAGGCAAGCTGACGCATCAGCTTAGTGGTGGTCTCCACCTCGGCTTTCGACTATAGCACGACGAAATGGGCTGGATCTGCCGCTCCAGATACCCGTCAGGCTGTGCACGTGGAGAAGCTTGTTGCCTATACTTGTCACCGGAGCCGCGGGGTTCATTGGCAGTCACGTTTGCCATCATCTGCTCGACCGGGGAGAAGCGGTCGTCGGCGTCGACAACATGAACGACTATTACGACCTGGCGCTCAAAAAGGGGCGGCTTGCCCGCCTTCTGCCCCGCAAGGATTTTTCGTTCCACCAGCTCGATATTGCTGAACAGGGCGCGCTTGCGGCTGCTCTGGCCGGGCAAGGCATCGTCAGGATCGTGCATCTCGCCGCGCAGGCCGGCGTGCGTCACTCACTCGACAATCCGCGGCTCTATGTCCGCTCCAATGTCATGGGCCACCTCGAAGTGCTCGAATTCTGTCGCGCCGAACCGGCATTCGAGCATCTGGTCTATGCCTCGTCGAGCTCGGTGTATGGCGGCAACCGCAGCGTGCCGTTCAGCGAAGCCGATCAGGTCGACAAGCCCGTTTCGCTCTACGCCGCCACCAAGAAAACCGATGAGTTGATGAGCCACACCTACGCCCATTTGTTCGGCATACCGCAGACCGGCCTGCGGTTTTTCACGGTCTATGGTCCCTGGGGCCGCCCCGATATGGCGTATTGGATGTTCACCCGGGCGATGCTCGAGGGCAAGCCGATCCGGGTTTTCAACAATGGCGAAATGTGGCGCGATTTCACCTACATAGACGATGTGGTCAAAGCGGTCGTCGCCGTGCTCGACAAGCCGCCGGCAGCTGACGTTCCGCCGAACAGGCTTTACAATGTCGGCAACAACCGGCCGGTGCGCCTGGGCGACTTCATCGACATTCTGGAAAGGCTGCTCAAGGTCAAGGCAATCCGCCACAACGAGCCGATGCAGGCGAGCGACGTCGAGAAGACTTACGCCGACATGACCGCGCTGGAGCGGGATTTCGGCTTCAAGCCTAGCGTTTCGATAGAGGACGGGCTGAAGAAGTTTGTCGACTGGTACCGGCCGTACTCGAAGCAGTGATTTGCACCACTCGCCGTGACGCCTTCAAGCGGGACACCTGGAGTGGGAACAAGTCGGTCCGCAAAAGCATCATTTTATCCTAACATCCTGTTAACCACATGCTCGCTGAAAGGTATCCGATTAACCTTTGAGGCGCTTATGACCGCTATGTTTCGTGGCTTGCTGTTCAATATGAGCTGTGTGGATGTGCGGATTCGGGGGCTATTTCGGTTCAGTCCGGGATGCGGAAGCTTTGCTTGCGCGCATGACGTCCGCGATCGCCCATCGCGGACCGGATGAACAAGGCAAATTCGTAGCGCCCGAGGCTGGACTCGGGCATGCGCGGCTGTCGGTGATCGGGATTGGTGATGGCCAGCAGCCGATGTCCGACGAAACCGGCAATTTGACGATTGCGTTCAACGGCGAGATTTTTAATTACGTGGAATTGCGCGAAGGGCTGCTGGCCAAGGGCCGACGCTTCCGCACCTCGAGCGACACCGAAGTTCTCCTGCAGCTGTATGAGGAGATGGGCGAAGACTGCCTGCCGCTCCTGAACGGTGATTTCGCCTTCGCGATTTGGGACAACCGGCGGCGGCGGATGGTGCTTGCAAGAGACCGCATGGGTGTTAGGCCGCTGTTCTACACCAGCAAGGACGGCGTGCTCTACTTTGCGTCCGAGATAAAAGCCCTGCTGAAGGTACCCGGCATCTCTGCCGAAATCGATCCGATTGCACTCGACCAGATCTTTACGCTGTGGGCGCCGATCGCTCCACGCACGGCTTTCCGCGATATCCACGAGCTGGAGCCGGCAAGCGTAATGATCGCGACACAGGGGCAAGTGACGGTCAAACCATACTGGCATCTGGACTATCCTCATCGAGATTCGCCATCGAAGATTACCAATGAGGACATCGCTGCCGAAGAACTGCAGGCCCTTTTGACCGACGCGGTGAGGCTTCGCATGCGCGCCGACGTGCCGGTCGGTTCTTACCTTTCGGGCGGGCTCGATTCATCCCTCGTTTCGGCACTCGCGGCCGGTATGACTCCTCTTAAGCTGCAGACATTTTCCGTAACGTTCGACAGCGCCGAGCATGACGAAAGCGCCTTCCAGACCGAAATGGCGTCAGCACTTGGCACGCGCCATCGAACCATAGCCTGTCGTGCCGGTGATATCGCCGGCGTGTTTCCCGAAGTCATCCGCTTTACCGAGCGGCCGATCATCCGCACCGCCCCGGCCCCCCTCTATCAACTGTCCGGCCTCGTTCGCCAGGCCGGTTTGAAAGTGGTGCTGACAGGCGAAGGCGCCGACGAAGTCTTTGCCGGCTATGATGTCTTCAAGGAAGCGCGGGTTCGCCGTTTCTGCGGACGACAGCCGGCATCGCGCATAAGACCACAGCTGTTCCGGAAGCTTTATCCCTATCTGCCAGGTCTGCAGCAGCAGTCCGTAGAGTACCTGGCCGCGTTCTTCGGCACCGGCAGCGCAGCCCTGGACGATCCGCTGTTCTCGCATCGGCCGCGTTTCAAGACCACATCAGCGGCCAAGATGTTTTTCTCCGGTGACCTGCGTGCGACATTGAAGGGCTACGACGCAGCCGAGGAACTGGCCGGCCGGTTGCCTGAGGCGTTTTCCCGGTGGCATCCGCTGCATCAAGCGCAATATCTCGAAACCCGCTTTCTCCTGCCGGGCTACATCCTCTCCAGCCAGGGCGATCGCATGGCCATGGCGCACGGTATCGAAGGGCGTTTCCCCTTCCTTGACCATCGCTTGGTGGAGTTTGCGGCAAGACTCCCGCAGGAGATGAAGCTCAAGGGACTGGTGGAAAAACACATACTGCGCAAAGTTGCCAAGCACCTGCTTCCGACGGCCATCAGCGAGCGCACCAAACAGCCTTACCGGGCGCCGGAAGCCCGCTCCTTCGTTGGACCCGGAGAACTGGACTACGTACGCGACTCGCTGAGCGAGGCGAGCATCGCCGCCGGAGGACTATTCAACGCCAAGGCGGTGGCGAACCTGCACGAGAAATGCCGCTTGCAGCCCGCGTCCGGATTCCGCGACAATGCGGCTTTCGTTGGCATTTTGTCGACGCAGCTGTGGCAGAAGATTTTCACCGGCGAAAAGGTCGGTGCAGCACGAGCGGCCTGAGAAATCGAGGGAATGAAAAATCATGGTAGCAATCAAAGACAAGGTCAAAACCTTTATCGTCGACAACTTCTTGTTCGGCGACACGTCGTACGAGCTTGCGGACTCCGCATCACTGATCGAGAACGGCATCATCGATTCGACGGCCGTGTTGGAGCTCGTGGCATTCATAGAGGATGATTTCGGCATAGCGATGGTCGATGCCGACATCGTACCGGCCAATCTGGATTCGATTGACCGCATCTCAGCCTTCATCAAGGCAAAAGCAGAAGCGCTGGCAGCGTAGGCGCCATCGGCGAGGAGCGTCCGTGCGGATCGAACATTTTCTGACGGCGAAAGCCGCTGCCCATCCAGCCAAAACGGCATTGATCACCGAGCACAAAAGGCTGTGCTACGAAGAGCTGGACGATCTCTCGAGCCGCCTGGCCGCCGCCCTTTTCATGAATGGCGTCAGGCGCGACGACCGGGTGCTGATCTTCATGGACAATTGCTGGGAGGCTGCGGTTTCGATTTTCGCGGTTCTTAAAGCAGGCGCGACTTTCAGTCCGATCAACGCATCCACCAAGGCCGAAAAGCTGGCCTACATCATCACCGATTGCGATGCGGCCGGGATTCTCACGCAAGCAAGACTGATGCCCGTGGTCACCGAGGCGTCCGAATACTCAGGCAAGACCGGTATCTTCGTGGCTTCCACCGTTGCTGCCGATAACCAATGCCCGGCAGGAGCCACATCCCTGGCGGATTGCTTGACGTTTCAAGCCGGGGAGATTGACCATCGCGGCATTGACGTCGATCTTGCGATGTTGATCTACACCTCGGGCTCGACCGGCCGGCCCAAGGGTGTGATGATGACGCACCGCAATTGCGACGCGGCGGCCGACTCCATCACCACCTATCTGCGCAACTCGCCCGACGACATCATCTTGAATGTTCTGCCGCTCGCCTTCGACTACGGCCTCTATCAGTTGCTGATGGCCGTCAGGCTCGGCGCCACGCTCGTGCTCGAGAAGTCCTTCGCTTTTCCCCAGGCGGTCTTTGAACGCATCCGCCAGGAACGAGTCACCGGGCTTCCGCTCGTGCCCACGATGGCAGCGATGATCCTGCAGATGCGTGATCTGGCGCCGGGCTTCCTGCCCAGCCTTCGCTATATTTCCAACACGGCGGCTGCCTTGCCGCCCTCTCACATAGAACGCCTTCGGTTCCTTTTCCCCGGTGTCAGGCTCTATTCGATGTATGGCCTGACGGAATGCAAGCGCTGCACCTATCTGCCGCCCGAGGAGCTCGACCGCCGGCCGGGCTCGGTCGGAATAGCCATTCCGAACACCGAAGCCTTTGTCGTCGACGACCACGGGCAACGGGTGCCGCCGGGCGTAGCAGGCGAGCTGATCATTCGCGGGCCGCACGTCATGCAGGGTTATTGGCGAAACGAAGCTGCGACGGCACGAGCCCTGCGCCCGGGTCCGAACCCTTGGGAGAAGGTTCTCTACACCGGCGATCTGTTCAGGGCCGATGAGGAAGGCTTTCTTTATTTCGTCGGCCGCAAGGACGACATCATAAAGTCGCGGGGAGAGAAGGTGGCGCCCAAGGAGGTGGAAGCCGTGCTTCACGCTCATCCGGGCATCGCGGAAGCGGTGGTTGTCGGTGTGCCGGATCCCGTGCTCGGGCATGCGATCGGTGCAGTTATCGTACGGTCCGACCCGGCGCTTAGCGAAAAGGATATAATCCGTCACTGTGCACGCCACCTTGAGGACTTCATGGTCCCCAAGGTCATCGAGTTCCGCCGGGAGCTGCCGAAGACCGATACCGGCAAGGTCAGCCGTCGGCTTGCGGCAGAAACCCTGGAGGCCGCGCAATGAATGTTCGCCCGACCGAGGATGCGCGGACCTTTCTGGCGCAGGCTCTGGCAATCGACCTGATCACCGAAACGGACCGTATCGTAACGGCCTTGCGTCAGCAGTTGCGCGGGCTTCGCAAGCGGGGCCTTGTACTCGGTCTTTCGGGCGGGATCGATTCGAGCGTGTCGGTCGCGTTGGCGGCACGAGCCGTCGGGCCCAAGAATGTGCTTTGCCTGTTCATGCCGGAGAGCGATTCCGATCCTGAAAGCCTGCGGCTCGGCCGCCTCGTCGCCGAAACTTTCGGTGTCGAGGCTGTGACGGAGGATATCGGGCCGATCCTGCGCGCAATGGGCTGCTACAAGCGTCGCGACGCCTTCATTCGCGAAGTGGTCCCGGAATACGGCGAAGGCTGGGCCTCGAAGATCGTCATTGCGAACGCGCTCGAGGGCGGGGGTTACAACATCTCATCCCTGGTGGTGCAGGATCCGGACGGCAAGCAGACGAAACTGAGAATGCCGCTGCCTGTCTATCTCGGCGTCGTCGCCGCTACCAATATGAAACAACGCACCCGCAAGCAGATTGAATACTATCATGCCGACCGCCTGAACTTCGCCGTTCTTGGAACGCCGAACCGGCTGGAATACGATCAGGGTTTCTTCGTGAAGAACGGTGACGGCGCCGCGGACGTCAAGCCGATCGCCCATCTCTACAAAACGCAGGTCTATGCGCTTGCGGCCCACCTCGGTGTTCCGGAGGAAATCCTCAACCGGCCTCCGACCACCGATACCTACTCGCTGGCGCAGACCCAGGAGGAGTTCTACTTCTCGCTACCCTATGACCGTATGGATCTTTGCCTTTACGGTCTCAACAACGGCGTGGCGGCTGAGGTAGTGGGACAGGCGGCGGGGTTGGCCGCCACACAAGTGGAACGCGTCTGGGCCGATATCATCGCCAAACGCAGGGCGACGCGTTATCTGCACATGCGCCCGCAACTCGTCGAGGAAGTCGAAGAACTCGGCACCTGACAAACAGGTAGAGCGGTGTGCACGGTTCGATTTGCATGCGTCTCGCTCTAGCTGAAACGGCTCCCGATCAGCCGGCTCCATTGCTCGCCCGCAAGCCCGTTCAGGAAGGCTTGCGAGTTCTTCATCGCGTCCAACAGCTCTGGATCACGCGAATGCACCACCGTTGAAGCAACGGTCAGGAAAGCGATCCGTCGTCCAAGCATCGCCTCTAGAAGTGCAGGTTGAACACGTCCGCGCAGGCCGCTGACGCCGCGCGCGGCGGCATGATCGATCAGGCAGTCTATCACGGAGCCCGCCTGGCCGGGCAGGGCGAGGATCTGCAGCACGCGGCCAATTTCATACTTCCGTGCGTAATAGGCGAAGGCGCCGACATTGGTGCCGACTGGCGACGTCACGCAAACATAGACAAGCTCGCCCAGATCCGGCTTTTGTGCGGCATCGGTCAGGATGTGGTCGAGTTGGTCTTCCGTCCATTCCGGGCGTAGCGCGAAACGCGCGATAAACGGCTCGATTAGCTTGGCAAATGTGTGGCTATCGATTTCGGACATCCGAAATCCCCCGTGACCTGCCCCGTCCGCCGCCACACCCGACCAGCGCCGTTCGCTGGACGTCATCCTCCTGCAATAGAATCGGTCGACGGCACGCGCCAACGGATTGAGCGCTCGGGCAAGCTCCATGCGATTGGCGGAAAGGCTGAGCATGAAGGTCGCTGGCCGCATCACACGCACCCAGTCGAGGCTGTATTGCGGCAGGACCACGCCGCGCAGCCGGGTCCACAATTTCACGGAGATATCGTTGGCCGTCTCGCTGAAGGAGATGTCCTGCGGACCATCCAGGTAAGCTTTCAGCAAGCGGGCGCCGGCCAGCGGGTCGTGCTCATGGTCCTCGACCATGAGCGAGCTACAGATGGCGGCGCGTACTTGACGGCCGTTGAACGTCATCGGCAACACATGAACACCGACAAACCCGGAGACACGACCGGCGTCGTTGACGTAGACAAGCGACCGGAGGTTGTCTCCGCAACCGGGCGCATCCAGATAAAACCGTTTCATGTATTCCACGAGAGAGACCGGCGCTTCGGTCCTTTCCTTCAACAGCACGCGTTGAAACATGTTCGCGACTGCCGGGAGATCGGCGCCTTGCAAGGCGCGAATGACGCTCAAGCCCGGCTCCCGCCACCAAAGTTCCGCCCACCGAGCTTCCGGGCCAAGGCGACGCCATGCACGAGAACATCGGGCGCGCGTTCCAACTCGTCGCCCATGAAGCCGTGCAATCTCGGCAAGTTGCGATCGCCCCGGTGACCGAACGGAGTACTGAATTGCTGCGGCAAGGTGGAACCCTTTGCTTGACCGACGAAAAACCGGCGTCATTGCTGCTAGCAGATTCAGGTAAACCGATATTAAAGTCGTTGCTTTGAATGGTAGCGAACCTGGTTGTCCGGGCCTCATACCTGGGCATCAGCAATTTTGGTTCCTGGCGGACGACCGGCGTGAGTTGCGTGCTCCACGTCGAACCGTTTCGGCTAGCCAAAGTTTCGTGCGGCGGCTCTTGACTGGGAGCGCGGGCGGAATACGGTGAGACAAATACCGGCTCTGGCCGCCGGGCGGCAAGAATGCCTCGTATGCCTCGCCTTGCGGCGGTGGCTGCGGGGCATTGTCATTTTGAGGCTTTGCTTGAAACGGCATATCGAGATCGGCATTCTCTATTCACGGTCCGGCAACTACCGGCTGGTGTCCGAATCCTGCCGCGCAGGCGCGGTGAACGCCATCGCCGACGTCAACGCCGATCCCGCTGTCCCCTTCGAATTCGTCCCGGTCGAGCGCGACCCGCAGGGCAACATCGATCGGTATGCAAGCGGCTGCGCGGACATTCTCGCCAACAGCGGCGCGCGTCACATCATTGGCTGCGTCACCTCGTGGAGCCGCAAGGAGGTCATTCCAATCCTGGAAAGGGCAGGCGGCACGCTGTGGTACGCCTGCCCGTACGAAGGCTTCGAAGCTAACGAGCACGTCGTCTATACGCACGCCTGCCCCAATCAGCATCTCGTACCGCTGCTTGCCTATGTCGTGCCTCGTTTCGGCGCCGACGGCTTCCTGCTCGGTTCCAACTACATCTGGGGTTGGGAGACCAACCGTGTGGCGCGCGACCTGATTGCGGACGCCGGCGGCAAGGTGCTGGGCGAACGCTATCTGCCGCTCGGCGAGGTCGACGTTGCGCGGCTGATCGCGGAGGTACAGGCGACGAGACCTGATTTCATTCTGAACAATCTCATCGGCCCTTCGTCCTATGCCTTTATCGCCGCCTATGCCGAGCTTGGCCGGCGCGACCCGCATTTCAGGCCGGAGCGTTGCCCGATCCTGTCCTGCAATCTCACGGAATGCGAATTGCCGGCGCTCAACGGGGCAGGCAATGGCCATCTTTCCGTTGGGCCCTATTTTCACGACATCTCGGGTGCGGATCGCGGAGCGGCTTCAGTGTCTTCCGTTATGCCTGCCTCATCCTTCGAGGCGGCGGCTTATGCCTCGGTGCGCACGCTCGCAGAGATACTCACCCGCAACCCCGGTGCACAATGGATGGACCTTCCCAAGGTCTTTGCCGGAACATCATTTCGAACGCCGCTGGGCGACATCGCCATCGACCCGCAAACCCAGCATGCTACGTTGCCGGTGCAGATCGGACGTATCGATGGAACATCGTTCAAAACGGTCACGCTGACGAAGGGCGTGGCACCCGATCCCTACCTTTCCCGCTATGACCGGACGGAGACGTTCGGGCGGCCACGCCTGCGGGTGGTGTCGTGAGCAAGATGGCGCGTATCCCGAACCTTGGAGGCGCCAGGGCTTTTGTCCTGCATCGTCCACATCCGACCGTGCAGGCGATCACAAGGCAATTGTCGGCCATCGGGCTTGAGGCGATTGGCTTCTGGCCGGAACTGCCGGCCGAAGCCTTGGCGGCGGACTTCGTCTTCTTCGACGTCGACCTCGGCTTTGACGAGCAATTTCCGTGGAAGCCGGGCGAGGCCCCGATGCCGCTTATAGCGCTGATCGGCTCCGAGGCGCCGGGGCGTGTCGAATGGGCACTGTCGCACAAGGCCGATGCCCAATTGCTGAAACCGGTCGGCAATGCCGGCGTCTATAGCGCGCTTTTGATCGCAAGGCAGAGTTTCGAGGCGCGCAAGCTTCTGGCCGGCGAGATCGCCTCGCTTCGTCAGCGGGTCGCGGAGCGCCAGACCATCGTACGCGCGGTGGAGGCCTTGTCGAAGGGTGCCGAGGACGGCCGTGCCTATGCGCAGCTCCGCTCGCTGGCGATGAGCTGGCAAATCAGCGTCGAGGAAGCCGCGCGCAGGATCGTGGCGATGACACAAGAAGAAGGCGACGATGACCAATCCGATCGCGCCTGAGCTTTCAGCCGCCGGGCGTATGCCAGCCAAGCCTCGCGCCGGCCTCTGGCGACGTCTGCTAAAACGGCCTCTCGCTTTGCTCGGCCTCGGGATTATTGCCCTTGTCTTGGCCGGCGCCGTCCTTGCACCGTGGCTGACAGGCTACGATCCGAACGAGCAGATGTTCGACGGGCTCACGCTTGAAGGCGCGCCACTGCCGCCGGGAGCCCAGTTCTGGCTAGGCACCGACCTGCTTGGCCGCGACCTGCTGACCCGTCTCCTATTCGGCGCGCGCACGTCGCTGATCATCGGCATCGTCGCCAATGGCGTGGCGCTTCTGATCGGCACGCTAGTCGGCATCACCGCCGGCTACTTCCGCGGCTGGATCGGAAGCGCGCTTATGCGCTTCACCGATTTGATGATGGCTTTCCCCGCGCTGCTGCTCGCCATCTGCCTGGCGGCGGTCCTCCAGCCGAGCCTGTGGATCGTCGCCATGGTGATCGCATTGGTGAACTGGGTGCAGACCGCCCGCGTCATCTACACCGAGACAAGTTCGCTCTCCGAGCGCGAGTTCATCGATGCCGAGCGCACCATCGGCGCAAGCGCTCCACGTATCCTGTTTCGCCATATCCTGCCCCACCTTTTGCCGACGATCATCGTCTGGGGCACGCTCGGCATCTCGACGACGGTGCTTCTGGAAGCGACGCTCAGCTATCTCGGCATCGGCGTGCAACCGCCGACTGCTTCCTGGGGCAACATCATCTTCGAAAATCAAACCTATTTTCAGGCAGCGCCCTGGCTGGTTTTCTTTCCGGGTGCGGCGATCCTGGCGCTGGCGCTAGCCTTTAACCTGGTCGGCGATGCGCTGCGCGACATCCTCGATCCGACGCAAAGGGGGCGGGCATGATCGCCTATCTCGGCCGCCGCGTTGTCCAGTCGGTTCTCATCTTGCTCGGCGTCTCCCTGATCACCTTTGCGCTGCTCTATCTGCTGCCCGCCGATCCTGTCCGCCAGATCGCCGGCCGCAGCGCAACGCCCGAGACGGTCGAGAGCATCCGCCGGCAGCTCGGTCTCGACCAGCCCTTTGTCGTCCAGTACTGGCACTACCTGACCAGCCTTCTCAGCGGTGATCTGGGGCGCTCCTACATTCAGCGCTCGGAGGTCACGGAGCTTATCGTCTCGCGGCTGCCGGCAAGCCTGCTGCTGATGGTTGGTGCCATTGCTTGCGAAGTCATGATCGGGCTGACGATGGGCCTCATCGCCGCCATCAAGCGTGGCACCGCCACCGACCAGTCGCTGATGGTCGCCTCCTTCGTCGGCGTCTCGGCACCGCAGTTCGTCGTCGGCCTGCTGCTGCTTTATGTATTCGCGGTGCGGCTCGGCTGGTTCCCGATCGGCGGTTACGGCACCTGGCGTCATCTGGTGCTGCCGTCGCTGACCATGGGAATTCTTGGCGCCGGATGGTACGCCCGCATGATGCGCTCGTCGATGATCGACGTGCTGCGCCAGGATTACGTGCGTACCGCGCGTGCCAAGGGTCTTGCACGCAGCGCCATTATCTTCCGGCACGCGCTGCCCAACGCCATCCTGCCGGTCATCGCCATGATCGGCATAGACATCGGCATCTTCATGGGCGGCATCGTGGTTGTCGAAAGCGTGTTCGGCTGGCCAGGCATCGGCCAGCTAGCCTGGCAGGCCATTCAGCGCATCGACATTCCGATCATCATGGGAGTCACCCTGGTTTCGGCCTTTGCCATCGTGCTCGGCAATCTCCTGGCCGACACTGTCGCACCGTTCATCGATCCGCGCATCAAGCTCAGATGAAAACCAAAAAATCAGAGAAAGGGAACATGACATGAGAAAATATCTGATATCCACCGTGGCAGCATCGGCGCTTGCGCTGGTGCTTGGCATGACGAGCGTACGCGCCGAAGACATTGTCGATCCGAATGCCAAGCAGGGCGGCGCGATCACCATCACCTACAAGGACGACGTCGCCACGCTCGATCCGGCCATCGGCTATGACTGGCAGAACTGGTCGATGATCAAGAGCCTGTTCGACGGGCTGATGGACTACGAGCCGGGCACCACCAACCTGCGGCCCGACCTTGCCGAGAGCTACGAGATTGCGCCTGATGGCAAGACCTTCGCCTTCAAGCTGCGCCATGGAGTGAAATTCCACAACGGCCGCGAGATGACCGCCGACGACGTGAAATATTCGCTAGACCGGGTCACCAATCCAAAGACACAGAGCCCGGGTGCCGGCTTCTTCGGCTCGATCAAAGGCTATGACGATGTCGCTGCCGGCAAGGCGGAAAGCCTGGCCGGCATAACCGTCGTCGATCCCTACACGATCAAGTTCGAGCTGACCCGGCCCGACGCCACCTTCCTGCATGTCATGGCGATCAACTTCTCGCACGTCGTGCCGAAGGAAGAGGTCGAAAAATACGGCGCGGATTTCGGCAAGCATCCGGTCGGAACCGGCGCCTTCAAGCTCGCCGAATGGACGCTCGGCCAGCGCGTGGTCTTCGAGCGCAACCCGGATTACTGGCACAAGGGTCTGCCGCATCTCGACAAGATCACCTTTGAGATCGGCCAGGAGCCGATCGTGGCGCTGCTGCGGCTGCAGAAAGGCGAGATCGACGTTCCCGGCGACGGCATTCCCCCGGCGAAATTCCAGGAGGTGATGGCCGATCCCGAGCAGAAGGCCCGTGTCGTCGAGGGCGGCCAGTTGCACACCGGCTATATCACCATGAATACCACCATTGCGCCCTTCGACAATGTGAAGGTACGGCAGGCGGTCAACATGGCGATCAACAAGGACCGCATCGTCCAGCTGATCAACAACCGTGCGGTGCCGGCCAATCAGCCGTTGCCGCCGTCGATGCCTGGCTACGACAAGGAATTCAAGGGCTATCCCTATGACGTGAGCAAGGCCAAGGCTTTGCTTGCCGAGGCCGGGCATCCCGACGGATTTGACACGCAGTTGTTTGCCATGAACACCGATCCCAACCCGCGCATCGCGCAGGCCATTCAGCAGGATCTGGCGGCGGTCGGCATCAAGGCCAGTATCCAGTCGCTCGCGCAGGCCAACGTCATCGCCGCCGGCGGCGACAAGGCCGGTGCGCCGATGATCTGGTCCGGCGGCATGGCCTGGATCGCCGACTTCCCCGATCCGTCGAACTTCTACGGACCGATCCTCGGCTGCGCTGGTGCCGTCCCGGGCGGCTGGAACTGGTCGTGGTATTGCAACAAGGAGCTCGACGCCAAAGCAGCCGAAGCCGACTCCATCGTTCACCCGGCCAAGGCTGGCGAGCGCGCCAAGATGTGGAGCGAGATCTACGGCAAGATCATGGAAGACGCGCCCTGGGCACCGGTGTTCAACGAGCAGCGTTTCACCATGAAATCAGCCCGCATGGGTGGCGCCGACAACCTCTATGTCGACCCGGTCCACATCCCGATCAACTACGACAATGTGTATGTGACCGATGTGCAATAACTGCGACTACACCATCCACGGGCGCCACCATCATTTCGGCTGGGACAATTCCTTTGTCCCGGCCGAACGAGTGGCGCCAGGGTCGACGATCGAGTTCCAGTGCCTGGACTCGTCCGGCGGGCAGCTGACGATGGAGAGCACCGTCGACGACGTTGCTGTGCTCGATTTTGCCAAGGTGAACCCGGTCACTGGGCCGATCTATGTCGACGGGGCGGAGCCGGGCGACGCCCTGAAAATCACTATCGAGGCGTTCAAGCCGTCCGGCTTCGGGTGGACGGCAAATATCCCGGGATTCGGTCTGTTGGCGGATGACTTCACTCAACCGGCACTGAATATCTGGAAGTACGACGCCGCCTCGCTCGAACCGGCGCTGTTCGGCAAGAGCGGCCGGGTGCCGCTCAAGCCCTTCGCCGGCACCATCGGCAATGCCCCGGCTGAGCCGGGTCTGCATTCGGTGGTCCCGCCGCGGCGCGTGGGCGGCAATCTGGACATACGCGATCTCGCTGCCGGCACGGTGCTCTACCTGCCCGTAGAGGTCGCGGGAGCGTTGTTCTCGGTCGGCGACACGCACGCCGCGCAAGGCGACGGCGAGGTCTGCGGCACGGCAATCGAGAGCCCCATGAATGCCGTGCTGACGCTCGATCTGGTCAAGGATGCCCGGCTGCGGACGCCGCGTTTCACAACGCCCGGTCCGGTGTCGCGGCATCTCGACGCCAAGGGCTATGAGGTGACAACCGGTATCGGGCCGGATCTGATGGACGGCGCCAGGAGCGCCGTCTCCCAGATGATCGACCTGCTCTCCGGCCGCTACGGCATGGATCCGGTAGATGCCTATATGCTCGTCTCGGTTTGCGGTGACCTGCGCATCAGCGAGATCGTCGACATGCCCAACTGGGTGGTTTCGTTCTACTTCCCCCGCTGCGTCTTTGAATGAACATGGAGGACATCAAACGATCCGGGCAGGCCGCCTCGGAGAGTGGCTCCATTAGGCCGGTACTCAGCGTCTCAGGTCTGAGCGTCGCCGTGCGTGGCGAGGAGGGCGAGCGCGACGTCGTTTCCGACCTGACATTCGGCCTGATGCGCGGCGAAACGCTTTGCATCGCCGGCGAGTCCGGTTCCGGCAAGTCGATGACGGCGCTGGCCATCATGGGCTTGCTGCCGCAGCCGGCGGCACGCATCAGATCAGGCTCCATCCGGCTCGGCGATCAGGATCTCGCGGCTCTCAGCGAGAGCGGAATGCGCCGCATCCGCGGCAACCGTATTGCAATGATCTTTCAGGAACCGATGACATCGCTCAATCCGGTTCTGTCCATCGGCCGTCAGCTCACGGAGGCGATCGAGGCACACACCTCGCTGTCGCGCTCCGACTCGCGGCTGAGGGCGCTCGAGGCGCTGAAGGCAGTCCGAATTCCGGATGCCGAACGGCGGCTCGAGCACTATCCGCACGAACTCTCAGGCGGCATGCGTCAGCGCGTGATGATTGCCATGGCTCTGGCCCTGAACCCGGATGTGCTGATCGCCGATGAGCCGACGACCGCCCTCGATGTCACGGTTCAGGGCGAGGTGCTGGAGCTGCTGCGCGACCTGCAGCGCGAGCACGGCACCAGCGTTATCCTGATCACGCACGACATGGGCGTCGTCGCCGAGATGGCGGACCGCGTCATTGTCATGCGCGACGGACGGATGGTCGAGCAGGGCAGGGCGGCTGACATCTTCAATCGCCCGCAGGCCGACTATACGCGCGAGCTTCTGGCCGCCGTGCCGCGTATCGGCGGCGGACGGATGGCCGAAGACCGACAGGATGCCGCCAACATGCCGGCCGGGCTTGTACATGTCGGCGATCTTCACGTCCGCTTCGACCTGCGTGGCGGCTTCTTCGGCCGCGTCGACCGCAGGGTGCACGCGGTCGAAGGCGTCAGTTTCTCGATCGCGCCGCACGAAACCCTGTCGCTGGTCGGCGAATCGGGCTGCGGCAAGTCGACGACGGCCAAGGCGATCGCCGGGCTGGTGCCCTACATCGGCAGCATTTCAATCGGCGGCCAGGACTTGTCGGCACTCAGCCGAAAGGAGCGCAAGGCTGTCCGCCGCAATGTGCAGATGATCTTTCAGGATCCCTTCGCGTCCCTCGACCCGCGCATGCGAGTAGGCGATCTCGTCGCCGAGCCTCTGCTGATCCACGGCCTTGGCGACAGAGAGCAACGGCGTGCCCAGATCGCCGCCCTGTTCGAACGCGTGGGCCTCTCCGCTGACCAGATGGAGCGCTATCCCCACGAATTCTCCGGCGGGCAGCGCCAGCGAATCTGCATTGCACGGGCGCTGGCGCTGCGACCGAAGCTGATCATTGCCGACGAGAGCGTCTCTGCTCTCGACGTGTCGGTGCAAGCGCGCGTGTTAAGATTGCTGAAGGAACTGCAGCGCGAATTTGGCGTCGCATATCTCTTCATCTCGCACGACATGGCGGTGGTAGAAAACATCTCCGATCGCGTGGCGGTAATGTATCTGGGGCAGATCGTCGAGATGGGCACCCGCGACCAGATCTTCTCCAACCCGTGCCATCCTTACACAAAGCGGCTGATCGAAGCCGTTCCGGTTCCCGATCCAGGCCGCCGGCGCGCCCGGTTCGCCCGCTTGGACAGTGAAATTCCAAGCGCTGTGCGGCGCATCGGTGACGAGCCCCGGAAGCTCAAGCTTGAAGATGTTGGCGACGGCCACCTCGTCGCCACTTGAGCGAGCTTAGGCTACCTCGTCCAGCCAATCCGCAGGGCTCGGGGACAGCAGCCTATGCGATGCTCGGGCGCGGGAAATGATCGGCGATGCTGCTGCCGTGACAGCGCCAGTCGGCGATGCCAGTTTACATCTGACATGTTAGCGTGCTAACGCTACGTGCACATTGATTTCAACGGAGTTCGCATTGCCTTCCCGCTTTGGTCTTTCGGTTGCCCTAACCACACCCTTCGACCCGTCGGGGCAGATAGCGCTCGCGCCGATGATCGCGCATGCCCGAGCCTGCCTCGGCGCCGGCTGCAGCAGTGTGACGCTGTTCGGTACCACCGGCGAAGGAGCCTCGGTCGGCACCGACGAGCGGCGGATCGTCACCGAAGCCATGCTGGCGGCCGGTATTCCGGCACATCAGCTCGTTGCCGGAGTGCTGGTCGATGCCGCTGAAGATGCCGCCGATCAGGCCCGGCACGCTTTGCAGCGCGGCGTTCGCAACATTCTGCTCGCCCCGCCGAGCTACTTCAAGAATGTCGGCGAGGACGGGCTATTCGGATGGTTTTCCGCCGTCTTCGCCGCACTCGGTCCGCTGGCGCGCGACGTGCTCCTCTATAACATCCCCTCAGTCACCATGGTGCCGCTCCCGCTTGGGCTGATCGGCCGGCTGCGCACCGCTTTTCCCGCTGTGGTGGCCGGGGTGAAGGATTCCGGCGGGGACTGGAGCTACAGTGAGGCGCTGCTTGAAGCGCACGGCGATCTGGTGATCCTCATCGGCGACGAACGGCATCTGGCGAGAAGCGTGCGCCGCGGCGGACAGGGTGCGATTTCCGGCATGGCTAATTTTGTTACCGGCGAAATCCGCGCAATGGTCGAAGAGGGCCGCGACGACTCACGCGTCGAGGACTTCGTGCTCGAATTGCTCAAATACCCGGTCACGCCGGCGGTGAAGGTCATGGTCGCGCGCAAGACCGGCGACGAGCGCTGGCTGGCGGTCCGCCCGCCCCTGGAGGCGATCGGCCCGCAAGGACAACGGCAGCTTGCTGCTGCCTACGACGGGCTGTTTGCGACAGAGGCGGCCTGACCGACAAGGGCGGGCTGACCGACAAGGAAGCGAGCTGAAGTGGAAGACGGCAGCGAACCGATCACTCTCCGGGAGAAAGCCTATGCCAGCTTCACGCGGCATTTGCTGGCCCGTGATCTGCGGCCGGGGCAGTTCGTGTCACAGCGCGAACTGGTCGCTTTCACTGGGCTGCCGCTGGGTGCCATTCGCGAGATCGTCCCGCGTCTCGAGGCCGAGGGACTGCTGACCACCATCCCGCAGCGCGGCATGCAGATCGCGCATATCGATATCAATCTGATCCGCGAGGCGTTTCAGTTTCGGTTGTTCATGGAACGCGAGGCAGTGGCGCTATTCACGACCAGCGCTTCTGACGCCGAACTTGCCCGCATGCGGCGCGAACATGAGGAGATGCTGGCTCAAGCTCTGGGACAGGCGCCGACGCCTGAAATGGAAGCCAAGGCCCAGAACATCGACTGGGCCATGCACGACACCTTCATCAATGCGCTCGGCAACGAGATTATCGCCAAGGCCTACCTGGTCAACTCGGTGAAAATCCGGCTGATCCACCAGGAGCGTTTCCGCATCGACGGACGTGTGGTGCCGGTGATGCGCGAACATTTGGCTGTCATCGAAGCTATGGAGAGCCGCAATCCGCAAAAGGCGGTTGAAGCGATCAGTCTGCATATCGACAATGCGCGCCGGCTGGCGCTCCAGATCTGAGGAAATATAGCCGCGCCGCGGTTCGCGGCGCATCCACAACGACAGCAACCGGGAGGAAGAAATGTCGTCCAATCTGTTCAACCCAACCAGGAGGCAACTCCTTGCCGGAACCGCAGCGCTAACCGCTGCCGGCCTTGTGGGGCTTCGCCCCGGCTTTGCCGCAGGCGTCGACTGGAAACGCTTTGCCGGGACGACGCTTGACGTCAATCTGGTGAAAAGCCCGCGCAGCGACACCATCCTGAAATATCTTGCCGAGTTCGAGGAACTGACCGGCATCAAGGTCAATGCCGAGGCAACGCCCGAGCAGCAGCAGCGCCAGAAGACGGTGATCGAGTTGAGCTCGGGCAAGCCGAGCTTCGATGTCGTGCATCTGAGCTACCACGTGCAGAAGCGCCAGTTCGAGAAGGGCGGCTGGCTGGCCGACATCGCCGGCTATCTCGCCGACCCGTCGCTCACCGATCCGGCGCTGGTCGAAAGCGACTTCGCCGAAGCCGGCATGCTGTTTGCCAAGGACGGCCAGGGCGTGCTGCGCTCGCTACCCTTCTCGGTGGACTACTGGATCCTCTACTGGAACAAGGAGCTGTTCGAGGCCAAGGGCCTCAAATACCCCGAGACCTTCGAGCAACTGGTGGCCGCCGCCGAAGCGCTGACCGACCCCTCGACCAATACATACGGCTTCGTCGCCCGCGGGCTCAAGAACGCAAACACGCCGGTGTGGACGTCGCTGATGCTCGGCTACGACATGACACCGCTCGATGACAAGGGCAAGCTGCGCACCGAGGCTCCCGAGGCGGTCGAGGCTGCCGCGCTCTATCAAAGATTGATGACCAAGTCCGCCCCTCCGGGCGTCACGGGGTTCAATTGGGCCGAAGCACAGTCTGCCTTCCTGCAGGGAAAGATCGGCATGTGGTTCGACGGTGTGGGTTTTGCCCCGCCGATGGAAAACCCGGAAAAGTCGAGGGTAGTCGGTAAGGTCGGTTATGGCGTCATGCCCAAGGGTCCCAAGGCGCATGCCTCGGGCACCTTCGGCGACGGGATTGGCGTTACCGCCGCCAGCGAGAAGAAGGAAGCTGCCTATCTGTTCTGCCAGTGGGCGGTATCGCCAGCCATGGGCGCGCGGCTGTTGCAGGCCGGCGCTGGCGTTCCGTTCCGCAAATCCGTGCTGGAGGATCCCAAGGTGCGCGAAGGCGTCACCATGCCGGCAAGCTGGCTCGATGCCGTGGTCGGCTCGGGCAATATCAGCCGGCTGGCGCTGCCGGTCATCATCCCCGTCACCGAATTCCGCGATATCTATGGCGTGGCGCTGACCAACATGATTGCCGGCGCCGATCCCGCCGCGGAGCTGAAGAAGGCCACCGAGCAGTTCCAGCCGGTTCTCGACAGGAGCGAGCAGGGCTGATGTCGGCCACCACCCCAGAACAGACCGGGGTGACGATGCCGGTTATCGACGGGAGCCAGACCATCCGGCTGGCTCCCAACTACTGGCCTTTCGTTGTCCCCGCACTCGTCGTCGTCGGCGCCGTCATCGTCTTCCCCTGGGCTTTCACCCTGTGGATGAGCGTTAACCGCTGGACGCTCGGCCAATCGCGGAGCTTTGCCGGGATGGAAAACTATCTCCGCCTGGCAAGCGACCCACGTTTCTGGGAATCCCTTGTTCATACGTTGACCTACACCTTCCTCTCGGTTGCAGCGCCGATGCTGCTGGGCACTCTGGCCGCCCTGATTTTCGACGCCAGGTTTCCGCTGCGCGGCTTGCTGCGCGGCGTCTTCGTCATGCCGATGATGGCAACACCCGTTGCCGTGGCACTGGTTTGGACAATGATGTTCCATCCTCAGCTTGGCGTGCTCAACTACCTGCTGTCGCTGGTCGGCATCCCGGCTCAGGAATGGATATTCAACGCCAACACGGTCATCCCGTCGCTGGTTGCGGTCGAGACCTGGCAGTGGACGCCGCTGGTCATGCTGATCGTGCTTGGCGGGCTGGCCTCGGTGCCGCGCGAGCCCTTCGAAAGCGCCGAGATCGACGGCGCGAATGCCTGGCAGCAATTCCGCTATCTCACTCTGCCGATGATCGCGCCGTTCCTGATGATCGCGGTCATCATCCGCACCATCGATGCGTTGAAGAGCTTCGATATCATCTACGCGATGACTCAGGGCGGGCCGGGCACGGCGTCGGAGACCATCAACCTCTATCTCTACAACACCGCCTTCTCCTACTACGATATCGGCTACGGCTCGGCCATGGCCGTGGTGTTCTTCGTTGTCATCGTGGCCCTGTCTTTTGTCCTGCTGATGCTGCGCCAACGCTCGCAGTGGATCGATACGGAGGGCAAATAGATGAGTTCACGGCTGCTCAACCAGATCGGTCTGTTTTTCGCTGCCCTGGTTTTCGTCTCGCCGGCGATCCTGTTCTTCCTCTGGATGATCTCGTTGTCGCTGAAATTCGAAATCGATAACGGTGCCTATCCGCCGATCCTGATCCCCGAACGTTTCGCCTGGTCGAACTATGTGAAAGTGTTCGAGGAGAACAATTTCCTGCTGTATCTCTGGAATTCGGTTCTGGTCACCGGCACGGCGACCTTGCTGGCGCTGTTGATCGGCGTACCGGCCGGCTATGGCATCGCACGGCTCAAGGCTGAACGATCGGCGGTCGTCATCATGATAGCCCGCATGACGCCCGGACTATCCTATCTCATCCCGCTGTTTCTGCTGTTTCAATGGATCGGGATCCTCGGCACGCTCTGGCCGCAGATCATCATCCATCTGGTGGTGACGGTGCCGATCGTGGTCTGGGTGATGATCGGCTATTTCGAGACCACGCCGATGGAACTGGAGGAGGCGGCCAACATCGACGGCGCCAGCTCGTGGCAGGTTTTCCGGCTGGTTGCCCTGCCCATCGCCAAGCCGGGCATCGTCGTCGCCTTCATCCTGTCCGTGATCTTCTCGTGGAACAATTTCGTTTTCGGCGTGGTGCTCGCCAGCCGTGAGACGCGCACACTCCCGGTCGCCGTCTACAACATGCTGTCCTACGAGCAGGTCAGCTGGGGGCCGCTCGCCGCGGCGGCGCTGGTGGTGACGCTGCCGGTGCTGATCCTGACTATGTTCGCGCAAAGGCAGATCGTCGCGGGGCTGACCGCCGGCGCCGTCAAGGGCGGTTGAGGACGCGGCCTGACATCACCGTTTTCCAGGAAAGATCCAATGGCATCGGTAACAATCAACAACGTGCAGAAGGCCTTCGGGGCCACCAAGATCATTCACGACGTCAGCGTCGACATCGCCGACGGCGAATTCGTCATCCTGGTCGGTCCGTCGGGATGCGGAAAATCGACGCTGCTGCGCATGATCGCAGGCCTTGAAACGATCTCCGGCGGAAAGATCGCCATCGGCGAACGTATGGTCAACAATCTGCGCGCGCGGGACCGGAACATCGCCATGGTGTTCCAGAATTATGCGCTCTATCCGCATATGACTGTGGCCGACAATATGGGCTTTGCCCTCAAGATCAAGAGAGCCGATCCGGCCGACACCGCTGGCCGGGTCCGGAAGGCAGCCGGCATTCTTGGCCTGGAAAAGTTGCTTGACCGCTATCCGCGCCAGCTTTCTGGCGGCCAGCGCCAGCGCGTTGCCATGGGTCGCGCGATCGTACGCGACCCACAGGTCTTCCTGTTCGACGAGCCGCTCTCCAACCTCGATGCCAAATTGCGCGTCCAGATGCGCGGCGAGATCAAGGCCCTGCACCAGCGGCTGGGTACTACGACGATCTATGTCACGCACGACCAGATCGAGGCCATGACCATGGCCGACAAGATCGTCGTGCTACATGACGGCCTGGTCGAGCAGATCGGCGCGCCGCTGGACCTCTACGACCATCCGGCCAACCTCTTCGTTGCCGGTTTCATAGGCTCGCCCGCCATGAACTTCATTGCCGGCCGCATCGAGGAGGGCGTGTTCCGCAGCGCCGGCGGGTTGATCCTGCCGTTGCCGGAAGGCGCCCAGCCGGCGGATGCCGCAGGACGCGAACTCGTCTACGGCATTCGACCGGAACATATCCGGGCGACCGGGCAGGGCGTGCCGGGCACGATCACGCTTCTCGAGGCGACCGGCTCGGAAATCTTCGCCAGGGTCGACTGCTCCGGTGAAGAAATCTCCTGCCTCTTCCGAGAAAGGCTTGCGCTCAAGCAAGGCGAAGGGGTGCGGATCGAAATCGACCGTGCATGTGCGCATCTGTTCGACGCAGCAACCGGTCGGCGCATCTGACTCGGTGGTCCGGTGAATGCGTGGTTAGCCTTAGGTCGGCAATGCGAATTCACCGGCGAGTTCGATGGCGCGGCCTTCGCGGGCCGATCTCTCGGCGGCAAGACCCATGACGACGGCCCACCAGCCGTCTTGCAAGGTCACTTCCACTTTGCCTTGTCCGCGCACCGCAGCGGTGAAGCGGGCGTGCTCGAAATAGGTCGAACCGTTATGGTCGCCTGCCTCGAGCAGCCGGGGGTCAACGGGAATCTCCAGCAGTCGCGGTCCAGGCGGATTGCGCGGACTGACGATCAACTGGGGCACTGGCGCAGGGCCAAGGTGGGTCGGCCAGAACCGGCCTGGTCCGGGCACCAGACATTCGATCTTTCCGTCGCCACCGACAGCGCAGAGTTCCTCCTGGTAGCGGCTGCCCTCGGCAAACATGCACAGTTCCAGCATGGCGCGCGCGCCGCTCGCGAAATCAACCAGCACATAGCCATGGTCAAGGATATCCGGCCTCTCACCGCCATAGCGTTCGTCGAGGTGGTTTACGGCCTGTCCAGCGCTCGCCATCACGCGGACGGGGTCCGATCCGAGGATCAGCCGCATCAGGTCGAAGAAGTGGCAGCACTTCTCGACGAACGTGCCGCCGGTGTTGCGGTTGAAGCGGTTCCAGTCGCCGACTTTGGCCAGAAACGGGAAGCGGTGCTCGCGGACCGTCAGCATGCGGATGCCGCCGGTGGCGTGGCGCGCCTGCTCGACGAAGGCGGCGACGGGCGGCATATAGCGGTATTCCATGGCCACCCAGACGAGCGGAAGCCGAGCTTTCAGCGCCGCGATCCGCTCCTCGTCGGCGGCGTCGGTGAAGAGCGGCTTTTCCACCAGTACCGGCAGTGGTCGAAGTGCGGCGATCTGCTCCATCTGACTGAGGTGCTGGTGATTGGGGCTGGCAATCAAGACGCTGTCCACCTCGTCCATCGCCAGCAGTTCGGCGATCGATGCCGCCGATCGCGCGCCCGACGCCGTCGCCAGCGACGCCGCCAACATGCCGGGGTCCGGCTCGACGATCGCGGCCACGTGCGCGTCGGGCAACAGAGCGATATTGCGGATATGCTCGCGGCCCATCATGCCGCAGCCGATGATGCCGTAGCCGATCGATGATCTGGTCACGCTGCGTCTTCCTCCGGCCTATCTGAAACGCGTGACGTACCGCGCCGCGCCCGGATCGAACCAGCTGCTGGAATATTCCGCGCTGGCGCCGTCGCCAGCCCAGGCGATACGTTCTATGAACCCCACGACCGTCCCCGGCGGTGGCCTGAATTCGAGCGGGGCCCAGTCCGGCGCGGGTGCGACGGCAACATGGTCTTCGGCGCGAACGATCGAAAAGCCGAGAGCGAGCCGGTAGTGGAGATAGAGGGATTCCGACAAATCCTCGCGCTTGAGCCGCTCGGCGCGGCTGACGTCCAGCCAGATCTCCTCGACCGCGGCCGGCTCGCCGTCGAGCCGCCGCAGCCGGCGTATACGGTGGGCTTCGCCGGCGCTGCCGAATTGCGGCAGGTCGGCTGGCTTGGGCAGTCGCTCGACGGATAGCACGTCGGCGCTCGGCAGGCCGCCGCCACCGATACGCTCCAGGCGAAAGAAAGCATAGATCCCGAGCAAGTCGCCGCGCGCCCGCACATAGTTACCCGAGCCCTGGATGCGGTCGAGAAGGCCCTTTTCGGTCAAATCTGCCAGCGCCCGCCTGAGCGTGCCGACGGCAATCCCGAGGCTCGCGGCCATCGCGCGCTCGGGCGGCAGCCGCGCCCCGTCGGCCAGCCGTCCGGCCGCGATTTCGCGGATCAGCATTTCGCTGGTCTGCAAGTGCACAGGCAGGGGGCCGCGCATCTGGCTGGATCGGTGGCCGGGGTCCGCCCTTGTCAAATGCATCCGGTGTTCCAATCGCATCCCGGTTTCGGGTTTGGCTCCAAAATTGATACAGTATTGATCTACACTAAAACGAATGCTACGCAAGCCCCATTCGCAGCTCCTGAGGTCATTGAAGAGTGGCCCGGACGTCTTTTCTGAAGAGTGGCAATGAGCATCGTCCCAATCACTTCGCCGGATCTCGAAGCTGCCGAAGTCTCGTGGTTCGCCGCACTCTGCTCGGACGACTATCAATATCTCGGCGTTCCGGACGGCGCGCTGCGCTCGAGCTGGGCGCATTGCTCCGAGATCGTGAAGACGTCCGAGGAACTCGGTTTCCGCAACATCTTGTGTCCGTCGTCCTATCAGGTCGGCCAGGACACGTTGAGCTTCGTAGCCGGCTGTGCGCCGATCACGTCGAAGATCAATCTGCTCGCCGCTGTGCGCTGCGGCGAGATGCAGCCAATTATGCTGGCGCGCACGATTGCGACGCTGGACCACATGCTGGAAGGCCGGCTGACGGTAAACGTCATTTCGTCGGACTTTCCGGGCGAGACAGCCGACAGCGCCTACCGTTATCAGCGTTCGCGCGAGGTGGTGCAGATACTGCGCCAGGCCTGGACCAGGGACAGCATCGATTTCGAGGGCGAGGTCTATCGTTTCAAGGGGCTCTCGACGGCGCCGGCGAAGCCCTATCAGCAAAATGGCGGTCCGCTGCTCTATTTCGGCGGTTATTCGCCCGACGCGCTCGAGCTTTGCGCCGAACAGTGTGACGTCTACCTGATGTGGCCTGAAACCAGGGTGGAACTTGCCGGCCGCATGAAAGCCGTCCACGAACGCGCCGAGCGCAATGGGCGGACGCTCGACTACGGCCTGCGCGTCCACATGATCGTGCGCGACACCGAGGCCGAGGCAAAGGAATATGCCCGGGAGCTGGTTTCGAAGCTGGACGACGAGCAGGGCAGGGCGATCCGCGAGCGTGCGCTCGACGCCCGATCGCTCGGCGTATCGCACCAGGCCAGGAACCGCCAGATCGCCGATGCCGAAGGCTATGTCGAGCCGCATCTGTGGACGGGCGTCGGGCGAGCGCGCTCCGGCTGCGGCGCGGCGTTGGTGGGCTCGACCGATCAGGTTCTGTCGGAAATCGAGGCGTATATGAAGATGGGGATCCGCGCCTTCATCTTTTCCGGCTACCCGCATCTCGACGAGGCGCGCCATTTCGGCACCAAGGTGCTGCCCCAGCTCAAGACATGCTCGCTCCCGCACGCCTATGGCCGGGTGCCGGAACGGATCCCGGCGACACCACTGGGAACGGGGGAGCGCCGCTGATGGAGCATGTTGTGTGCGATCCACGCCTTTTGCGCAATGCCTTCGGGCGCTTCGCCACCGGCGTAACGGTCGTCACCACTGGCACGGCCGACGGCCCGGTAGCAATCACTGCCAACAGCTTCTCATCCGTGTCGCTCGATCCGCCGCTGGTGCTCTGGTCTATCGGCCGCCACTCGCGCCGGTTCGAAGCCTTCGCTAATTCCGCGCACTACGCCATTCACGTGCTGGCGGAAGATCAGATCGATCTGTGCTGGCGTTTTTCGAAGTCGGGGACGGACTTTGCCGATCTTGACCTGTCGTGGAGCGAGCACGGCGTGCCATTGCTGCCGCGCGCACTGGCGCGGTTCGAATGCAGCGTCGCCGACCGTTTCCCGGCTGGCGACCATATGATCCTGCTTGGACGTGTCCTTGAACTGGAGACGCAAGAGGGTTTGCCGCTGCTCTTTGCTGGCGGCAAGTCGCGCGCTCAAGAGGCCAGTTGATGACCGCCCGCGCCGCTCCGGGCTGGTGCCGTCGACTGGCGCACCACGAGATTGCAGGCAAGTTCGACGCGGCGCGGCGGCGACCCCGAATGGGCCATGTCGTCGAGCAGCAGGCTAAGTGCTGCCGATCCGATCTCGCGCATGGGAATGTGCATCGCCGTCAGCGGCGGGTTGCAGAAGGCAGCGAGCGGCAAGTCGTCCATACCGACCACGGACACATCGCCAGGCACCGAATATCCGGCCTCCTGGACGCCGGCGATCGCACCAAAGGCCAGGCTGTCGCCGGCCGTCAGCACGGCGGTGAAATCGAGGCCGCGGGCCGCGATGCGCTCGGTCACGGCTCTGCTCGCAAGTTCCGGCAGCCAGTCCCGCACCTCGACCACGAAGTCGTCGAAGCCGGCAATGCCGGCCGTGATCAGCGCGTCGCGCCAACCTTCATAGCGCCGCTCGATTGTGCGCCGGCCACGCCGCATCAGGAACAGGATGCGGCGGTGGCCGAGGCCGAGCAGATGTTGCGCGGCAAGCATGGCGGCAGAGCGATTGCAGGGCGTCACGCTCGAATGGCGCATCGAGGGATCGTCGCCGTTGACGAGCACGATCGGCTTAGCGAAGCCGGCTGTCAGCGTCAGCACATCGTCATCGTCCAGCGTCAGAAACAGGCAACCGGCGACGCTGTCGTCGCGCTCGGATTCACGCAGCAGCGCGATTTCGTCCTCGGGCGCCGAAACCGGCCGGGTCACCAGTTCGACGCCCAGCAACCGGGCACGCTCGTTCAGTCCATCAAGGACATGGTAGGTGAACTGATTGCGGGCACTGTCCACCATTGCCACGCTGCTTGCGGCCAGGATGACCTTGCGCCCGGCAACCGAGGCGGGAATGGCGTAGTTCATCGACTTCGCTATTTCGATGATCCTGGTGCGAATCTCATCCCTCACGCCGCCGACACCGCTCAGCGCACGGGAGGCGGTGCTGACCGACACGCCGCAACGCGCCGCGATCTCCTCAAGTCGAATGCGGCGGCTGGGGCGGCCACGCTTGCCCTGGATATTCATCCGCTCCGTCATCTCCAGCAAAGTTATCCGATTAATGCAAAAAATTTTCAGATTGCGCAAGAAAAATGACTGTGAAACAGTTCTGATGAAGCGGGAGAAACGGGAGGAGTGATGCCGCTATCGGCCGAACGCCTGAATTCCGCGCTTGCCAGCCTCGTGGCCGGCATGACCGGCTTGCGTCATGACGGGCGGTTCCATGAGCCGAATCTCGACGGCACGCCGGGCGACTATGTCAGCTTCGACAGCTGGGAATGGCCGCAAGGCGTCGGGCTCTACGGGCTGGTTCGGCTGTGGGCGCAGACCGGCGACGATCGGCTGCTGCAGACGATCGAGGCGTGGTACGATCGACGCATCGCTGCCGGTCTCCCGGCGATGAACGTCAACACCACCGCGCCTCTGCTGGCGCTAAGCGAATTATGGCGACGGCGGCGCCAGCCGCGCTTCGAGCCGGTGCTGCGCGAATGGGCCGAGCAGGTAGTCATCGCCTTGCCACGGACGCCCGAAGGCGGTTTCCAGCATGATGTTTCGGACCGGGTCAACGACGACGAATTGTGGGACGACACGCTGTTCATGGTGGCGCTGTTCCTCGCATCCTACGGCCAGGCTGCCGGCCAGCGCCGCTTCGTCGAGGAAGCGGAACGGCAATTCCTGGTTCACGCCCGTTATCTTGCCGATCCGGCATCAGGGCTGTGGTTCCACGGCTGGACGTTCGCGGGCCGGCACAATTTCGCCCGCGCGCTTTGGGCGAGAGGCAATGCCTGGATTACCGTCGGTATCCTGGAACTGGTGGAGTTCGCCGAAGTTGCGCCTTCGGTTCGGGCCTATCTGCTCGGCGTGCTGGAGACGCAGATCAACGCCCTGCTCGAGGTGCAGGCGAGTTCGGGCGCCTGGCACACTCTGCTCGACGACCCGACGTCTTACGAGGAGATTTCCGCCACCGCCGGCTTCGGCTACGGCTTAATGAAAGCCGCGCGGCTCGGAATCGGCTCGACAGAGTGCCGTGCCGCCGGCCTCCGCGCCTTGGAAGCCGTGGTGGCCAACATCGATGACAAAGGTGTGGTTGCGAACGTGTCCTATGGCACACGCATGGGCGCCGACCTGCAATTCTATCGCGATATCCCCATCCATCCGACGGGCTACGGGCAGGCGCTGGCCATTCTGTGCCTGACCGAAGGCGCGCGGCATCTGCAGTCGAAGGTGGAGGCGGCGTGATGCGGACGCTCTATGGCGCGTCGCCGGCCGATATTGCCGGCATGGACACGGACCGGCTGAGGGCCGAGTTCCTCGTCGACGGCTTGTTCCGGCCTGGCGCGATCGAATTCGTCTACACCCATGTCGACCGCATGATCGTCGGTGGCGCGGTGCCGCTGGCCAACCCGCTGGCATTCGGCAACGGGGCCGAAGTCGGCACCCCGCTCTTCTTTGACGCCCGCGAGATGGGCATCGCCAATCTCGGCGGCAATGGCGCGGTCGCGGTGGACGGCCGGCGCTTTCACGTGGCTAACCGCGACATCGTCTATGTCGGACGCGGAGCGCGTGAGGTGACGCTGGAGAGCGACGATCCGGAGAGGCCGGCACGCTTCTACATGAACTCGGTGCCAGCCGGCGCCGATATTGCGCATCGGCTTATCGTCAGCAGCGAAGCCAAGCCGCTTGTGCTCGGCGATGAGGCCCGTGCGAACAGGCGTACGCTGCGTATGTACATCCATCCCGAAGTGGCCCCGTCCTGCCTCTTGCTGATGGGGATCACCGACCTCGCGCCGGGCAGTGTGTGGAACACCATGCCGCCGCATCTGCATGAGCGGCGCATGGAAGCTTATTGCTACTTCGACCTCGCCGAGACCGACCGTGTGGTCCATCTGATGGGCCGGCCTGACGAGACGCGCCACCTGATGGTCGCTGAGGGCGACGTCGTCCTGTCGCCCGCCTGGTCTATCCATATGGGTGCCGGCACCGGCCCCTATGCTTTCGTCTGGGGCATGACCGGCGAGAACCAGGCCTATACCGATGTCGATCCAGTTGCCGTGAAGGATTTGCGATGAGCGAGGCCGTGCAAGGCGTTCGGACGGACTTTACGCTGCGCCGGCCGCTCACGGCGGGGCAGCCTATCGTCTATTGGCGGCTCGGGTCCATCGCCGAGCAGCGCTACGACGTGGCCGACCAGCCCATGCAAGGCGAGATGGATCCCTTCTTCTTTCTGACCAAGCACAAGAATTTCATTCCGCATGAATATCCGTGCCGCACGCAGTTCGCAGCGGAACGACGCGGCCAGCGACCACAGGTCAGCGCCGAATTCGGCGCCGAGCGCACCTGGCTGCCCTTCGCCTCACCGCGCATCGACCTGTCGGGCTTCTGGTTTCGGCCGACGGTGCTTGGAACCTGGGCCGAGACCACCATCGAGGCGGCCTCGACTGGCGAGGCGCTGGTGCGGCTGCGCACATGCGGCGGCGCCATACTCTTTGCCAACGGTGGGGAAGCCGGCTGGATGGCGCCCTACGGCCGCAATCTGGAAAGTGCCGAGCATTTCAAGATCGCGCTGAAGGCCGGCCGTAACGACATTCGCGTGTGGTTCGACGATCTCGCCGAGCGCGACGCCCGCTACTATTTCCAGCTCGACTATCTATCCGGTCCCGCTGCTTCGGTGGCACTGCCGATCGAAGTCGAGAGCGGCGTTGCCGATGCGATGGAAGCAGCCCTCGACGACATGCATTTCGAGCGTCCCGCCTATGACGGCGGCGAGGTGGCGCTCGTCACCGGCGTGGCCCTGCCGCGCGACGCGCAAGTCGAGGTCGAGATCGAAGGCGATTTCATGTCGATCGAGGCGCCGGTGCGCTTCGCCTTCGATCTGCCGGCGGGCCAGGCGCGGCTGCCGATCGCCGATACCGAGCAGCTGCCGGCCGACTTTCGCCATTTCAAGGTGACACTGAAGGTCGCCGACCATGCCGTATCGCGTGTCTTCGGCGTCGAGATATGCCACGCGCGCCGTCAGGGCGATGCGCCGGAAACGCTTACCGCGCGTATAGATGAAGCCCTGCGCGAGGTCGCCGGTCACGCCGAGGCCGACACCGTGCGCGCGCTGGCGCGCCTGGCGATCGGACAGCAGGGCGCCGAGACCGACGCCATGATCGCCGGCACGCTGCCGGCGATCGAGGATTGTCACGATTGCGCCGACTTCATCCTGGTGCCGCTGCTGTGGTGTCGCACGGCCTATGGCGATCGGCTGGAAGCGAGCCTGCGTGCGCGCGTCGACAACGCCATCCTCGGCTATCGCTACTGGATGGACGAGCCCGGCAATGATGTACAGTGGTACTTCTCCGAGAACCACGCGCTGCTCTTCCACACCGCCGCCTATATTGCTGGGGGCGTGTTGCCTGATGTGCGGTTCGTGCGGTCGGACCGCCTTGGCCGCGAACAGTCCGCGGTTGGAGCCGCGCGTGTGCGCGCCTGGCTCGACCATTTCGAGGCATGGGAGATGGCCGAGTTCAACTCGGCGCCCTATTTCCCGATCGACCTCAAGGGCCTGTGCGCGCTCTACGCGCTGGCCCCGGACAAGGACATCGCCGAACGTGCCGGCAAGGCAATCATACGCCTGCTTGAAGTCGTCGCGCGCTCGGCGCATCGCGGCATCCTCACCGGGGCGCAGGGCCGCTCCTATGAGCACACGCTGCGCGCCGCGCGTTCCCTGGAATTATCCGGCATCTGCCGCATGCTTTGGGGCAAGGGCAATTACGGCATGCGCTTTCACGCGCTGCCGCAGCTGGCACTCTGTCTGCGGGATCACGATTTGAGCGTTCCCGACGGGTTGGCTGCAATTGCTTCCCTCACCGACGATACGGCGTGGGAATGGACTTTCGCGCAGGGACAAGACCGCTTCGCGCGGCTCTACCACTATAAGACGCGCAACCATGCGATGGGCAGCGCCGCTGGCTACCGCTGGAACCAATGGGGCTATCAGGAAACCGTCATTCACGCCCGGCTGGGCAAGAATCCGGATGCGCAGATCTGGATCAACCACCCCGGCGAAGTGCTGCAGTCGGGATATGGCAGACCATCATATTGGGGCGGCTCAGGCACTTTGCCCCGGCTTCACCAATACCGCGACCTCGCCATAGTCAGCTTCTCCTGCTCGGATGAACAGCCCGACTTTACACACGCCTGGTTCCCCGCAAGTGCCTTCGATGCCGTGCAAGTGGGTGGCGATTGGGCGTTCGCGCAATCTGGCGACGCCTTCGTTATGCTGAAGACGGATGTTCCGCTCACGCAGGTCGTGGCCGGCCCGACCGCCGGCAACGAGTTGCGGGCGGCGGGACGCAGGACGACATGGATCGTCCGCCTCAGTGATCGGAATGCCAATCTGCCGGCGCTCGACGCCTGGGCGGGCGCCTTTGCCGGCCTGTCTGTGCGGTCGGGTCCAGACGGCGAGTTGACCGTCGAGGATCCGGAGTACGGCACGGTGCATTTCCTGGCCGACGCAAGGATTGTGGCTGAGGGACGTACACTCGATCCGGCCAATTGGACCGTGCGCGGCGAGGCGATGCGCATGAAGCAAAGAGAGTAGGGAGGAAATCGGCTGCGACGCTCAAGAGGAGAGGGCGTGGCCGCTGAACCATCGGGGCGCCGCCCCGCTAAAGGAGGAGACGAAGCATGAATAAGACCCGCACTTTGCTGGCCGCGCTATCGGTCAGTCTGCTCGCATCGACCAGCGCGTGTGCCGGCGACGTGCGCATCATGTGGTATTCGGACGGTGTCGAGGGCGATGTCATCCAGGACATTCTGAACCGCTTCATGAAGGACAATCCCGACATCCACGTCACGCTCGACAACGTCGCCTACAAGGTGATCCAGGAGCAGCTGCCCATCCAGCTCGAAGCCGGCCAGGGCCCGGACATCGCCCGCGTCACGAACATCAAGGAGCTTGCCCAGCACTGGCTCGATCTCAGGCCACTGGTGGCCGATCCGAAATATTGGGAGGCCAATTTCGCTGACACGCTGGACTGGATGCGCCCCGATGGCTCCAACGCCATCCCGGGTTTCATGACCCAGCTCACGCTCACTGGCGGCTTCGCCAACAAGACGCTGTTCGAACAGGCCGGCGTGCCGCTGCCCGGTGACAAGGCGACCTGGGACGACTGGATCGCCGCCGCCGCCGAGGTGGCGAAGAGCCAGCAACTTCCGGCTGCCTTCGCCATCGACCGTTCCGGTCACCGCATTTCGGGTCCGAATGTCTCCTTCGGAGCGAACTATATCGGCCCCGATGGCATGCCGGCGAAAGTGGACGACGGCACCAAGGCGTTCGTCGGCAAGCTCGTCGACTGGACCGCCAAGGGCCTGATGCTGAAGGATACCTGGGTGTCGGCGGCAGGCTCGACCTATCGCGCGGCCGCCGACGACTTCATCAACGCCCAGATCCCATTCTACTATTCGGGCAGCTGGCAGGTCGCCAATCTGTCGACCAAGATCGGCGATAGTTTCGACTGGGTGGCAACCGGCTCGCCCTGCGGTACCGCAGGATGTTCGGGCGTGAAGGGCGGCGCGGCGCTGGTCGCCATCAAATACACCAAGAATCCCAAGGACGTCGCCAAGGTCATGGATTATCTGGCCCGTGAAGACGTGGTGAAAGAATTCAGCGAGCGCACGCTGTTTCTGCCCGCGCACAAGGGCGTCGTAGACAAGGGCGGGCTGAAATGGGTCTCGGCCGACAAGAACGTCGGTCCGGCGCTCGACAAGTTCGTCAAGGCGGCGGGTGAAACCCTGCCGGCGGCCGATGCGCTGCCGCCGTGGAAGTGGGCCAACGCTTACTTCGCCGCGCTGGTGACGCGCGTCAGCCAAGTGATGGCCGGCGAACTCAGCCTCGACGATGCCTGGGGCAGAATCGACCAGGATATCGCCGACAAGGTTGCCGAGGCGAAGTGACCGCCGCCGCGACACTGAAGGCATGGACTGGCGCCGCGCTCGCGGCGCCGGTCGTGTGGCTGGCGTCGATCGTCAACGTGCCGCTGAAGTTCTGGCAGCGCGCGACGGGCACCGGTGGCATGGCCGCGTTCTTCCTCGCCCCAAACATGGCGATCTTCGGCATTTTCGTCCTGGTGCCGATGATCATCAACTTCTTCTATTCGGCCACGTCAGGAACGGCCTACTTCCTGCAGGACCGAACCTATGTGGGGCTCGAGCAATACCAGCGCCTGCTCGATTGCGGCAACTACCTGGACACTGCCACTTGCCACGAGGATCTCTTCTGGAAGGCCGTGCACAATACGGGCCTGTTCGTCGTCGTGCAGGTGGCGCTGATGACGGCCGTGTCGATGGCGACAGCGCTGATTCTCAACCGCGAGATCGTCGGGCGCAGCTTCTGGCGCGCGGTGTTCTTCTTTCCGGTGCTGCTGTCGCCCGTCGTCACCGGCCTGATCTGGCGTTGGATCCTGCAGCGCCAGGGCCTGCTCAACCTGATCGTCCATGATCTGGGCGGCGAGCCGCACAACTGGCTGACGGACCGTTTCTGGGCCTTCACCGCCGCCGTCAGCGTTTCGGTCTGGGCACATATGGGCTTTTACACGCTCATCCTGCTTGCCGGATTGCAGGCGATCCCGCGCGACCTTTACGAAGCGGCCGAGATGGACGGCACGAAGCCGGCGCGGGTGTTCTGGCGCATCACGCTGCCGCTGCTGATGCCGAATCTGCTTGTCGTCATCGTACTGACGCTGATCCGCGCCGTGCAGATCTTCGACGAAGTCTATGTGCTGACGGGTGGAGGGCCGGGAACCTCGACCCTCTATATCACGCAGTACATCTATGAGATCGGCTTCGCCTCCCTGTTGCGCAATCCGGGGCTGGCTTCGGCGGCTTCGATCCTGATGGGGTTGGTGCTGGTCGTGCTCACCTTGATTCAGCTGCAGGTCGGACGCCGGGGTGAGCGGAAAGGAGTCCGCGAATGAGCCGGGTCGTGACATTCCTGACCCGCCGGCGCGGCGGTCGCGGCTGGCACTGGACGGATATCGTGAGCTGGCTGTGGCTGCTCGGCGGCGTTGTCATCATGTTCGGTCCGGCCGTCTGGCTGGTGGGTTCGTCATTCAAGACGCCGGCACAGCTCGCCGAGTTCCCGCCGACCATAATGCCTTATGTCAGCCAACAGGCGAGGGTCGAAGGCTACGACAAGCCGCTGACCCTCTACAAGGTGAAGTTGCCGGATGGTTCGACCAAGGTGCTGGCCGAGGTGCGGCGCATCGGCATCATGGCGCAGATGGTAGACCCGCAGGCGCCGAACGATGTCGTCAAGATCAACATCGCCGACCGGCAGCCGGTGCGCGAAATCGGCTTCGCGACGGAGAACTACACCGAGCCCTTCGTTCATTTCGACTTCCTGCGCTATCTGCGCAATTCGGTTTTTGTGACGGCAATGGCGACGCTGATCACGCTGCTCACCAATTCGATGGCCGCCTTCGCCTTGTCGAAATACAAGTTCCGCGGCCGCGATCTGACGATGCTTGTGATCGTCGGTACGCTGATGGTGCCGCTGTCGGTCATCCTGGTGCCGCTCTATTCGGTGGTGGGTGCCGTTGGGCTGCTCGATTCGCTGTGGGGCGTGATCTTGCCGACCGTGGCGACGCCAACCGGCGTCTTCCTGCTGCGCCAATATATGCTGACCATCCCCGACGAGCTGCTCGATGCGGCTCGCATGGACAACGCTTCCGAATGGCAGATCTACTGGCGCATCGTATTGCCGCTTGCAGCACCGGCGCTCGCCGTGCTGGCGATCTTCTCGGTCGTCTGGCGCTGGAACGACTTTCTGTGGCCGCTGGTGGTGCTGTCGCGCAAGGAACTCTACACACTCCAGGTCGGCCTCAATACCTATGCCGGCCAGCTAAACGTGCAGTGGCACTACATCCTGGCGATGACCGTGGTGACGATGATCCCCGTCGTCCTCGTCTTCGTCTTCCTGCAGCGTTACATCACTTCCGGCATTGCCGGCACCGGGCTGAAGTGAGGATGTCATGGGACGGATAACGCTGACCAACATCGATCGCGCTTACGGCAAGATGAAGATATTGCACGGCATCAACCTCGACGTCGGTGACGGCGAGATGCTGGTCCTCGTCGGCCCGTCGGGTTGCGGCAAATCCACGTTGCTGCGGCTGATTGCCGGGCTCGATCGACCGACCGAGGGCAAGATCGAGATCGACGGGGTCGACGTCACCAACGTTTCGGCCGCGCAGCGCGGTCTGGCAATGGTGTTTCAGTCTTACGCGCTCTACCCGCACATGAGCGTGCGCCAGAACCTCGCTTTCGGGCTCGAAAACATCCGTATGCCGAAAGCCGAGATCGACGCGCGGATCACGGAAGCGACGCGCATGCTGGAAATCGCTCCCTATCTCGACCGCCGGCCCGGTCAACTGTCGGGCGGCCAGAAGCAGCGCGTGGCGATCGGCCGTGCGGTGGTGCGCAATCCGACCGCCTTTTTACTCGATGAACCGCTGTCCAACCTCGATGCCGAACTGCGCATCACCATGCGCGCTGAACTGGCGGGCCTGCACCGGCGGCTGGCAACCACGATGATCTACGTCACCCATGACCAGATCGAGGCGATGACGCTGGCGGACCGCATCGTGGTCATGCGCTCGGGGCGGATCGAACAGGTCGGCCGGCCGCTCGATCTCTACAACGCGCCGGCCAACCTGTTCGTCGCCGGCTTCATCGGCGCGCCGCGGATGAACCTGCTGCCGGTGAAGGTGCGTTCGGCAAGCGGCGCCGAGGTGCGTGTCGAAGGTCCAGGCGGGCTCTCAGCCTCGATCGCGGCCGATGGGGTCGCGCTGAAACCGGGAGACGACGCGACGCTTGGCATCCGGCCACACGACATCCAACTTTCGAATGGCAGCAAGGGATCGGTGGAAGCGCGGGTAATGCTGGCCGAGGCGTTGGGACCGGAAACCGTTGTCCACGCCACCATTGCCGGCGACAGCAAACTGATCGCCGTTCTCAAGCAGCAGGGCGTTGAAACGCAAGGGCCGCCGATCAACCTCGCTCTGCCGCCGGAGCGCATGCATCTCTTCGATGCCGCCGGCCTGCGCGTTCCACAGCGTTAGCCTCACGCGAGGCCATCGTTAGGGGCCTCGTAGTGGCGATATCTCCGCGCAATACATGGATTTCCATGAGATGCAGCCGAGGCATGGCGGAACTAGATTTAGGCGGTGAGTTCGCCTGTCCAGATATTGAAAACAAGTGCTATATCAAGCGCTGACCCTCCCCAGGCTTTTTTGTCCGACAGGAGAAGCCGATGACAGCAGCGTCCGACTCACTTGGCGAAATCGACCCCGAAGCAACGCTCGCGCTGCAAATCATCGAGAGCATGCCCGGCAACGCGTGGGCAGCCGATGCCATCGGAAGGTTCACCTATGTCAGCCCAAATACCCTGGCGTTCATCGGCAACACGCATGAGGGTCTCAACACCTCCGAAGACAACGATGAGTTCAGCTGGCGTCGAGCCGTCCATCCCGACGATTATGATCCTGTAGCCGCCAGATGGCGGCATTGCCTCGAAACCGGCGATCCCTATGATACCGAGCATCGTCTGCGGCGCGCCGATGGCGTCTATCGCTGGTTTCGAAGCTCAGGACGACCTTTTCGCGATAGCCAGGGGCGCATCATTCAATGGTACGGCACGACAATAGACATTGAGGATCAGAAGCGGGCCGAGTCAGCATTGCGCGACCGGGAGGGGGAACTCTCGCAGCTCGTGGATATGGTCCCGAGTCACATCTGGCGGCTCGATCCCGACGGCGAGCCGATCTTCTTCAATGGGCGCATGGTTGACTTTCTTGGCCTCGACGTAGCGGATCTGGACCGACCGGGCATGAGCCGGCTGGCGGCGATGATACAGGCCGCCGTTCATCCGGACGACGCGGCAGCATTCGGCGATGCACTCCGCGGTTGCTTCGCTACCGGTGCGAGCTTCGCCATGCGCTATCGCCTGCGCCGTGCCGATGGCGTCTATCGCTGGATGTCGAGCCGGGCGGAGCCGATGCGCGATGACGCCGGCCGCATCGTCCAGTGGTATGGCCTCTGTCACGATATAGACGATCAGATGCACGCCGAAGCGGCGTTGCGGCAGAGCGAGCAACAACTTCGGCACATGATCGACGCCGTGCCGGTCCGTATCTGGAGCGTGATGCCGACCGGCGGGCCGGTCTACTTCAACAAGCGATACCAGGACCATTTCCGCTCCGTTATCGCGAACTTTGACGCGCTCGGCGAGCCGGGAATCGAAACGTTGCTGCACGAGGTGATTCATCCCGAAGATGCTCCCGAGGTGCAGCGCACGTTGCTGAGGTGTTTCGAAACTGGCGGCGGCTCCGCGATGCGGTTTCGCTGGCGCGAAAAAGACGGCACCTATCGCTGGGCTGAGTGCAGGGTCGAGCCGCGGCGCGATGAGGACGGAACGGTCGTGCAGTGGTACGGGGTTTCTCTCGACATCGACGATGAGGTGCGCGCGCAGGCGGCGTTGCGCAAAAGTGAGCGGCGCCTTCAGCAGCTTATCGACACCGTGCCCGCTTTGATCTGGAGTACGACACCGGAAGGGACGCCATCCTACGTCAACAAGCGGTTCACCGATGTAACCGGGGCCACGCTCCATGACATCACGGCCCCGGACGGCTCGCCGTCGCTGAGCGTCATCCATCCAGACGATATCGACACCGCACGGCAGGCGATCCGCCATTCATTCGCAACGGGCGTGCCTTACGTTCAGAGATATCGCCAACGGCGGGCCGACGGCGGCTATCGCTGGACCGAGACTCGCGCCGAGCCGCTGCGCGACGAAGATGGCAGCATTCTCCAATGGTACGGTGTGAGCGTCGACATCCATGACCTGGTGACCACGCAAGCGGCGTTGCACGACCGGGAACGAGAGCTCTCGCAACTCGTCAACATGGTTCCGAGTTACCTCTGGCGGCTGTCTCCCAACGGTGAGCCGACCTTCTTCAACAAGCGCCTGATAGATTTTCTCGGCCTGGACATAGCGGACGCGGAAAAGCCGGACACGAGCCTGCTGGCGGCCTTCATTGCCACCGTCGTTCATCCCGACGATGCAGCCAGCCTGAAGGAAGCACTCGACAGCTGCTTTGCCACCGGCGAGCGCTTCTTCATGAGGTATCGCCTGCGCCGTGCCGATGGCGTTTATCGTTGGATGGAGGGCCGCGCCGAGCCGCTGCGGGATCACGGCGGACGCATTGTCCAGTGGTACGGTCTTACGCACGACATCGACGATCAGCTGCGCGTCGAAGCGGCGCTGCGCGAGAGAGAACGCGCTCTCTGGCAGCTCGTTGAAACGCTGCCGGCAATGATCGATTGCGCCGCGCCAGATGGCGAACCGATATACCGCAGCCAGCAGCTCCGCGAATTCCTCGGATACAATCTTGAGGAATTGGACGAAGCGGGAAAGTCGCGGCTGGCTGGCACACTCGACGCCGGTGTTCATCCCGACGACCTGACAGGCGTCAAAGAAAGATATGCCCATTGTCTGTCCACAGGCGAGCCGTATGCGCGACGGCACCGTCTGCGGCGCTTCGATGGTGAATATCGCTGGGTCGAGACGCGTGCCGCGCCGATGCGCAATGCCGAAGGCGCCATAGTGCAATGGAACGTTATCTGCCTCGACATCGAAAATGAGGTGCGGACACAAGAGGAGCTTCGACTGGCACAAGAGAGACTGGCGCGTGCGAGTCAGGCGGCGAGCCTTGCCGAACTCTCCGCATCCATCGCTCATGAGGTGAACCAGCCGCTGGCCGCCATCGTCGCCAACTCGAACGCATGCCACCGTTGGCTGTCCGCCGAGCCCCCGAACGTCGAGCGCGCGAAGATCACGGCCGAGCGCATCATCCGCGACGCCAACTCGGCGGCGGATGTCGTCAGCCGCATCCGTGCCTTGTTCAGACCTTCGCTTGAAATGAGAACCAGTACGCCGATCCCCAGCGTCGTTGCGGAAGCCCGTGACCTTATGGCCGAGGAAGCCATGCGGCGTCGCGTTCGCATGGACATCGACGTCGAAAGCAACCTTCCGCTGGTTGCGTTCGATCGCGTCCAGATCCAGCAGGTCCTGGTCAACCTCATTCGCAACGGCATGGAGGCGATGGACACCACCGCGGGCGACAAGGTTCTTGGGATGCGCGTGCACCGGATAGAGGACACGATCCAGACCGAGGTCAGCGACCGAGGCCCGGGTATCGAACGTCCTAACAAGATATTCGAGCCGTTCTTTACAACGAAAGGAAACGGGATGGGCATGGGGCTCGCGATCTCCCGTTCGATCATTGAGTCTCACGGCGGACGCCTTTGGGTGGAAAATAGCGTGCCGCGTGGGGCGACATTCATCTTCACTCTCCCGGTTGAAGCGAAAGCTGCGCAATAAGTCGGGCGACACCTCGGCCACCGGCGGCGCTCAGTAAGCGCTTGGTTTTTCGGCTCTCGGTGAAGGGGCGCCGCCGCCCCGTGCAATGCATGGATTTCCATGAGGTGCGGTTGGGGCGTGGCGGGATTAGGGTGGCGACGTGAGTCCGTCAGCCCAGTCCAGCTATCAAGAACAAGTGCTACACGAAGCGCCGACAATCTCCAGATTTTGTTTGTCCGTCAGGGGCACCCGATGACGATAGCGCCCAACTCACTTGGCGAGACCGATTCCAACGCAACACTCGCGTTAACGCATGACTTGAACCGATCCGGACCGGGAAGTGGCCGACCTTTCGCGACGAATGAACCGGGCCTGATTCGCGGCAACATGATCAGCGATCTTGAAAGAGGCAGGTTGTCGCGCGTCTGGTCGCACCGTCCTCAATTTTTGCATCTGGGGCTCTTTATTACGGCCTATGTCCTGGGCTGCGGCTTCGCCCAGTCGCTCGCAATTATACCTGGAACAGGGATTTCCATTTGGCCTCCGAGCGGGCTTTTCATCGCTACGCTTGTCTTCGCCTCCAGGTATAGCTGGCCGTGGTGGGTGCTGGGGGCCTGTGTGGCAGAACTGTTCAGCAACTTCTCGTGGTTCCACACTCCGCTGCCCGCGGCCTTCCTGATCTTTGCCGGCAACGCTCTTGAAGCGGTGACCGGCGCATGGCTTGTGAACCAGACCTGCAAGCGCCCAGTTCGGCTGGAAACGTTGCGGGACGTCCTCGCATTCGTCGTGCTGGCCGCTGGAGTTGCGCCGGTTGCTAGCGCCACGGTCGGAAGTGCGGCGCTTGCGTGGTTTGGCATACAATCGCAAAGCTTTGTGACGGCTTGGCCGCTGTGGTGGATCGGAGACGCGACGGGAGTCCTGATCGTAGCGCCACTGGCGCTGGTCGTGTTCCAGAACTGGCGCGGCAAGGCGCAACTCTCGGCAGCGCGGTGGATGGAAGCTTGCGTCCTAGGGTTGATCTTTCTTGGGATCGCCGCCCTTTCCTTGAGCGGCTATCTGCCCTTCGCCTACATCATCATGCCGCCTCTTCTTTGGGCCGCGGTGCGCTTTGAGTTCCGAGGCGCCGCCGTAGCATTGACCGTTCTCGCTCTGATCACGGCGGTATTCACGATATCCGGCGCCAGCCAATTTGCCGGCGATCCCGAGTCCCAGAAGCACAACCAGATCATGCTGCAGCTTTTTCTGGGCATCTCTGCCTTTTTTCGGCGCTCGTCGTGGCCGCCATTTCCAGGCAGCATCAGGCGGCGGTGCTCACTTTGCGCCAAAGTGTGGAGACCTTGCGGGAGCGGGAGCGAGAACTCTCGTTGCTGGTCGAAATGATCCCCGCTCACATTGCCCGCATGGCGCCCAACGGCGAACCAACCTTCTTCAGCAAGCGCACGACAGACTATATCGGCCTCAACGACATCGCGGGCTGGGACAAGCCGGGCACGAGCCGCCTGGCGACCGTAGTCGCGGCAGCCGTCCATCCCGACGATGGACCCAGGATGAGAGAATGGCTCAGCCGCTCACTCGCCACCGGCGAACCCTATCCCATACGGTATCGCCTGCGTCGCGCTGACGGTGTCTACCGCTGGAGGGAGGGCCGCGCCGAGCCGCTGCGGAACCAGAGTGGAGCGATCGTCCAATGGTACACGGCCAGCATCGACATCGACGATGAGGTGCGCGCGCAGGAGGCATTGCGCGACCGGGAGCGGGAGCTCTCGCAGCTTGTCGACATGGTTCCGAGCCACGTTTGGCGCCTGACGCCGGACGGCGAGCCGACCTTTTTCAACAAGCGAATGGTCGACTTTCTCGGCCTTGACGTAACGGATTTGGACAAACAGGGCATCGGCCGGCTGGCGGCGATGATAGCGGCCACCGTCCATCCGGACGACGCAGCAGCATTCGGCGACACGCTCAGTCACTGCCTTGCTACCGGCGAGCGCTTCTCCATGAGGTATCGCCTGCGCCGCGCCGATGGCGTCTATCACTGGATGTCGAGCCGGGCAGAGCCGATGCGCGATCACGCTGGCCTGATCGTGCAGTGGTACGGCCTCTGTCACGACATAGACGATCAGATGCAAGCCGAAGAGGCGCTGCGGCGGAGCGAATTGCAGCTTCAGCAGATGATCGACGCTGTGCCGGTCCGCATTTGGAGCGCGGTGCCGACCGGCGGGCCGGTCTACTTCAACAAGCGATACCAAGACCATTTCCGCGCCGTCATCGCCAATGTCGAAACACTCGGAGAGCCGCGCATCGAGGAATTGCTGCAAGAACTGGTTCATCCCGAAGATGCTCCCGAGGTGCTGCGCACGTTGCTGACTTGTTTCGAAACAGGCGGCGGTTCCGCGATGCGGTTTCGTTGGCGCGAAACAGACGGCTATCGCTGGGCGGAGTGCAGGGTCGAGCCGCGGCGTGATGAAGACGGGGCGGTTGTGCAATGGTACGGGGTTTCCCTCGACATCGACGAAGAGGTGCGCGCGCGGGAAGCGCTGCGACAAGCCTCCGACAAACTCGCGCAAGCCACTCAGGCTGCAAGTCTCGCCGAGCTTTCCGCTTCGATCGCGCACGAGGTGAATCAGCCGCTGGCCGCGATCGTCGCCAATTCCCATGCATGCCACCGTTGGCTGGGCGCCGTCCCGCCGAACGTCGAACGCGCGAAGATTACGGCCGAGCGCATTATCCGGGACGCCAATTCGGCGGCGGACGTCGTCGGCCGCATCCGCGCGCTGTTCAAGCAATCCACCGAGACGAGGACCAATGCCGCGCTCAGCAGTGTCATCGCAGAGGCACGCGACCTCGTGACCGAGGAAGCGATGCGGCGGGGCGTTCGCATCAGCGTTGATGTCGAAAGCGACGTTCCGCTAGTCGCGCTCGATCGCGTCCAGATCCAGCAGGTTCTGGTCAATCTCATTCGCAACGGCATCGAGGCGATGGACTCTGGTGCGGATGACGGAGTTATCAGCATCCGCGTGCGCCATATCGGGGATGTTGTCCAGGCCGAAGTCAGAGATCGCGGCCGGGGCGTCGAGTTTCCCGACCGGATATTCGAACCGTTCTTTACCACGAAAGAGCAAGGGATGGGCATGGGACTGGCGATCTGCCGTTCGATCATCGAGTCGCACAGCGGGCGTCTATGGGTCGAGAAGAACGAACCACGTGGAGCGACGTTTATCTTCACGTTGCCGGTTGAAATGGAAGCGGCGTCATGACGACGGACGGCCAAATTGTCTTTATCGTAGATGACGATGAACGCATCCGGGAGGCGCTTAGTGAACTGCTGGCCGCACATGGCCTGCGTGCCACAGCGTTCGGATCGGCGGGCGATTATATCCGCGCTGACAAGCCGGACGTCCCTGCCTGCCTCATCCTCGATATCGAGTTGCCGGATATTAACGGCCTCGATCTGCAGCGACAGATTGCCGAGGGCGATCATCCGCCGATCGTTTTCCTGACAGGACATGGCGATATCCCGTCCTCGGTGCGTGCGATCAAGCACGGCGCCGTGGATTTCCTGACCAAGCCCTTCAGCGATGCAGACCTCATGGCCGCAATCCATGCGGCGATTGCCCAGGATCGGGTACAGCGATCGGAGCGCGCCGAGCTGGGCGTGTTGAAGCAACGTTATCTTGAGTTGACGCCGCGCGAACGTGAGGTGCTGCCGCTGGTGGTCAGCGGCCTGCTCAACAAGCAGGCCGCCGCTGAACTAGGGATCAGCGAAGTTACGCTGGAAATTCATAGAAGGAACGTCATGCAGAAGATGATCGCGGCGTCGCTCGCCGACCTAGTGCGCATCGCCGAGCGATTGGGAATACCGATCACGCACTCGCGCCGGGCAGGGGGGAGCTGAGGGTGAGCAAGCGGAGGCCTGTCGTTGCGATTGTCGACGATGACCCAAGACTGCTCGAGTCGCTGGAGGACCTCTTGGAGTCCGCCGGCTATGTGGCCCGCAGCTTCTCGTCGCCGGGGGCATTGCTGGTCAGCGGCCTGTCTGGATTGGACATGCTCATCACCGACATCGGGATGCCCGGCATGGACGGCTTTGAACTTCGTGACCTGGTCAAGAAGGCGCGTCCGGACCTGCCTGTGTTCCTGATCACCGGTCGCCACGAGATAGTGGATCAGCACCGCGCCAAGGGCATTGGCGGGCTTTTCTGCAAGCCCTTCGATGGCCAGGCCCTGCTTGCGGCGATCGGCGATGCTTTACGCAACCCAAAAACGGAGCCTAAACATGACAGTTGACCAATTGCCATTACGGAGATCGACGCCGTCATCACAGCAGCGGAGGGCTGAAGCCGAGCAGCCGCTGGTCATTATTGTTGATGATGATGCCTCTGTTCGGGAGGCGCTGTCGGAATTGATCCTGTCGGCGGGTTTCCTGCCGGTCAGCTTTACCTCGACCCGCGAATTGCTTGACGCCGATGTGTTGGAAGGTCCCGGCTGCTTGATCCTCGACGTGCGCATGCCAGGGACGAGCGGTCTCGATCTGCAGCATCATCTTGCGAAAAACGGCAACCACAAACCCATCATCTTCCTGACCGGACATGGCGATATCCCGATGACTGTCCAAGCGATGAAGGCCGGCGCCGTGGACTTTCTCACCAAGCCGGTGCGGGATCAGACCCTGCTTGACGCGGTGATCACGGGCATTGCGGTGGACGCCAAGCGGCGGGCGGATGCGGTGATCGTCAAGCGCAATGTAGAGCGGGTCGAGACGCTGACGCCGCGCGAGCGCGAGGTTCTGCGAGAAGTGGCGCGCGGACGCCTCAACAAGCAGATCGCCTTCGACCTCGGCATCAGTGAAGTGACGGTCAAGCTGCATCGCGGCAATGTCATGCGCAAGATGGAGGCCGCTTCCATCGGTGAGCTGATCAGGACATGGGAAACGCTGCCCGCGCCGATGCGCCAGGCCTAGAATTTGGCACAAGCCCATCCATGCCCCATCCAATAGGATCGCCCGGCGCGCCCGGCTGCTTCAGGCTGCGGGAAATTGCTACCTCTGCGCGCCCAGGCCTTCCTGCTGTCGGTACGCTCGTGCTGGTGCGGGTGATCCTGATGTACATCGGTGGTCCTGTTGGGTGTTTCGCGGCAAGGCCCGCGCCAACATCGGTTACCATTGAGCGGCGCTCCTTGGCGGCCCAGCCTGACCGACAAACTCGCAACATTCCATGCAACAACAACTGACGCCGGCCATGCCGCGGCGGTCCCCGCGCCGCTACCCAAGCCTAAATTGACGTGTGTCTATAAGAGCTTGCCTTGGCCCGCCCCTATCCTCGGCGTGCCTGCCCTGCACCTTGGCATCGTATGACAGATGCTTCGGTAGAATAGGTTCGCGGCCCGGATCGGTGCATCCTGTTCCTCGCAAGCCATCACGACCGTCGCGTTTCTACCGCTCCTCGCTCGCTCCTCCCCGAACGCGACCGCACAGGCCGACTCGACGGTCGTGATGGTGAGCAGGATGTTCAGAGCACATGGATGGACATGATGAACAAAGACGGACTTTTCTCCGTCGGCGGATCTCGCCGCGATGTCTTGTTGGCAGGCCTGATCTCTACGGTAGCCAACGGACTGCCCCGCGCTGCTTCGGCAACGAGCCGAAAACAAACGCTTTCCTCTTCCCCCTCAATCAAAGGAACCAAGACGATGAGCACCATCACGACCAAGGACGGCACCGAAATCTACTACAAGGATTGGGGCAAGGGTCCTGTCGTCACATTTTCGCACGGCTGGCCGCTGAATTCCGACGCCTGGGACGGCCAGATGCTCTTTCTTGCCCATAACGGCTTTCGCGTCGTCGCGCATGACCGGCGCGGCCACGGCCGATCGAGCCAGGCGACGTCCGGCAACGACATGAACGGCTATGCGGACGATCTTGCAGCCGTGATCGAGGCGCTGGATCTCCGGGACGCCACGCTGGTCGGCCATTCCACCGGAGGAGGCGAGGTTGCTCGCTATATCGGACGGCACGGGACGAAGCGGGTGGCCAAGGCTGTTCTTATCGCCGCTGTTCCGCCGATCATGGTGAAGACGCCGGCCAATCCGGAAGGCCTGCCGATCGAGGTATTCGACGGCATAAGGGCTGGCCTCGTCAAGGATCGTTCGCAGTACTACCGCGACCTCGCACCGTTGTTTTATGGCGCGAACAGGCCGGGCGCCAAGGTTTCCCAGGGGACTCTGGATCAGTTCTGGCTCTGGAGCATGCAGGCGGGTCTCGTCAACGCGTACGAAAGCGTCAAGGCGTTCTCCGAGACCGATTTTACCGAGGACCTCAAAAAGTTCGACGTACCAACCCTGGTCCTGCATGGCGAGGACGACCAGATCGTCCCCGTCAAGGACTCGGCAGTCAAGTCGGCCCGATTGATCAAAGGCGCAAAGGATATCTATTACCCCGGCGCGCCCCACGGGATCACGGCCACACACCAGGATCAGGTCAATGCTGACCTGCTCGCCTTCATCAAAGGATAGTACGCCCTCAGACACGACCGCATGTTGTCCGCACTTCCTTGGAGCCGCCGATGACCACCTTTGGCAATATTTCGCGCGCCCTGAACAGCATTTCAGGTGGCGCGCCAGGTCAAACCTTGTGCGCTCGCATAGCCGAGCGGTGGCCTGAATGCCGGTCTGTCGGCTCATGTCCCGGATTGTGGAACCGAACCACTGCGCCATCGAGTTAGAGCGCTGGCAAAGGCGGCAAACATATGCTGCGACAGGGCTGCCATTCGGGCAACTGCGCCTGTGCAGCGCGGAGGCGATCGCTGGCGTTCGACACTACGTCGCGCTGTCGGGGGTCGCCGCCGCGCCTTGAAGGCCAAAGCGCTCTCGATGACGTCAAACTGGCTAATCGCCGGGAGTTTATCAATCGGTAGCCGTTTGCGATTGCCGCTCATTTTGGCGGTCTCAATTCGGCGTGAAATTTTCTTGGCCAGCAGTTGCGACCATCGCAGCAGCACCGGCACAATTTTTCGAAGGCAGGAACGACATGGGCGCACTCTCAGGTAAGATCGCGGTGGTCACCGGCGGAAACAGCGGGATCGGACTATCGGCTGCAAAAATCTTTGCGGCCGAGGGCGCGCAAGTCGTCATTACCGGCCGCCGGCGGCAGGCGGTCGAGGAAGCGGTCGCACAGATCGGGGCAGGCGCGCTGGGCATTCAGGGAAATGTGGCCGACGTGTCGCACCATGACGAGGTAGCGCAGCAGATCCGCCAGAGGTTCGCGGCGCTCGACATCTATATGGCGAACGCCGGCATAAACACCATCACGCACTCGGCCGACGTCTCCGAGGCAGAATATGATGCGCAATTTGCCGTTAACACGCGAGGCGTCTTCTTCGGCGTCCAGAAGCTGATTCCGATCATGCGGAACGGCGGCGCAATCATCCTCACAGGCTCGCTCGCCAGCGAGAAGGTCCTGGACGGTCATGCTGTATACGCGGGCTCGAAGGCGGCCATAAATGCCTTTGCGCGCGCTTGGGCGATCGAACTGAAGTCTCGCGGCATCCGGGTCAACGTGCTCAGCCCAGGTCCGGTGGATACGGCTATTCTCGATAAGCTAGGTATACCGTTTGAGCAGCGCGGGCTGTTTGAAAAGGCGATGGCGGAGGCAATACCCCTGGGCCGGATGGGGCAGCCGGAAGAGCTGGCAAAAGCTGCTCTGTTCCTTGCCTCGGACGCGAGCAGTTTCGTCACGGGCATCAATCTGCGGGTGGATGGCGGGATGGCAGTGCTCTGAGCCATGACTGCGAGATCGCGCCAATAGACTGCCGGTTATCGGCTGAGCAATCGGTCTTCCTCACGAAAATTTTTTGGGAAGCTGCCGCACGACTCGCGCCAAATAGGTCGGAGGCGACACGTTTTGTCGACGTGGCGCAAATTGAGCCACGTAAATAGCAAGTCGCATTGCAGGGATCGACGCGCAAGAGAAGTCGGATCGCCAGGTCTCGCCACGGCGGCAGCGGCGTCTTGCAAACACAGCTCTCCGGCCGCGCGCCCTCAGTGTCTGTTCCGGCGTCCGCCGACAATGCACACCCGGCATAGATACCTCAATTATGCTGCAGGGCACCTGATCTCCCCGGTGACCTACCCTGCACCTTGGCATTGTATGACAGACCCTTCCGCACAATAGGTTGGCGGGCAGCGTCGGCGCATTCTCTTGAGCATTGGTCACCACAGGCCACACGGGAGAAAGCAAATGCGAAACATAACTCGAGCCCTGGCGCTCACCGCAGCGCTGGCCGCGTCGGGCGGCGGGATGGCGCAGGCCGCCAATTCTCAGCCCAAGCCGACGATCGTACTGGTGCACGGCGCCTTCGCGGAATCGTCGAGCTGGGACGCAGTCATCACCAAGCTCAGTAAAGACGGTTATGTAGCGATAGCCGCAGCTAATCCGCTCCGCGGCGTTGCCAGCGATGCGAAAGCAGTCTCAGCCATCGTCCGGTCGGTTTCCGGGCCGGTCGTGCTGGTGGGGCATTCCTACGGCGGGCCTGTCATCACCGAGGCCGCCAATGGCAATCCCAACGTAAAGGCGTTGGTCTACGTGGCGGGTTTCGCGCCGGATACCGGCGAATCGAGCCTTACGTTGTCCAGCATGTTTCCCGGCAGCACCTTGGGGAGCGCGCTTGCTCCGGTAGCGTTGCCGGACGGCGGGCAAGACCTCTTCATCGAGCCGGCCAAGTTCCGCGCCCAGTTCGCCGCCGACGTTCCGCAAGAGCAGACTTTGCTGATGGCTGCCACTCAACGTCCTGTTGCGCAGGCGGCTCTGGCTGAAACCTCGGGCGTCGCCTCATGGAAGACGCTGCCGTCCTACATGATCTACGGCTCGGATGACCGCAACATCCCGGCAGCCGTCATGAGCTTCATGGCCAAGCGTGCGCACGCGGTAAAGACCGTCGTCATCGAGGGTGCGTCCCACGCGCTCATGGTTTCGCATCCCGACGAGGTCACGTCACTCATCGAGGATGCTGCTGCATCGGTCAGTCAGTAGCAGGCTGGAAGCGCCTGCATCCGATCGAGCAACGAAAATAAACACGCAACACCAGGAGACCAGACATGAAGATCGTCGTCATCGGCGGAACCGGGCTGATCGGTTCAAAGACCGTGGAGAGGCTGCGAAATAAAGGACACGACGTGCTTGCGGCGTCGCCGAATTCGGGCGTCAACACCGTTACGGGAGAGGGTCTGGCGGCCGCGCTTGCCGGTGCGCAGGTCGTCGTCGACCTGGCGAACTCGCCGTCGTTCGAGGAAAAGGCTGCCCTGGAGTTCTTCGGGGCATCCGGGCGTAATCTTTTTGCCGCCGAAACGGCCGCCGGCGTCCGTCATCACGTGGCGCTGTCGGTCGTCGGTACCGACCGGCTGCAGGGCATGGGCTATTTCCGCGGCAAGTTGCTTCAGGAAAAGCTGATCAGGGAATCAGGAATTCCTTACACCATCGTTCACGCCACTCAGTTCTTCGAATTCACCGCCGCCATCGCAAACACGGGCGCCGTCGGGGATACCATTCATATGTCGCCGGCCTACTTCCAACCCATGGCGGCTGATAATGTTGCCGATGCGATGGCGGACGTCGCGCTTGCCGCGCCGTTGAACGGCATGATCGAAATTGCCGGCCCGGAGCGTGTTCGCATGAGCGAACTTGTCGAGCGCTTCCTGAAGGCCACCAACGACCCGCGCAAAGTCGTCCCGGATCCCGGCGCGCTCTACTACGGCCAAGTGGCAATCGACGACCGAACGCTGGTGCCCGGCGAGAATGCGCGCATCGGCGCCGTGCGTTTCGATGATTGGCTCAGCCGATACACGCCACCGAAATAAGCAATCACCGGATAGGCCATTCTCACAATAAGGAGACCAGACATGATCAGAACACTTCTCTGCGCCGCGCTCACCGCCGCTTCCGTCACCGCAGCAATGGCCAATGACGCCGCCAGCGTGAAGCTTGTCTACGACCAGGCCCTTCCAAACGTGCCCGGCAAGAGCATGAAGGCCGTGCTCGTCGAGTACGCGCCGGGGGGTACGTCGCCGGCCCATACCCATCCCAAATCCGCGTTCATCTATGCCACGGTTCTGGAGGGGGCGATCCGAAGCCAGGTCAACGATGGGCCGGTGAAGACTTATCGCGCCGGCGAGAGTTTCTCCGAATTCCCGGGCGACCGTCATGCCGTCAGCGAAAACGCCAGCAAGACGGAAGGCGCTCGTCTGCTTGCTATTTTCGTCGTTGACACCAGCGAGACGGAACTGACGACGAACGCGAAATGAAATCGCGGCCCCCGGACCATCGTATGCGAAAGGACGGTCAGTGACATGAATTCGATCGCCAGCCGCACACTTGCAGGGATTTCGGTCCCCGATACACCGCTTGTTGGCCGAGCGATCGAACATGCCCGCCAGCGATGTGAGCCCTACCTGTTCAACCACGTTGTCCGATCCTGGCTTTTCGCGGCCCGGATCGGACAGATTCAGAATATCCAGCACGACGCGGAGGTTGTTGCCGTTGCAACCCTGTTGCATGACGTCACGCTCAATGAGGACTTCGCCGGGCCGCGCCGTTTCGAAGTGGAAGGCGCCGATCTTGCCCGCACCTTCGTTCGGGAAGGCGGCTTCGACGAGCGGCGCGCCCAATTGATCTGGGACAGCGTCGCCCTCAACTCGACGCCGTCGATCGGCCTCTACAAGGAGGCTGAGGTGGCGCTGTGCACAGCCGGCATCTGCCTCGATGTCGTCGGCTTGCAATACAGCCTCGTTTCGTCAGCCGAGATTGCAAAGATCGTTGGCGAATTTCCGCGCCTCGGGATGAAGCGGCGGATGACGCGATGCTTTTGCCATATCGCCGAGGTCAGGCCGGAAACCACCTACGACAACTTTGCCCGGGACTTCGGCGAGCGCTTTGTTTCAGGCTACAAGGCGACTTCGGCAGTTGATCTTGTGATGAACGCTCCCTTCGAAGCGTGAACGCAGTTTCGATCCAGGTTCAATCGACACCGGTCGGTTCAGCCTCGCCCTTCAAGTGACCCAAACGCTGTGCGCCTGTCGCATGCCTGCGGCAAAGCGAATTGCCGAGGGCAGCGTTCCACCGCTTCCTATACTTCGGTTTAGGCGCGCCGACCTATTGAATGGCAATACATATCATCGGGCACGATAGTAACAATTTGGCTCACCGATCATCCTTACGCTGCAATGGATTGCAAACACCTCAAGGAGATAAAGTAATGAATATTGCAGCGTCACCGGTCGCTCCGAAAGGAAAAGCCGCCGCCCAACGCGCGAGTTATGCTGAGCAGTCGCCCGAACTTCTGAAGAAATTTATTGAATTTCTTGGTGCGACGCGAGAGGGGTCGATCGAAGAGCCAATCCGGGATATTGTTGCCGTCCGAGCCGCGCAGATGAACGGGTGCACCTTCTGCCTCGATATGCACGTCAAACAGGCGAAGATTCATGGCGAGCGCGAACTGCGCCTTTACCACCTGGCAGCCTGGCGGGATTCGACCTTGTTCGTTCCTCGCGAGCGTGCAGCCTTGGCATGGACGGAAGTCTTGACGAAGTTGCCCGAGCAGGGTGTCCCGGACGAGATCTACGATCGGGTCAGGTCGCAGCTTTCCGAGAAGGAAATCTCCGATCTGACCTTCGTTGTCATGGCGGTCAACTCTTGGAACCGTCTGAACATCGGCTTCAAACCCGTCCCGGGCTCGGGCGATGCGAAGTTTGGCCTGAGCAAAGCAGCGCTGAGCTAATCTTTGGAATGGGTCAGAATGGCGGTTGTTTGTGAGCCATTCTGAGCGGCCGGGCAAAGTCGCCGAGCTCGGCGACCAACACTGGAACCGATCTCAGCCTCCCGGCCACGGCCGCGAGGCGCTCTCAGGAGGGCGTCATGCGCATTGACAGTCTGCATCCAGTAATATCGGCCCGTCTCATGGTGGTCGATGTCGACGCTCCACTCCGCAGTGCGGCACTCTCACTTTCCAGGCCCGCAATAGGCCTGGTCGTGGTGTGTCACGGCAGTGGGGAGGCGGCAGGCGTGCTGAGCAAGTCCGACCTTGTCCGCCATCTGGCCAATTCAGGGTCAACAGAAGCGGCGATTGCGGCATTGATGAGCCGGTCCATCGTGTCCTGTGGTCCCGATGATGATCTTCATTCAGTCTGGCAGACCATGGCCGCGCAAGGCCTGCAGAATGTGCCGGTGCTCGGGGCTGACTCGAAACCGCTAGGCGTCCTCGATATCCGTGATGCGATGAAGGCGCTCTTTAAACAAGAGGAACTGCAGGAACGGCTGCTTGCCAACTACATCAGCGGGATCGGCTATCAATAGAGCATGGTCTCGCGATTGAATATACGGAAGTATGCATCGGCGTCTTCTTAGATATAGTAGAAAATAAAGGTCGTAAATTATAGCGTATTGGAGCAAATAGGTGACGACTTAGCCAGCGGGGAATGAAATGTTTCGTCCGGACATAAAGGAAGATGTCTTCGACGGCCCGCCCGATGGCCCTGGCAGTGGTATGTCCGTGCAAATGTCGACGGTTGGCATCGTCCATGACCTGGGCAATCTCATTCAGGTCGCCTCGTCGGCGTTGAACCACCTGGCCCGCGATCCGAACATCCAAGCGGCTCCGGCGCTTGGGCCTGTAATTGCCGGCGCCAAAACGGCTTTGGAGCGGGCTGGTGGCCTTGTCCGGCAAACCATCAGCCTGGCCCGAGAGAGCCACGCTGAAATCGAATACACAAACGTAGGTGCTTGCCTGGCTGAGATCGAAACCCTCGTACGGAGCGCCTTGGACGCCAATTTCGGTCTTGAGCTTCGGGTCGGGTCCGACCTGCCTTTGGTGCGATGCGATCGCTTTGGATTGCAAAATGCGGTTCTGAATCTTCTGTTCAACGCGCGCGATGCAATGCCTGACGGCGGTTTCATCTCGATCGATGCCGGCTTGGCCTCTGAAAACTCCGCCGCCAGTCAGGTAGATATCCGTGTCGCGGACAACGGTATCGGGATGACCAGCGAGACGATGGTCTGCGCCTTCGATCCGTTCTTCACCACCAAAAGCGAAGGCCTCGGCGGCGTCGGATTGCCGATGGTGAAGCACTTTGCCGAGCAATCAGGCGGAAGCATCGATATTCAGAGCACACTTGGGGCAGGCACGACCGTCACTCTGCGGTTGCCTGCGATGCGATAGCGGCCCCGCCAATCTGCCTCCGGTGATAAACGTGACATACAATCGAGAGATAAAGATGGATGCACAAGTCGTCGAAAACGTCCAACAGCATCGTTTCGAGCTGCCGATCGCCGGCGATAGGTTTGCGGCGGCCTATTATCGGCTCGAGGGCGGGAAGGTTGCGCTGATACACACCGAAGTCCCGTCGGAATTTTCCGGACAGGGGATCGCGTCGCAATTGGCCCAAGGGACCTTCGAACTGCTCCGCAAAACCGGCCGTAAAGCGATCTTGAAATGTCCCTTCATGAGCCGCTTTTTCGCCAAGCACCCGGACTATGCAGATGTCGTCGGCGGCTAGTCATGGGCACGAATGTTGAGGGTTTCCCAAGGATCTATCCAAATGCCTGACGAGTATGATTTGCAGAGGTTCGTCAGCGCACAGGATCCGGTCTACGACGACGCGCTGGCCATTCTACGTCGAGGGATGATGTGCACTCCCTACATGGAGTTCATTTTCCCAAGGTTGGCCACAAGGCAAAGTGGTGCAGCGCCTGAGCCATATGCAATCACATCGCTCGACGAAGCCAGCGCCTATCTCTCATTTCCGATCCTCGGAGGCCGTTATCGGGAATGCGTTGGCACCCTGCAACGGCTCTCCGGCCTGAGCGCTCGCGCTGTCTTCGGTGAGGTTGATGCGAAGAAGTTGCACGCGTCCCTCACGCTGTTTTCCGAAGCAAGCAACGACGAGTTTCTGCTCGAGACAATCTTCGACGTCTGGTTCGACGGTTTGCTCGACGAGGAAACGATGAACGATCTCTACTTGATGTCGTAGTGGTCTGCTCGTGCCAGCGGCGTAAAGCCGTCGCGGCGCAGAGGTCACCATCCGCTGCCTTATCATGCGGTCCCATATCGAAACCGTGACCTGCGTCGAATATAGCGGGGCCGAAATGGTCGAACAGGATGAAGGGCCCGATCATGAGGCGATTCGAGGAGGGCAATGCGCGCCTTATCTTCAGTCCGTCCGCAAAATCACGGATAGCCGGCTGGATGAGTGTATCGATGCCTGTGATATCGCTTTGGCGGACGGTCATGGATCTCTGTCCTTCTGCATGCCTTGTCAGCCAGGTGCTCGAACGCGCTTGAACGGAGCGGCGCGAAAGACCGTCTGAATGGCTTTGAGGAGCGCGAATTTGGAGCTCGCGTGGTGCTGTCCGGCGATGCCGCTTTCATTAAAGGCCGACACCCTCATCGACAGGATCGCGGCAAGATCTTCGGCCATTTCGGGCCTGTCGTGCAGCAGCGGCGCAAAGCTTTCCTGGTCTATCTCGTAAACCGTGACGGGGGTCATTGCCCGCAAACTCGACATCTCGCCAATGCCGGCGAGCAGGCCGGTCTCGCCGAAGAAATCGCCAGGTGCAAGCCGGCCGATCTCCTTCAGTTGATCATCGTCCTCGCCAATTTGCCGGACGATGACTCCCGTCCGTACGATCATGAGCGACGGCAGCATCTCTCCCTGTCGTGCGATGATCTCGCCCTTATGGTAGATGCGAACCGAGGCCGCTTTGGCGAGCGACTCGTGCTCGGTACCCGTCAGTGCCGAGAATACCGGTATGAAATTGATGAGGTCGATCGGGGTGAAGCCTTGCGAGGCTGCCGTCTCGTGGCTCGGCCGGTTGGTCATGGCAATCGAAGCCGAAAGTGGCTGCGCCAGCAGCATGCCGGTCGACTTTGAATGGCGATAAATGAGATCGAAGATGTCGTTCCGAGCGGCACTTCGCTGGTCAATACTTGCGACGCGAAACGACAACTCGATCTCGATAGCTGCAGCATCCAGGCTTCTGATGGTAACCGAAGGCGAAGGGTCCTGGAGGATTGAATTGCAGCTCAGCAAGACAGTGCGCATGAGATCTACGATGATCGCCGGCGTCTTCGTTGGCGCCACCTTGACGGTGACGGCAAGTCCATGGCTCTCGTCCGGACCGCTTAAATTTGTTACCCCGATCTTGGCGAGAAGGCTGTTTGGCAGCGCGACGACATTGTGGGTCGGGGTAAGGAGTTGAGTCGACCGCCAGTTGGTCTCGACAACGCGGCCTTCGGTTCCGTCGCCCAGAATGATCCAGTTTCCAAGCACGTAAGGGCGGCCGAGGTTAAGCGCGATCCCCGAGAATACGTCGCCAAGCGTATTCTGGAGCGCCAGTCCCAGCATAACGGCAAACACGCCCGACGTGGCAATGAGCGTTCCGACCGGCACTGCAAAGACGAACGCCAGGATCGACAGGAACATTCCAGCATAGACGATGCCGACCACGACGTCCTGCAGGAGACGTGCCTCGCGCGGCTTTCGCTCAAAGACGAGATAGATACGGACAAATCCGATCAGCGCCCAGGCAAGGTGAACCCACCAGAGCAGCTTGACCGAGCCGATGAGGATCGCTCCTCCGGTTGTCTCGTTGTCCCCTGCGGCCTCGTACGGCACGACGCGCAGGTGGAGAACCATGGCCGACATCGCGACGAAAAAGGCGAGTTGGACGACCAGCTTCGCATTGGCGAAGCGTCTGGGGATGAGAGACCAAACGACGATCCCGGCGAGGCCGAGCAACACGATGTAGACCAGAGGAGAGTTCCACCAGTTCATGAACGATCACCGCAATGCCCAGTTCAATGTTTGGTCTCCGGCCCGGCGATCGGGCCTCTGCCCCTGGCCTTGTCTTTTTCGAGCACTGCTTCGGTGATCGAATTCGGCAGCCGTCGCGGCTTTTCGATGAGCCCGAGCACCGGCATGGCGATGAGGAAGAACGCGAAATAGTAAAGCGTCGCCAGTTGGGACATCACGACGTATGCGCCTTCCGCCGGCCGGGAGCCGAGCCAGCCGAGAAAGAGGGCATTGGCAACGAACAGCCAGAAGAGCACCCTGTACCAGGGGCGATAGACTGCCGAGCGCACCTTCGAGGTGTCGAGCCACGGCACCAGGAACAGCACCGCGATCGAGCCGAACATCGCGAGCACGCCGCCGAGCTTGGAATCGATCGGCCCGATATTGAACGTGATGGCCCGCAGGATCGCGTAGAACGGCAGGAAGTACCATTCCGGCACGATGTGGGCCGGCGTCTTCAGCGGATTGGCGATGCTATTGTTGTCGGGATGCCCGAGATAGTTCGGCAAGTAGAAGACGAAGTAGGCGAAGAAGAACAGGAACACGAGGATGCCGAAGGCATCTTTGACGGTCGCATAGGGCGTGAAGTCCACGACATCGGTTTTCGATTTGACCTCGATGCCGGTCGGATTGTTCTGGCCGACGACGTGAAGCGCCCAGATATGCAAGGTCACCACGCCCGCAAGCACAAATGGCAGCAGGTAATGCAGCGCAAAGAAGCGGTTCAGCGTCGGATTGTCGACCGCGAAGCCGCCGAGCAAAAGCTGCTGGAGCCAGTCGCCAACCAGCGGAATGGCCGTGAAGAAGTTGGTGATGACAGTAGCGCCCCAGAACGACATCTGTCCCCAAGGCAGCACGTAGCCCATGAAGGCCGTCGCCATCATCAGCAGGAGGTTGGTGCAACCGAGCACCCACAGCAGTTCACGCGGCGCCTTGTACGAACCATAGTAGAGCGCGCGGCAGATATGGATGTAGACGGCAATGAAGAAGAACGACGCGCCGTTGGAATGGAGATAGCGCAGCAGCCAGCCCGAATTCACGTCGCGCATGATTTTCTCGACCGAATTGAAGGCCAGCCCCGTATCAGGAGCGTAATGCATCGCCAGCACGATGCCGGTCAGGATCTGTGAAACCAACATGATCGTGAGGATGCCGCCGAACGTATAAGCGTAGTTCAGGTTGCGCGGGACGGGATAGACGATGAAGCTGTCATAGACCAGCCGCGGCAGCGGCAGGCGGGCGTCGAGCCAACGTTCGATTCTGGTTTTGGGCGTATAGGTCGAGTATTTGTCGCCGCTCATCGAAAGCCCCCTGCCTCAGCCGATACGGATCTTGGTGTCGGAAACGAACTGGAACACCGGTACCGCCATGTTCTCTGGTGCCGGCCCCTTCCGGATGCGGCCGGCGGTGTCGTATTGCGAACCGTGGCAGGGGCAGAACCAGCCGTCGAAATCGCCTTCCTGACCATGCGGGATGCAGCCGAGATGGGTGCAGACCTGGATCATCACTACCCAGGCTTCCTTGCCCGGCACAGTTCGGTTGGCGTCGGTTGCCGGCGCATCGGCCGGCAGGTTGGCATTGCGGGCGATTGGATCCTTGAGCTCGGGGAGACTGACCGCCTCGGCGTCTTTCCTCTCTTTTTCGGATCGGTTGCGTACGACCACCGGCTTGCCATGCCAGTCGACGATCAGCGACGTTCCCGGCGTCAGCGATGAGACGTCGACCTCGATCGCGGCGGGCGCTTCGACGCGCAATGTGTGCTCGGCTGTGGAGGTTTCGGAAAGGTGGGCCATGGTGGCGACTCCTATTGCTGGAAGCTGCGTCATCGCGTTGGTGGCAATCGAGCAAAAGCAGGCCACGGCTTTCGCCTTTCCAGTCTGCTCATATCGCCCGAAATATGCCGGCCGTGGCCGGGTGTGAGCCATCGTGCCAACGGCGCGCGCGTCCAATACTTTCGTTTAGGATTTCCTGAGCGAAGGACTGGCCGGGCTGGCGATGATGCCATCATGGAAGGTTCTGGATTCCTCCCAATAACCGTTGGCCACTGAGCTGGGATATGCCCCGGCATTGCGCACGGCGATCCCAAACTTCAGCCCGACCATACCTCGGCATAGGCATGTCTAGCTGTCGGTGTCGTAGTCGTCGTCCCCGCCAAGTGCGAGTTCTTGGAGCGGTTGTCTCGCGTGGCAGGTTTTCCGCCCGACGACGACCAGCGCGATTCAATCGGGTTCAGAAAAGGGAAAAGCGGTGAAACTCTACTACAGCCCTCTCGCGTGCAGCCTGGCCGACCACATCGCGCTGGAGGAGGCTGGTGCATCCTTCGAGCGCGAAACCGTCAATCTCAAAACCAAGCGGACGGCCTCCGGGGACGATTTCACCACCGTGACGCGCAAGGGGTATGTTCCAGCCCTCGTGCTGGATAGCGGCGAAACGCTGACGGAAAACATCGCCGTCCTCGATTGGCTCGCGTCACGATACCCGGCACTGGGAGTGGAAGGGCCTTTGGGCCGTACGCGCGTTCTCGAAGCGCTGACCTATGTCTCGACTGAAATACACCGAAGCTTCAAGCCGATGTGGCACCAAAGCAGCGATGCTGAAAAGGCCAAGGCGAGCGCGACGATTACGAGCCAACTCGAGTTCTTCGCAGACGGGCTCAAGACCGACTATCTGTTCGGCGACAAACCCAGCGTCGCGGATTTTTATCTTTTCGTGATGCTGCTTTGGGCGGCCCGCTTCCACGTCCCTGTTCCCGCGCCTTTGCAAGCGCTCCGCGCCCGAATGGCTGCCCGACCGGCTGTGCGCGTCGCAATGAATCGTGAGGGCCTCGTCTAAAGCCGAGGGTGGCCGCGAGCATAAGATCAGACGCAACATATCCTCTCTCCCCAACAGAAGATCAGGAGTCATTCTCATGCTGCCGTTTCTGCGGATGCTACATCCTGCCGCTTCCAAGCGTGGGGACGGCCTACATCTCGAATTTCTCCGAAGGGAAATCGAGGAAACGCTGGACCTTACTGACATTCTGTCAGAGCTCGCCGCACTGCCCCCTGACCGAGTGGTTACAATACTGGATTCGCCGCAGTCACCATCGAAACAAGCGCAATATTTCCTGTCGGCCGATGCGGGCGGTCTAGTCGTTCCCGCTTGTTGGTCGTCATAGAGGCTTCATCATGAATGCGAGTAAGGCCCCGACACGGTTGATCATCGACGCCGGCGCATTGTCGGTGCGACAGCAATGACGTTCGCCGCCACCGAACTCGGCCTGAGCGCGCCGGCGGCCTGGATAACCCGGATCACGTCAGTATCGTCATACACAATTACCGTTGGAGGCTCGGCCTGGTACATGGCGAGCCGGAATATGACGTTCTGGAAAACCGGCTGGCCGAAGCTCCCGTGATCACAGTGCCGGCCGTTACCCTTGAGGGTGATGCCAATGGCGCACCCCATCCCGACAGCAGTTCCTACGCCAAGAAATTCTCGGGCAGATACACGCACCGGATCATCACCGGCGGTATCGGCCACAACTTGCCTCAAGAAGTCCCGCAAGCCTTTGCCCAGGCTGTCATCGACGTTGGCGAATACTGATCAGGCAAGCTGAGCGAGCTGCTGATGCCTGCGCTGGACGGGCGGCGAGGACATGATGGTTGCGCGTTGAAGATCGAGGCGCGGCCCTGGTCCACATCGACATTGCGCTTGACTCGTCCATATTATCGGTAATAAATCATACATATTGCCCTCAAAAAACGGCAGGTCTGGGAGGACCGATGAAAATCACGGCCATCAAGGCGCGCGTCTGCAACGCGGAAATGCGCAACTGGGTCTTCGTTCGGGTCGAAACCGACGAGCCCGGGCTGTTTGGCTGGGGTGAGGCGACGCTGGAATGGAAGACCCGAGCCGTCGTTGGGGCGCTTCAGGATCTTGAGGCCCTGCTCGTCGGGCAAGATCCGCGCAACGTGGAGCAGTGCTACCAGATACTTACGCGCCACGGCTTTTGGCGTCTTGGCGTCGAGGGAATGTCTGCCGTCAGCGGCATCGAGATCGCGCTCTGGGACATCCTGGGCAAGTCATTGGGCGTCCCCGTCTGGCGCCTTTTGGGCGGTCAGGTCCGCGACTATCTGCGCACCTACACGCATCTCGGCCTCGGGGACATGAAGGCGGTCTATGAGACCGGATCCGCGGATGTGATTGTGGAACGCGGACGCATCGTGACGCAAGCAGGCTATGACGCGGTCAAAGTCGTCTGCGTTCCCTACACCCACTACGTATCGCCCGCCAAGGCAGTCGACTCCGTTGCCAATATGGTTGGCTCACTTCGCGAGGCGGTAGGCCCGGATATCGAGATCATGGTCGATTTCCACGGACGCCCTGCATCGGTTAACGCGGCGATGGACTACCTCAAGGCAATCGAGCCGGCCCGCATCATGTTCGCGGAAGAGCCCGTTCCACCCGAAGATGTTGCCGGACTGGCGCATATCACGGCGCGATCAGCCGTGCCGATCGCCTCCGGCGAGCGGCTGATCGGACGTCGCGAATTTACGCACTCGATCGCAGCCCGCGCCTTCAACATTGCCCAGCCTGATATTTGCCACACTGGCGGTCTGCTCGAGACGAAGAAGATCGCGGCCATGGCGGAAACCGCAGGCATCGGCCTTGCGCCGCACAACCCGCTTGGTCCGATCGCCGGTGTGGCTGCTCTTCATTTCGGCATATCGACGCCGAACGTTGTCATTCAGGAGGAGATGTCCGGTGCCGTCGCCTGGTACGACGACGTCGTCACCTGGCCAATTCAGCGTAAACCAGGCCGCTGGGATCTGCCCGAACTGCCGGGCCTTGGCGTCACCGTCAATGAGGACGTGATCGCGCGCCACCCCTTCAAGCAGGAAGTGCTGCATGCCCGTAATGCCGTCATGCCGGACGGCACCGTGGTCGACTGGTGAATGCGATGGCAGGCCGGCTGCAAGGAAAGATCGCAATCGTCACGGGAGCGGGCCAGGGCATTGGTGCCGCCACCGCCCGCGCCTTCGCGATGCATGGGGCAAAGACCGTTATTGCCGAACTGAATGCGGCAAGCGGGAAAGCGATCGCCGACGAACTGCTGGCACAAGGCGCGGACGCTCTGTTCGTCGAGACTGACGTCACCGACGCATCCGCGGTCGCGAACATGGTCGCGCGGACGATCACGGCCTATGGCGGCGTCGACATTCTGGTCAACAATGCCGGTGCCAACGTCTTCTACGAACCATTGATGATGCCGGATGAGGAATGGGAGCGCTGCCTTAAGCTCGACCTCCAGGCCGCGTGGTTCTGCGCCAAGGCGGTTTTGCCGACGATGCTGGCGAAGGGCTCGGGGTCCATCGTCAACATAGCGAGCTGTCACGCCTTCCAGATCATTCCCCATACGTTCCCGTACCCGGTCGCCAAGCATGCACTTTTGGGCCTGACCCGTTCGCTGGCCATTGAATACGCCGCACGCGGTATCCGGGTGAACGCGATCGCGCCCGGCTATATCGAGACGCCGATCGCGGAGGCCTACTGGAACACGTTCCCGAACCCCGCCGAGGAGAAGCGGCGAGCCTACGACCTCCATCCGCCCAAGCGCATCGGCCGGCCGGACGAGGTTGCAATGACGGCGGTTTTCCTCGCTTCGGACGAAGCGCCGTTCATAAGTGCCGAGACGATCACCATCGATGGTGGGCGCTCGGTTCTCTACCACGACTAGCAATCACCAAAGAGCTCTCAGGGAGGATCTTCATGAAAACCACAACAAAGGCTTTGGCGACATTTGCGGTACTGGCTGCCGGACTGATGAGTGGCGCAGCAAGCGCAGACGAAATCAAGATCGGCTACATCAACAAGATGGGTGACCATCCATGGTTTGTCGCCGAAGTCGGTGGCGCCAGGAAAGCGGCTGAGGCGGCAGGGGCCGCGTTCGTGTCGCAGGACGTCCAGTTCGACGCCAATTTGACGATCACGACCTTCGATACGATGGTCGGCGATGGTGTGAAAGGCATCGCCATCGTCGTCCCCGACAAGGCGCTGGGACCAGTCATCGCGGAGAAAGCAAAGGCCGCTAAAATTCCCTTGGTGGCGGTCGACGACGATATCTACTACCAGGATGGCACCCAGGTCCCCTATGTCGGCATGAATGCCTACAACATCGGTGCGCGGGTGGGCGAAGAGCTCGCCAAGCTCTACAAGGCCGACGGCTGGGCGGGCAAAGAGGTGCGTATCGCCTCGATCGAGGATCGCAAGGCGGATACCTGCATGCAGCGCAACAAGGGCGCGGAAGAAGCGTTCCTGAAGGCGGTGCCCGATTTCAAGCCTGGGAATATCGTGCGCGTTCCCTACGACAACACGATGGTCAACGCCATCGACGTGATGACCACCACATTGACGGCCAATCCCAGCGTCACGAACTGGATATTCTACTCATGCAACGATGATGGCGTGCTGGGTGGTGCGCGAGCACTGGAGAATGCCGGCTATAGCGCAGACCAGGGCATGGGGATAGGCATCGACGGGAGCCGCGCCTGCGACGCCTTCGGATCAGGAAAGCCCTCGGCATTCCGTGGCACGATGTGGCTCAATTCGGAAAATCACGGCGCGCTTGCGGTGAAGATTCTCTTGGCCTCGATCAAGGATGGAACGAAGCTTCCCGTTCAATCCTTCACCGACCCGGAATACATCACCGCCGACAATTTTGCGTCGGACTACAAAGCCAAGCTCTGCCACTGAACCGGCTATGCGTCATGCGCCGTAGGGCGCATGACGCTTTTTGGGCCGGCAGGTTGTCAGCGCACACACGATCCTCGGGAGTGAGCTTTGATGCAATCGGATTTCTTCTCGCTCGATAGGATATCGAAACGCTTCGGCGTCGTGCAGGCGCTCGACAACGTCTCGATTGCCTTTCGGCCGGGAGAGGTGCTCGCCCTGGTTGGCGAGAATGGGGCCGGCAAATCGACGATGATGCGAATTCTCGAGGGCGTGTTCGCACCGGACACCGGCACTGTGCTGCACAGTTCCACACCGATCGTTTTCAGCGAACCGCGCGACAGCCACAGAGCCGGAATACGCGTCATCCATCAGGAGCCGGAGATCGTTCCGAACCTGACCGTGGCCGAGAACATTTTCGTTGGGGAACTGCCGCGGCTGGCGGGCGTCCTGCTCGACTGGCACAGGCTGGAGGAGCAGACCGATAAGGTGCTTGCGACCTTCGGCATGCAACAGGATATGCGGCCGCGGCAACTCTGCAGCACGCTCGGTCCGGCGCAGCGTCAGATGATCGAAATCATGCGCGCAATACGTGCCGGCGGCCAGTTGATCGCATTCGACGAGCCGACCTCGTCACTGACCGACGACGAAGCGCGCCGTCTGTTTTCAGTAATCCGCCGGCTGCGCGAAGAGGGCACTTCGATCGTCTACATCTCTCACCGGCTGAACGAGATCATCGACCTAGCAGACCGCATTGTCGTTTTACGGGACGGCCGGCTGGTCGACGAATCCCCCGCTGCCGGTGCCAGCGAGCAGACCATAGCCAAGCTCATGGTGGGCCGCGACATCGCCGATCTGTTTACGCGCGAGACGTGGCAATCGGGGCAACCGTTGCTGGAGGTGACGGGCCTGACCACCGACCACGTCACCGATGTGAGCCTCAAGGTCCGCCGCGGGGAGGTGCTCGGCATCGCCGGCCTTATGGGGGCGGGCCGATCCGAACTGGCGAAGGCGATCGTCGGCTATGATCGGCGCCTCGGCGGAACCATAACGATGAATGGCGTGCCCGTTGGCTCTAACAGCCCGCATGCAGCGATCGTGGCGGGCATCGGCTTCGCCCCGGAAGACCGCAAGCACGAAGCCCTGCTGCTGTTCCGCAGCATTCTTGACAACGCTTCGCTTTGCGTGCCCGACAGGACATCGACCTTCGGCTTCTTCAACCGGCGCAAGGCGCTGGAGATTGTCTCACCGCTCGCAGCAAAGATGTCGATCAAGGCGCCTAACCTCGACGAACAGGTTTCGAAACTGTCGGGCGGCAATCAACAGAAGGTCGTTCTCGCGCGCTGGCTTGCGCGGCAGCCGATGCTTCTCCTCCTCGACGAACCGACCCGCGGCATCGACATCGGCGCCAAGGCGGAAATCTATCGCCTGGTCGATGAACTCGCCGCCAGCGGCATCGGCATAATCCTGATTTCCTCGGAAATGCCGGAACTGATCGGGCTCGCCGACAGGGTGCTCGTCATGGCTGGAGGCCGGATCACCGCCGAACTTTCCCGCCCCGACATCGACGAGGCCACGATCCTGAAACACGCAATGCCGCAATCTGTGCCATCGCTCGGAGGACAAATTCAGTGAATAGCCTTGAACTCAGGACAGCAACAGCACAAACCGACAAAAGGCGCGCGTCCTTACGCATCGCGGAGCGCATCGGCATTCACAACATAAGCCTTCTGGTTGCTCTCGCCATCCTCGTGCTCATTTTCGGCATCCTGAGAGGCGACGTGTTCTTCTCCAGCCGAAACCTGCTGAACATCGGTCTAGGTATTACCATCCTGGGCGTTCTGGCGATGAGCCAGACCGTGGTTATTGTCGCCGGAGGGCTCGATATCGCTGTCGGCGCAATTGTCGGTCTGACCACAGTATCGACCGCAATGGCCATCCAGGCCACCGGATCACCCGCGGTGGGCATTGTTGCCGGCCTGGTCCTGGGCGGTCTTGCCGGTCTCGTGAACGGCATCATCATCACCTATGGGCGGGTCAACGCAGTCATCGCGACTCTCGGTACGATGGCGATCTTCCGCGGCATCGCATTCATCATGTCCGATGGACAATCGATCGCGATCTTCAGCGACACATTCCGCTTCATCGGGATCGGAAAAATCCTCGGCTTGCCTCTGCTGATCTGGATTCTTTTGCTGACCGCGATCGTGTTCCATCTCTTCCTTGCCCGCTCGATCGTTGGGCGTAACATCTATGCCCTGGGCGGCAATCCCGTTGTCGCGCGCTTCTCCGGCATCAACATCAACCGCTACCGCGTCGGCATCTACATCATGAGTGGAGTGACGGCCGGATTGGCCGGGATTCTGTTGGCTGCCCGTACCGGCTCGGGGCAGCCCGTATCCGGATCCCAAGGTCTGGAACTCGAGGCCATCACAGCGGCCGTGCTGGGTGGCTGCGCCTTGCAGGGCGGGAAGGGTACGATCATCGGCGCGCTGCTGGGCGTCGCCATCATTGGCGTCCTCAACAACGGGATGATACTGACGTCCGTGCCAACCTTCTATCAGTTGCTTGCCAAGGGCTCGCTGCTGATACTTGCTGTGGTAATTGCCGAGTACCACTTGAACAGGACATGACGATGGACGCGGCGATCGCTTCGACTGGCCAGGGCAAGCAGGACATTCCTGCCGCGGATGGCACCACGTCATCGCTCAAGGATCGCATCGCACGCGATCTAGGACAGCGCATCCTCGCCGGTTCCTACGCGCAGCATTCCGTGCTGCCAACGGAAGCCGAACTTTGCGTCATCTACGGGGCGAGCCGCACTGCACTTCGCGATGCTCTTCTGACGCTTTCGGCGAAAGGACTGATCGAGGCACGCAAGCGGGCCGGGACGCGTGTGCGCGCGTCGAGCGAATGGAACAGGCTGGATGCACAGGTTCTGGAATGGATGCGCGATATCGAGCCCGACCTCGATTTCGTCCGCGGATTGATCGAGGCGCGACTGGTCATTGAACCCGCTGCCGCCCAACTTGCGGCCAAGATGGCGACGTCAGGCGATCTCGCAGTCATCGAAGCGGCCTATGAAGCCATGCGCATTGCTCCGCAGGACGATCTCGCTGCGTGTCTCGATGCCGACGTCAGGTTTCATACCGCCATTCTTCGTGCCAGCCGCAACCCGGTGTTCGCCAATCTCGGCAATATGCTCGCGGCCGCTCTCAGCTTCTCCTTCCGCTTGACCACATCGGCCACCGCCAATTACCAGCAGACGCTCAGCGCGCATGGCGACGTGCTGGAGGCAATTAGGATGCGCAGGGCCGACGACGCTCACGATCAGATGAAGGCGCTCATCGGGATCGCGTCGAACGACCTTCTTGCAGTGGCTCGCAAAGGCCGCCGTCAACAGCCGATCGCCGCTGCCAAGGCCGACACCGTCCGAAACTGATGGTCCGGACGATCAAGATCAGAAGCGGAGACCTGTCCGCTGAAATTGTCCCATCGCTTGGGGCAGGCCTTGCGAGACTGGACTATGGGCGCGTGCCGCTCTTCCGGCCATGGCCGGATGGCGGGAGCAGCAACCCGTTCGACCTTGCCTGCAACCTGCTTTTGCCGTGGTCGAATCGCATCTCGGGCGGCGGGTTCACATTCGACTCCAAATTCCACGAACTGCCTGCCAATGTTGCAGGCGAGCCATTTCCCATCCACGGCAACGGATTTTCCAGCGAGTGGGACGTCGACAGCGCAGCGCAGGACAACGCGAAGCTGTCCCTCATCAGCAACGGGCCCGGCCCATACCGATATCGCGCCGAGGTGAGCTACGCGCTGGCCGGACAGGGGCTCGAGTTGAAGCTTCGCATCGTCAATCAGGCATCGATCAGATTGCCGTTCGGGCTTGGCATCCATCCGTGGTTCCCGAGAACGGCACGAACCGCGCTTCATGCGCTGGCCTCGCAGGTTTGTCTCGAACTGCCCAGCCATCTCCCCGAACGATTTGTGGATGTCAAAACCCATGCCGATTGGGATTTCGGCGCCCCAGTCGTATTGCCGAGTGGATGGATAAACAATCTGTTTGCCGGTTGGAGCGGCGTCGCCACCATATCGTGGCCGGAGCACAGTTGCAGCCTGCGGATTGAAGCTTCATCGCCCTTGAATTTCTACCTGGTCTATTCGCTATCGGACGAGAGCGACTTCTTCTGTTTTGAACCGGTCAGTCATGCTGTCGATGCCCACAATCGTGGTTCGATCGACAAATGGAATGGACTGTCGGTGCTTGCGCCTGGCGAGGGCCTGGTAGCCCGTTGCAGCTTTGCCGTCACTTAGGCGGACCTCAGCTGCGCCCTCGAATTGGCGGATCTCGGCCAGGGCTAGCCGTCGGCGATCCAATCCGAGAGGCTGCGGGCAAAACTTCGCGGCACGATAAGTTCACACGCGGTCTGCCCGGTGCGCAGGAAGAGCACGGACACGTGATGGAAGGATGTCAGCACGGCGCGGCCCGGAGCGGCGGCCGGCGCGTGCCAGTCGACGGCAATGCAGCCGGACAGAAGACTTGCGATATCAGGGCCAGCCATTTTCAAACGAACACGACCTTCCCCGAGGGGAACGGAACAGCCGAGATCGGGGTCGACGACGAGGGCAGGCGGTTGCGTGCCTTCGTCGAGAGCCAGCCAGAGGCGGCGAGGTGCAACGCGGATAATTAGAAGCCCCTTGTGGCGAACCGTCTCTCCGACCGAAGCGGGAAGTCTCTTGCCCAGCGGCGCCGAGACGCTCTTTTCGAATTGCGTCAATGTCGCGTCCCAGCCCTCGATCTGGATAAGCGGACAATCTGCCACGGACAGGCTGAAATCCCGAGAAGAGGTCAAGCTAGTCATGCAGCCGTTCTCCTTGTGGATCGACGAATACCGGCGAGACAACGCGGGCGCGAACCGTTTCGGCCTTCATCGGATAAACCGCTACGACCTCGCTTCCTTCTGCCGCGACATCACCGGCAAGCAGGGCCAGCCCGACATAATGGCCGCGTTCGGGGCTGAAAGTGACGGAGGTGACGCGACCGCGCCCATGGCCATGGGGTTTCTCATCCGGCAGGAACAGGATGGCGCCGCCGCGCAGGCGTTTTCCGTCCTCAATGCATTCCAGTCCGACCAGGCGCTGTCGGTTGGGGGCCTGGAGGGCAGGGCGCCGTCGCAGGACGTCGCCGACGAAGCCGCTGCGCTTGCCGGCCATGCGGCCGAGGCCGAGATCGTCGAGCGTCGTGCGCCCGTCGATCTCAGGTCCGGCGACATGGCCCTTTTCGACCCGCAGCGCGCCAAGCGCCTCCACGCCGTAGGGCTTCAGCTCGAGCAGTCTGCCGGCTTCGAGCAGACAGCTCCAGAGCTGTTCACCGGCAGTGGCGCCGACATAGATTTCGTAAGCGCGCTCGCCGGAATAACTGAGACGCAAGATGCGGAGCCCACGGCCCTCCCACTCGCTTTCGAGTAGTCCCATGTGCGGAAGTGCCTCATCGGAAACGTCAAGGGCAGGAAAAGCGGCACCGAGGATTGCGCGGCTGTTAGGCCCGGCAACCGACATTGCCGCCCATTCATCGCTGACCGAGGTGACGGCCACACGCAAATCCGGCCAGGCCGTGTCGAGCAGGAATTCGAGACGCGACAGCACATCCGCGGCCTTGGCGGTCGAGGTCGTCATGAAGAACCGGTTTTCCGCCAGCCGCGTCGTGGTGCCGTCGTCGAAGACGATACCGTCGTCGCGCAGCATGATGCCGTAGCGGGCGCGGCCTACCGCCAGTTTGGCAAAGCCGTTGGCGTAGATGCGATCGAGGAAGATTGCCGCATCCGGGCCCCGGACATCGATCTTGCCGAGCGTGGAGATGTCCATCAGCCCCGCGGCCTGGCGCACATTCCGCATTTCGGCGACATACGCGTCGTTCACGTCACGTCCCGACTGCCGGTAGAAATAGGGCCGCATCCAGAGCCCGACCTCGAGCATCTCGGCGCCGTTCGCCATGTGCCAGTCATGCATCGGCGTGCGGCGGATCGGCTTGAAATGATGGCCGATGGCGCGCCCGGCAAGCGCGCCGATGGCAACCGGCGTATAGGGCGGGCGGAAGGTCGTGGTGCCGGTCTCAGGAATCGTTGCGTTGCGCAGCGCTGCCATCGCGGCAAGTGCGGGAAAATTGCTGGTCTTGCCTTGGTCGGTGCCCATACCGAGCGTAGTGTAGCGCTTCAGGTGCTCGACCGATTCATAGCCCTCGCGATGGGCGAGCTCGATATCCCCGGTTGTCACGTCCATCTGGAAATCGACGAAGGCCTTTGCACGTCCAGCGGGCAGGGCTTCGCGAAGGACGCTCGAGCCGGTCTCACCGAGATCGAGTTTCGATGGAGCGGACACTGGTGCCGACTTGCCGCAGGAGGCTGCCGCTTCGATGCCGGCGCGATGGCCGTCCTCGATGGCAGCGACTGTCGCATAGGCTCCTATCATTGCACCGGCGCCGAACTGGCTGGCTGAAAAGATGCCCGGCACGAAGCCGTCAATGTCGTCGCGATACACAGGTTTGACACCGAGGTGTGAGGTGAGATGCACGGTTGGCGACCAGCCGCCGGAGATGCAGACCAAGTCGCAGGCGGCCGAAGATTGTCCCTCCGGACCATTGAGCGTTACGCGCCTGACGGCATGGCCGCCATGCAGGTCGACGATGCGCGTTGCGGCCCGCACCACCACGCCGAGCCGTGCGGCTTCTGCGGCAAGTGCTGCGGGCGGGACGGGGCGCAGATCGGCAATCGTCACCTCCGCGCCGGCTGCGGCATAGTCGAAGGCGGTGCGCCAGGCACCGTCATTGGTGGTAGCGACGACGATTTTCTTGCCCGGCAGGACGGCGAAACGGTTGAGATAGGTCCGGGCGGCCGAGGCAAGCATGACGCCGGGCCGGTCGTTGTTCGAGAACACCATCGGCCGCTCGATGGCGCCGGTGGCGAAAACGATCGAGCGGATGCGCAACATAGTGACCGTTTGCCGTGTCTCGCCATTCGGCTGCGGATTGGTTGGATCGCGCTGTTCGACCAGTCCAAGGACATTGCCGTCATAGCTGCCGAAAGCGGTCGTCCGCTTCATAAGCGTGATGGTTTCGAAGCCCTCCAACTCGGCCTCGGCCTGCCTCAGCCATGCGGCCGCTGCGCTGTCGGACGGTTCCGCCAGAAGCTGGCCGCCAAGCAGGAAATCCTGCTCGATCAGCGCGACCCGCGCGCCGGCCGCGGCGGCCGCCCGCGCCGCCGACAATCCCGCCGGGCCGCCGCCGACGATGGCGACATCGGCGAAGGCATGACGAACCTCGTAGTGGTCGGGATCCACGCCGGTGCCGGCTCTGCCCAGACCGGCAGCCTTGCGGATAAAGTGCTCGTAGAACATCCAGGCGCGGCGCGTCGGGCCCATGAAGGTCTTGTAGTAGAAGCCGGCGGACAGAAACGGTGCCAACAGCCCGTTGACGCTTTGCATGTCGAAGGCAAGCGATGGCCAGCGGTTCTGACTCTCCACGACCATACCGTCGGCGAGTTCCAGTGTGGTCGCCGGCAGGTTCGGCTCGCGCCTCCCGGCGGTCCCGAGCGTAACCAGCGCATTCGGCTCTTCGGGTCCGGCGGAAAAAATGCCGCGCGGGCGATGATATTTGAAGCTGCGCCCGACCAGCGTGACGCCATTGGCGAGCAGCGCGGAGGCAAGTGTGTCGCCGCGATATCCAGCCAGCTTGCGGCCGTCGAAGGTAAACTCGACCGGCTGCTCGCGAATGATGCGGGCACCCACCGACAGCCGTTTGCGGTTTGAACTCATGCCGGTGACTTCCTGAGAGTTGATTTCCTGGCCCGCAATTTTCTAGCGAAGTCGACGGCTGCGATGGCATGGTTGCGGGTGTCGCGTTCGACCACCAGCCATTGGCGGCAACCGGTCACGTGCTGCCAGAATTCACGGTGCGGGCCGGCCGGGTTTGTCCTGATATAGACGTAGCGGTACCAGGCCTCCGGATCGGGATCGTCATGGGCCGGACGCTTGACCGAGGCATCGCCGCCATAGCGGAACTCGTCATGATCGCGCGGGCCGCAGCAGGGGCATTCGATGCGCAGCATTTTGTCCTGCCTCCTATTGCAGCCAGGCGGAAGGGCCGGCGCCGGCCTCATCGAGCGTGTGGCCGGTGCGGAAACGATCGAGCCCGTAGGCCGCGATCAAGGGATGCGGCTTGCCGGTGGCAATCGTGTGGGCGAAGCACCAGCCGGAAGCCGGCGTCGCCTTGAAGCCGCCATAGCACCAGCCGCCGTTGAGATAGAGACCCTCGATCGGCGTCGGGCAGATGATCGGGCTGGCATCGGGGGTCATGTCCATGAGGCCGCCCCAATGGCGAAGCAGACGGACGCGCGAAATGCACGGCATCAATGCGATCGCGGCCTCCGCCACTTCGCGCACGACGCCGAGATTGCCGCGCTGGGCATAGGAATTATAGCCGTCGAGATTGCCGCCGAAGACCAACCCCCCCTTGTCCGACTGGCTGACGTAGAAATGGTCGGCGCCATAGGCGACGACGTGATCTACCAGCGGCTTCAGCGGCTCGGTTACGAAAGCTTGCAGCACATGGCTTTCGATCGGCAATTCAAGCCCAGTCTTGGCGCCGAGCACGGACGTGTGGCCAGCAACCGCGAGGCCGACCTTGCCGGCGCCGATCCGGCCTTTCGTCGTTTCGACGCCGACGATCCTGTCGCCGTCACGGACAAAGCCTGTCACATCGCAGTTCTGGATGATGTCGACGCCATGGCTGTCGGCGGCACGCGCATAGCCCCAGGCGACGGCGTCGTGGCGTGCCGTGCCCGCGCGGCCCTGAAAGATGGCGCCATGGATCGGGAAGCGGGCGGTGTCGGAAAAATCGAGATAGGGCACCAGCCGGCGCACGTCTTCGCGGCCGACGATGTCGGCGTCGATGCCGTTCAGCCGCATGACGTTGGCGCGGTGGCTGAAACCGTCGAGCTGATCGGCCGAATGCGCTGTGACGAGTTGACCGCGCTGGGAGAACATCACGTTGAAATTCAGCGCCTGAGACATGTCCTCCCAAAGCTTCATCGAGAATTCGTAGAACTGGGTGTTGCCGTCGAGCAGGTAGTTGGAGCGGATGACGGTGGTGTTGCGGCCGACATTGCCGCCGCCGACATAACCCTTTTCGAGCACCGCGACGTCACGGATGCCGTGGTTCTCGGCGAGGTAGAAGGCGGTGGCGAGGCCGTGTCCGCCGCCGCCAATAACGATCACGTCATAGGACGATTTTGGCTCCGCGGCCCGCCAGGCTCGCTGCCAGTTCTTCTGGCCTGACAGCGCGTTGCGGAAAACCGAAAATGCCGAGTAGCGCGCCATGTGTGCAGGCCTATCGAATGATCGGGCCGGCCGGCGTGCGGGTAAGCACTTCGGCGCCCGCATCGGTCAACAGCACCGTGTTGGAGACGAAGTCATTGCCGCGACCAGTGCCCATCAGCCACGACAGGATGTGGAAGCTCATCCCGGTTTGGATCTCGAGGTCGGAATCGTGCCTCAAGCCGGTCACCGAATTGCCGCCGGTCCATGACGGCGGCTGGCCGGCGCCGACAAGGTAACCGCAGTGATGGCGGCGATAGTGGGAAAGACCGGCCTCGTCGGCGACGGCCTGCCAGGCGGCGTAGACATCGCGCGCCTTGGCGCCCGGCCGTAGCGCCTCGACGACCGCGTTGAACGCCTTGGCGGTCACCTCCGCCATTGTGGCGTCTTCATCGCTGATGTGGCCTATGCGAACGAGCCGGCCGAGCGGGGCGTGGTAGCGCGAGATGCACCCGGACAGTTCGACAAAGACGGGCTCGCCCTTGCGGTAGATCCCGTCGCCCCAGGTCGTGTGCTCTTCACCCAGGCGCGCGGCCGGGCGGATGAACGGTCCGAAGCCCGGCGCATGACCGCCGGCGCGGATCATTGCCGCAACACATTGGGCGGCGACCTCCTGTTCGGAAGCGCCATCGGAGATCGCCGCGATCGCGGCACCGGCGGCGGCGTCCGTCACTTGTGCCGCCCGCCGCATCAGCGCCTGTTCTTCGGCGCTTTTCACCCGCCGCATTTTGTCGATCAGACCGGAGACATCGCTCCACTTTGCATCGGCTTGCATCTGGAGTGCCACGGCAAGTCCATGGCTAAGGCCGGCTGTCCAGTATTCGAGGCCGATCCGCTTGCCGGATAGGCCGAGCTCTACCAGCACCCGCGCGGCAAGGTCGGCCGCCGTTTCGCTGTCGGAATGGCCACGGAATTCCGCTGCCTTCACCTGCTTCTCGATTGTCACCTTCTCCATCGAGCGGGTGACCAGAACAGGTTTTTCCCGGAGCGGGACAATCAGCAGGTGAGGGGCAAAATACCCCCAGTGATCAAGCCCGGTGAGATAGAAGACGTTCTCCGGCGAGGCAAACACCGCCGCGTCGAGCTCACGCTCAATCAGTGCAGTACGGACCTTTGCCAGGCGGCCTGCGATTTCGGCTTCGGAAAAAGGATTGCGATCCATCGGGCGTCCTCATGCTTGTTGCCGGCTTGCTGGCGGGCATGGTCTTTTCGGCAGCCGGTTTCCCGGCCCCCATGTCAGTCGATGACGATGAGTTCGCGCGCCACATCGCAGAGGCGTTCGCCGCCGCGTTCCGTGACGACGAACGATTCCGAGATGGCGATGCCGAAATCGTCGAGCCAGACGCCGGCCATGAAATGGAAGCACATCCCAGGCTGCATCTCGGTAGTATCGCCCGGACGAAGGCTTGCGGTGCGTTCACCCCAATCGGGCGGGTATGCGAGCCCGACCGGATAGCCGACGCGGCTGTCTTTCTTCAGCCCGTTCCGTCGCAGGACTGCCTGCCAGGCGGCTTCCACCTGTTCGGCGGTGTTGCCGGGGCGCGCCTTCTCGAGGCCAGCGTCGACGCCCTCGACGATCGCCTTGGCCATGTCGAGGATGGCTCGCGGCGGCTTGCCGAAATGTACCGTCCGGGTCAGCGCCGCATGGTAGCGGCGGCGCACGCCGGCGATCTCCAGAATGGCGAGGCCGCTGTCCGGCAGCGGCGCGTCGGACCACGTCAGATGCGGCGTGCTAGTGCCCTCGCCAACGGGCATCAGCGGACAGATCGCGGCATAGTCGCCGCCTGATCCGGGCACGCCCATGATCTGCGCGTGATAGATTTCCGCAATGACGTGGTTCTGAGGCACACCGGGCCGCATTTTCTCGATGGCGCGGTTCATCGCATGCGTGCAGATCGCACTCGCCTCGCGGATCAGCACCAGCTCGGCTTCGGATTTGACCAGCCGCGCCCAGTTGACGAGATCGTGGTTGTTGGCGAAGTGCGCGTCGGGCAGTCCCTCGACAAGGTGGGCGTGGCAGCGCGCAGTGTAATAATGCGCGTCCATCTCGACGCCGATACGGGCCTTTTCCCAGCCGCGCGACCGGATCAGTCGGGCGAGTTCGTCATAGGGGTGTTCGACGGGCTGCTGCACCAGCCGCTCCGAGAACGGCACGATGTTTGTCTCCGGCAGGCCGGTTGTCAGGCGCGCGCTCTTGGCATCCTGCGCCCTGCCGAACCAGATCGGCCGATCCTCCTCCAGATGGACGAGGACGCACTGCGGAACATAGAACGACCATCCGTCATAGCCGGTCAGCCAGCACATGTTGGCTGGATCCTGACAGACGATGAGATCGAAGCCGGCTTTTTGCATGCGTGTCTTCACGCCGGCGAGGCGCTGCCCATACTCCGCTTGCGTGAATGTCCCGAACCCGTTCGCAGTCGCCACCGAAATCCTGCCTTCCAGGTACGCCGCTTGCCCTTTGATCAACATGGGCAAACAGGCCAAATTGTGCACAACTCGACGTCAATTTGTTGGCTAACTACGAATTATCGCCGAATTGTCATGGTTTCTATATCTCTGCTTGCGAAATGTCTAGGGCAGTTGTATACGTCTTATCAAGCAGGCGTCGACCTCGAAGAAGGCTGCGCCCTGGGAACCATCCACCGTTGTCCAATGGGAGAAAAGCATGCTCAATTCATCGATATCGCGCCGCATGGTCGTGAAAGCGGCTGCCTGCATCGCGCTCGCCGCGACGTCATTGACGTCGCTATCCGCTAACGCGGAAACCACCCTCGAACGGGCCAAGAAGGACGGCTACATCCGCGTCGGTTTCGCCAACGAGGCGCCGTTCGGTTACGCCACGCCAGACGGCAAGCTGACCGGCGAGGCGCCGGAAGTCGCCAAGGCGGTGCTCGCCAAGATGGGCATACCGCAGGTCGACGGTGTTTTGACCGAATTCGGCTCGCTCATTCCAGGTCTCAAGGCCGGCCGCTTCGACATCATCGCCGCCGGCATGTTCATCACTCCGAAGCGCTGCGCCGAGATCAACTACTCCGAGCCGTCCTACGGCATCGGCGAGGCTATGCTGGTGGCAAAAGGCAATCCGAAAGGCATCAAGGATTTTTCCAGCATCAAGGACAATCCGGATCTCAAGCTTGCCGTGATGGCCGGCGCCGTCGAAGGCGGCTTCGCCAAGGAAGCGGGCGTCGCCAGTGGGCAGATTGTCTCCTTGCCCGACCAGTCCAGCCTGGTCGCGGCCGTCCAGTCGGGCCGCGCCGACGCTGCTGCGCTGACCGCTCTTTCGATCGCCGATATGGCCAAGAAAGCCGACGGCGTCGAATCGACCAAGCCCTTCGGCGAGGTTGCCGGCAAATCGGTGAAAGGTCATGGCGGCTTCGGCTTCCGCAAGGAGGACACCGACCTGCAGCAGGCGTTCAACGCCGAGCTGAAGAAGTTCATCGGTTCGCCGGAGCATATTGCGCTGGTCGAGCCGCTCGGCTTCGGCAAGGACTACCTCCCCAACAAGACCACCGCGGAGCTTTGCGCGGGCAAGTAGGTTCCCAACTGCTGGCGGCGCGAAAGCGCCGCCCTTTTTTCTCCGGGGGAATCGCATGGGTATCCGTACGCTCGTTGCCATGCTGGTCATCGCGCTCGTCGTGATCGGCGCCTTGGCAACACAGGAAAGCTATCGAGTGTTCATGCCGGGGCTGCTGCAAGGCGCGGTCCTGACAATCGAGATCGCCGTCCTCGGCAGCCTGCTCGCAATCGTCATGGGCGTGCTTGCAGCACTTGCACGGATGTATGGCCCGACGCCGCTCAGATGGCTGGCCACGGTCTATGTCGAGATCTTCCGCGGAACGTCGGCATTGGTACAATTGTTCTGGCTGTTTTTCGTGCTGCCGCAATTCGGCGTCACGATCAACGCTTTCGTGGTGGCAGTCCTGGCACTCGGCCTGAACGTCGGTGCCTACGGGTCGGAGGTCGTGCGTGGTGCGATCCTTTCGGTCGCTCGCGGCCAGTGGGAGGCATGTACGGCATTGAACATGAGCCGGCCACAGATGTTGCGCCGGATCATCCTGCCGCAGGCCTTTGTGGCGATGATCCCGCCCTGGGGCAACCTGTTCATCGAGCTTCTGAAATCGACAGCGCTGGTGTCGCTGATCACGCTTTCCGACCTCGCCTTCAAGGCGCAGCAAATGAACCAGAATACGTTCAAGACCATTCCGATCTTCACACTGTCCTTTTGATGTACCTGGCAATGTCGCTGGTTCTCACCATCGGCATGCGGCTTCTCGAAAGGCGGGCATCGATCGGACTGGCGCGAGGGAAGGCAGCATGATCTGGGACTGGGCATTTGCTTTTGAAATCCTGCCGGTGCTCGCCCGCGCGGCCATCGTCTCCATCGAGGCGACGCTGATCGGCTTTGCACTTGCCGCCTCGTTTGGCCTGGTGCTGGCCGTCGTCCGTATCGCCGTGCCGTGGACCGGCTGGACAATTTCGGTGCTGGTCGAACTGATCCGTTCGACCCCGCTGCTTATCCAGATATTCTTTCTCTATTTCGTCTTTCCGAAATTCGGTGTCGTGCTCGACGCCTTCACCGCCGGGGTGCTGGCCATCGGCATCCACTATGCCGCCTATTGCTCCGAGGTCTATCGCGCCGGTTTCGACAACATCCCTCGCGGCCAGTGGGAAGCCTCGATCGCACTTAATCTTTCGGCCTGGACAACGTTCCGCGACATCATCATTCCGCAGGCGATTCCGCCGATCGTTCCGGCGCTCGGCAACTATCTGGTTGCCTTGTTCAAGGAGACGCCATTGCTGTCCGCAATCGCCGTGCTGGAGCTGATGCAGACGGCCAAGATCATTGGCTCCGAAACCTTCCGCTACACCGAGCCGATGACGCTGGTCGGTCTGTTCTTCCTTGCCATGAGCCTGGTTTCTGCTGCGCTCATTCGCTCCCTCGAAGGCCTGCTCAACCGGAGGACCATGCGATGACGGAACAACCGATGGTTCGCTTCGACAATGTATCGAAACGCTACGGCACGTTAACCGTTCTCGACGGGCTTAATCTGGAAATAGCACGCGGCGAAAAGGTCTCCATCATCGGCCCGTCCGGCTCCGGCAAGACGACGGTGCTGCGCATGCTGATGACGCTGGAGACGATCAATGACGGTGTCATCTGGGTTGAAGGCGAGCCGCTGACCCATATGGAGAGGAACGGCAAACTTGTTCCCGCCGATCTCGCCCACATCCGCAAGATCCGCGCCAAGATCGGCATGGTGTTCCAGTCGTTCAACCTGTTCCCGCACATGACGGCGATGCAGAACTGCATCGAGGCACCGATAACCGTGCTCGGCATGAAGCGGGCCGATGCGGAGGCGCGTGCCGCCGAACTGCTCGACATGGTCGGCTTATCGGATAAGAAGGACCACTATCCCTCGCAGCTCTCCGGTGGTCAGCAGCAGCGTGTCGCCATCGCACGCGCTTGCGCCATGCGGCCCAAGATCATGCTGTTCGACGAGGTGACCTCGGCCCTGGACCCCGAACTCGTCGGCGAAGTGCTTGAAGTCATCCGAAAACTTGGTAGGGAGCATGACCTCACCATGCTGATGGTCACCCACCAGATGGGATTTGCCAAGGAATTCTCCGATCGTGTCTGCTTTTTCCACGCGGGCAAGATCTGCGAGCAAGGGCCGCCAGGCGAGTTGTTCGGCACCCCCAAGAACGAGCGGACACGGCAGTTCCTGCACGCTGTCCTGGAGGCTGGATGACGCTTGAGACAGATGCCACGCCCACAGCCGTGACCGCCACGCCGCCACGTCCGCTCTCGGCCCGGGAGCGATTTGAACGCATTTACCGGATACTGCGTGACCGCATCTGCCTGCTCGATTATGCGCCGGGAAGCCATCTGTCCGAGGAAGAACTTGCCCAGGAATTCCAGATCAGCCGCACGCCGGTCCGGCGTGTCCTGGCGCGTCTCGAATCCGAGGGTCTGGTTCAATCCGTCCACGGCGTCGGCACGATCGTCACCGATGTCGATATCGAGGAATTGCAGCAGGTCTATCATTTGCGCCTGGAGCTGGCGCTCCTCGTCGGCAAGCTTTCGCCGATCCCGCGCACGGCGGACGATCTCGACCGGATACGGGCGCTCATCGCGCGTTGCGATGCCGATATACTCAATCCCGACCAGCGCGCTTTCCTGCGCCTCAACATGGATTTTTTCTACGAGCTCACGGCGATGACCGGCAACCAGCCGCTGCGCGAGATCAGCGAGCGCCTGTATTTTCAGGTCGCGCGCGTCGTCCTGAAGATGATGCCGCAATTGGGCCTTGTCGAGGAGTTCACCGCGTTCCGCCGCGAAATGGAAGAGGTCCTTGCCGCCGCCGAGATCGGTGACTGGGAGTCCATAGGGCACATAAGGCGGGCGCATATCTCAATGAGCTTTCGCCGCATGATGCGTCATGCAGGCGAGGCCAATCTGGATGGAGCAACATAGTCAGCCCCTCGGGGTTGTGCTGGCCGCCAAGGTCGGCGACAGCGATAGTCAAAACCGAATGTGCGGTTTCATAGCAGTCTCCTCTGGTCGAAGAACGCGCCGAGAATTCACTGGCAGTGCAGCAGATGATGAATCTGTCGCGGGGTGTTTCCCGTCAGGCGGCGGCTCTCGCGGACAAGATGCGCCTGGTCGGAATAGCCCGCTTCGGCCGCCAGCATGGCGGTGGAGCTGCTGGAGCGGCTCGAAAGCCGCAGAAAGCGCTGGTAGCGGAGGATACGGTCAAGCGTCTTGGGGCCATAGCCGAAGCTCGTGTCGAAGCGCCGGCGCAACGTCCTTTCGCTCATCTCGAGCGCGCGCATCAACCAAGGGACGAGCGGCGCGTCGGGTGGCGGCCCGCGCTCGATCAAACGATATGCCGCCTGCATGGGAACGTCGGTCGCGGGCGCGGGCACCTCCTCGGCGACGACCTGTTGGAGAGAGCAGGCCAGATCCTCGAGACTGTCGCTGGGGCGCACGCGGCTGGCGAGGCGGCGGGCTCGCGCCCCCCACAAATCGTCGAGCGACAGCCTCTTGCCGACCAGCTCGATTTGCGGCACGCCGAGCCATGCCGCCGCCGCGGCAGGATGGAAGCGCAAGCCGATCACGACCTCGTCCGCCGCTAGAACCTCGGTCTGCGGTTCCTTGTCAGGGCCGGCAATTCGGAAGCTGCCTCCGATCCATTGCAAATCGATCGTCGTGTCGGGCATGATGACGATTGGCGGTGAGCCCGCCGGGTCCATTCGATGCACCCACACCGAAGCAAAGCTCCCGCGAAGCCGCGCCGACGCTGGACGTTGCTGAAATGAACCCGTTGCCTGCGCTGGGACGGGATCGCTCATCTCGCTCCCCTTCGGATTAGCGGCGGTGAACCTACGGCGCAGCGGCTGCGCCCGGCCGTCGCTCGAGACAACGTCTTCCAATCGAGAACGGTTGCAAGAATCGGTTGTTTTCTTCCGGCCGGAACGAAGAGGGCAGGTGGAGGGCGATGCCACGTGCATCGCCATCGGCAGCGCCGTGTGCGGCTCATACGTCAATGGCCGTTCTGTTCAATAAGGCAAGCGAGATGCGTGCTTATCTTTCGGCGTCGTACATCACATGAGAGGTATGCGTCATGAGCAACAAAAACGACCAACGGATCGACTACGTCGAATTCAACGTGAAAGACATTCAGCGGTCACGCGACTTCTACGGAAAGGCGTTCGGCTGGACCTTCACCGACTACGGCCCGCAATATTGCGAGTTCAACGACGGGCGCTTGTCAGGTGGCTTTGCTGCTGGCCCAGCGAGGTCCGGAGGAGGCCCGCTCGTCATTCTCTATGCCGATGACCTGCCGGGAACGGTCAAGCGTGTCGAGGAAGCGGGAGGCAAGATCGTCAGGCCGATTTATGGGTTCCCCGATGGCCGGCGCTTTCATTTCGCGGACCCGGACGGTTACGAGCTAGCGGTTTACACCGAAGATGGCAGCAATGAATGATCGCGTTCCTCCCACCTCGGGTTGGTTTTGCTCGGCGGCGTCTTGATTTGGGAGGGCGCCGAGCATGTCCTCAGATTCCGGGCGATTGCAGCGTCCCTGGCCGGGCGGGGCTTCCTGCTCCCAAGCCTCTTCTCGCGGCCGGATCGTTTGCCTCGCAACGGCCTTGGTGGACCCTTTCCCGCCGCGGCCTTGGCCGTATTCACCATTACGGCGTCGTTCATGGCGCTCAACTTCTGGCCTACAGCGGCGATGAACGCGAAGCGCTTCGTACCGGCTTCACCAATGTTGCCGTCTTGGGCGGGTTGATTGTCGCCGCGACCACTAGCCTGTGATCATCATTTCGGGGCGGCGGCTTCGTCTTCATCTGCAATCAGCCGCTGGTCGTTGGTGATCCGGTGTTGTTGCAGCATCCGCCTATTGCTGCCAGAAGGGCAGCTTGGCGATCTCTTCCTCGGCCTGTCGCCTCGTCAGACCGATATCGTCGATCAGATGGGGATTGGTCTGCGCCAATCGCTTGAGATCCCAGCGAAAGCGTGTCGGCTCGCGCCAGGCCGCGATAATGCTTCGCAGCGTCGCCAGGCTGTAGCGCCGAGGCGATGCTTCCGCCGGCCGCGTTGCCCCAAGCGGGGCCGAGGCAAAGGTGGGAATATCGTTCATGGCAACCTCCATATGGTTTGAGGGGGCCCATACGATTTTGGGAGTGTGGGGCCCTCGACCTGAAAGAGGCTGAATTCTGCAGGATACGAACCGCGCCGTAATTAAGCTCTCCCAAATAGTTCTCAAAACTTGCAAACGGGCTATAGATGCGCCGTATGCAGGGATCGCGCTTTGCCTTTGGTCCGTTCGTGCTTGATCCGGGTGCGGGAACGCTTATTCGGAACGATGTCCCCGTTGCCGTTAGCTACCGCGGGCTAAAGCTGCTTGCGGCGCTCGTCGGACGGTCCGGCGAAATCCTTGAAAAGGCTGAGTTGATGGACGCGGCGTGGCCGGGTACAGCCGTCGAGGAAGGCAACCTAACCGTCCAGATCGCGCTGCTGCGGAAGCTGCTTGGCCCGGCCGCCGACGGCGGTGAATGGATCGCCACGGTTCCGCGCGTCGGCTACCGCTTCACGGGAGCCGTCGAACAGCTCGGCGTCGCGAAGCGAAAACCTTTGCCGCTGCCCGACAAACCATCGATAGCCGTGCTGCCCTTCGTCAATGTCAGCAACGATCCCGAGCAGGAATCCTTCGCGGATGGGTTGACCGAAGACCTGATCACCGACTTATCCAGGATCTCCGGCCTGTTCGTCATCGCACGCAACTCGGCCTTTGCCTACAAAGGAAAGGCGATGGACGTGCGCGGGATCGCTGAGGACCTTGGCGTGCGCTACCTGCTGGAGGGTAGCGCAAGGCGCGCCGCAGGGCACGTGCGCATCAACGCACAACTGGTCGACGCGGTGAGTGGCGATCATGTATGGGCGGAACGCTTCGATCGCAGCCTGGAAGATATTTTTGCCGTTCAGGACGAGGTTACCGGCAAGATCGTCGAGGCGTTACTCGGCCGGCTGCGTGCACCGCCGCCGCGCAATCGGCCCCAAAATCTCGAGGCCTACGATCTCTGCGTGCGAGCGCGCAAGCTGATGGATGATTCGCCGCAGACGGCGCAGGAAGCGCATCTGATGCTCACCCGCGCGGTTTCGCTCGATCCGGAATATGCCGAGGCCTATCGCTGGCTTGCCATGAACCACTGGATGGGATGGGTGCATTCCGGCGGACCAACCGAAACATCCCGTAGCGCTGCTTTGGAACTCGCGCGCAAAGCCGTGGCGATCGACCCCAACGATGCCGGCTGCCGCTGGGTTTTGGCTTACCTGCTTGCCTACGAGCGCAGCTTCGCCGAGGCGGATGCGGAATTCGCCAAGGCGATCGAGCTTGACCCGAACGAGGCCGATGCCTGGGCGGCATTGTCCGACATCGCGGTCCTGGCCGGACGGGTCGAGGAGGGTCTTGAGCACATTCGCAAGGCGTTCCGGCTGAATCCGTTTCCGGCAAGTTGGTATTATCTCGCGCTCGGCCAGGCGCAATATGCAGCCGGCGAATACGAATCCGCTGTTAAGACACTGCGCAGGGACGAGACCTATCGTACAAGCTCACGCCGTTTCCTGGCGGCAAGCCTTGCCCAACTCGGCCGGCTCGACGAGGCGCGCGCAGAGGTCGAACTGTTTCTCGTCGGCAACCCGCATTTCACAACCCGCCACTGGGCGGCGACGGAGCCATTCCGCGACGCTGCGACGCTTGAGCATTTCGTTGACGGCTTCCGTAAGGCCGGCCTTCCGGAGTGACGCGCCGGCGCCGTCGCACGGTTCGTGCGACCTATTCCTCAAAGCGACCCGTGGCGTCACGATCGCGCTCGTATCGTCTCGTGAGCGGAAACGGCGGCAACCAGGACTCGCGACGGATGATCCAGCTTTCGTAAGTTGGCATCAGTTGGTCAGGCGCGTCCAGGGATCCGAGGTTCACTTCGACTTCGTCGGCGGTGCGGGCGAAAACGGTCGAGCCGCAGCGGGGACAGAAAAACCGCCCGGCATAGTCGCGTGTTTCGCCGTCGATCGTCACCGCATCTTCGGGAAATATCGCGGAAGCGTGAAAAAGGGCTCCATGATGCTTGCGGCAGTCGAGACAGTGACAAAGACCGACCCGGTATGGGCGCCCCGACGCGACAATTCGGACGTTGCCACACAGGCAACCGCCGGTGAATCGGTCCATGCTGCGTCTCCTCCAAAATCAAGCGGCCGGAATGGTTACAACGACCGGCACTGTTGTTGCAATCGCCGCGCCGCGGGCGGGGACACGTCGTTCTTCGGTGGCGACGACATTGCAGCCGCCTCTCTATGCCTTGCGCGAGCTTGCCGCCGAAAATAGGCTTTGGTTTGTCATATGGAACGAAACGGCGCGTTCCATTGAGCCGCCAACTCGGCGGCCGAGGCGAGCTTGACGCCGCAGTCGGCGAGTATGCGTGCGACGATCGCTACCAGTTCGGCGTTGGACGAGGCTATGCTGCCGTCCGGAAGGAAAAGATTGTTTTCCAAGCCGACCCGGACATGGCCGCCAAGCAACGCGGCGGCGGTCACGCACGCCGCTTCGTTGCGGCCGAAGGCGCAGACGCTCCAATGGTCGAAGCGCGGCATGTTCGCCGCGAGGAATGGCAAGAGATCGGCAGGAACGGACGTCTGTCCCGGCGTGTAGCGGCCCAGCACGTAGAGAACCGGTATGTTTGCCCAAGGGATCAGTCCGCGCTGCTGCATGTTCGAAAGCCTGACGGCCTCCTCGGGCGAATAGAGGATGATCTGTGGCGCAACCCCCTCGGTGTGCAGCCAGGCCATGAAGCGCACGAAGGCGAGTTCCGATCCGGCATCAGGAACGAATTCGCGAAGCGCCAGGGAGACAGCTTGCGGCTTCACATCTTGTACGACGGCCATCTGTTGGGCCGGCGAATAGATACCGAGTGCTTCGGAGGTGATCTGGATTACCAAGCGGTCACCGGCAGCACCGCGGATGGCGGCGATCGCCTGGCGGTAGGCGTCGGCGTCGAGCAGATGATTGCCGCTTCGGTCGCGGACATGAACGTGGATCATAGCCCCACCGGCATCGGCGCATTCCGCGGCCGTCCGCGCAAGTTCGGCTGGTGTCAGCGGAATCGCCGGATGGTCGGCCTTGCTGCGGCGTCCCCCGTTCGGGGCGACGGCTATGGCGATGCGGTCGACACCATGGGCCGGCTTCATGGGAACGTTCTGTAAGCGACAAGATTCATATGAATCATCTTTGATCACACTGAAACAGACGTTGCAATCGCTGGTCTGGCGAGCTAGCAATAACCATGGACCAGGAAGAGCTTGCTGGACAGATCGTCACTGCCTTCGACGGCATGTCGGCGCAGCTTCGGTCCGCCGCGCGCTATGTCCTTGATAAGCCGTATGATGTCGCGCTGTTGTCCATGCGCGAGCAGGCCCGGCACGCAGGAGTGCAGCCGGCGACGATGACGCGGCTGGCCCAGCATCTCGGCCTTGATGGCTACGAGGCGGTACGCGATATCTACGCCGCCGCGATCCGGGACGGCGAAATCGGTTTCGCCGGCAAGGCGGGCCTTCAGGTCGCCAGCCAAAAGCTCAAGGGCGACCACGCGCTGGCGGCCGATATTCTGGATTCGATTTCCAGCCAACTTGCCCATCTCGCCGAAGGCAGGTCGATCGACCGTCTGGTCGAGACGGCCAGGGCGCTCAGTGCGGCAAGGCGCGTCTATTGCCTCGGCCTGCGCTCGAGCCACGCAGTGGCCTGGCATCTGCATTACATCCTGTCGCTGATCGGCGAGAAGTCGGTGCTGCTGCACGGCATCGGCGGAACCGATGGCGACGCTCTAGCCCATGCGACCAGGGACGACGTGCTGATCGCCGCCAGCGTCCTGCCCTACACGCGCTTCACAATCGAGCTTGTCGAGTACGCTGCCGGCCGCGGCGTACCGGTTATTGCGATCACCGACAGCGGGGTAGCGCCCTTGGCGCTGCTTGCCGATCACCTGGTCGTCGTGCCGACCGGCAGCCCGTCCTTTTTCCACACCATGACGCCAGCTTTCATCGTTGCTGAGGTCCTCGGTGCTCTTGTCGCAGGGCAGGCAGGCGAGGGCGCTGTTGAGTCGCTGCGACGTTTCGATGAGCAGGGCGCCGCCCTCAAGACCCATCTGAACCAGCGTCCGCCGAAGAAAATGCCCATGAGGGACCGATGACACACATTCTTCATCGAACCATCCACTCGACGCTGCCGGTCGCCGCTCGCGGCCAAGGCATCGAACTGTTCGATGCCGAGGGCAAGTCCTATATCGATGCGTCGGGCGGCGCCGCCGTGTCCTGTCTCGGCCACAGCCATCCCGACGTGATCGCTGCACTGCACAACCAGCTTGACCGCATCGCCTACGCCCACACCAGCTTCTTCACCACCGAGGTGGCGGAGCGCTTGGCGGATCGGCTGGTCGAGGGCGCGCCGAAAGGGTTGGACCACGTCTATCTGGTCAGCGGCGGCTCGGAGGCGGTCGAGGCCGCGCTCAAGATGGCCAGGCAATATTTCGTCGAGAAAGGCGAGCCGCAGCGTCGCCATCTCATCGCACGCCGGCAGAGCTATCACGGCAATACGCTCGGCGCTCTCGCCACCGGCGGCAACGAATGGCGGCGCGCCCAGTTCAGGCCGTTGCTGATCGAGACCCACCATATCGACCCCTGTTACGCCTATCGCTATCAAAAGCATGGCGAAAGCGACGAAGCCTATGCGGCGCGCGCCGCTCGGCAGCTCGAAGACAAGATCCTTGAACTCGGCCCGGACGAGGTCATCGCCTTTGTCGCCGAGCCGGTGGTGGGTGCCACGCTCGGCGCCGTGCCGTCGGTCGCCGATTATTTCAAGCACATTCGCGCGATCTGCGACCGCTACGGCGTGCTGCTCATTCTCGACGAAGTGATGTGCGGCATGGGCCGTACCGGCACGCTGCATGCGTGCGAGCAGGACGGCATCGCTCCCGACCTGCTGACCATCGCCAAGGGGCTCGGCGGTGGCTACCAGCCGATCGGCGCGGTGCTGCTTGGCCGGCATATCTTCGAAGCCTTTGCCCAGGGCTCGGGCTTTTTCCAGCATGGACATACCTATATGGGGCATCCAATGGCGGCGGCGGCCGGCCTCGCCGTGCAGGAGGTCATCCGGCGCGACCGCCTGCTCGACAACGTCAGTGCAATGGGCGCGCAGCTCGACGAGCGCCTGCACCAGCGCTTTGATAATCACCATCACGTCGGCGACATTCGCGGACGAGGTCTGTTCAGGGGAATCGAACTGGTGGTCGATCGCGCCAGCAAGGAACCGTTCGACCAGAGATTTGAACTCAACGCTCGCATCAAGCGCGAAGCAATGGCCCGCGGCCTGATGATTTATCCGATGGCCGGGACGATTGACGGTGTGCGGGGCGTTCATGTGCTTGTGGCGCCGCCTTTCATCATTTCCAGACAGGATATCGATCGGATCGTCGAACGGCTCGGTGAGGCGATCGACGCTGCGATCGCTTCAGCGGCCTGACCCGCACGACGCGGACCGCCTCAATCAGTTCCAACGCGTCATCGGCGATGGGCCGGGACACCCACCAGAGAGGTAGCAACCATGTACAGTTCGATGAGAATCCTGATCGGCGCGGCGGCTTGCATGCTGCTGGCGCTGCCGTCCGTCGGAGCCGAGCAGCGCTTCGTCACGGTCGGCACCGGCGGGGTCACCGGCGTCTACTATGCCGTCGGCGGCGCCATTTGCCGGCTGATGAACAAGGACCGGCAGAAAACCGGCATCCGATGCTCGACCGAGTCGACCGGCGGTTCGGTCTTCAACGTCAACTCCATCCAGACCGGCGACCTCGATTTCGGCTTGACCCAATCGGACGTCCAGTACCAGGCCTATGAGGGGACCGGAAATTTCGAAGGCAAGCCGTTCAAGGATCTGCGGGCCGTCTTCTCCGTCCATCCCGAGCCGTTTACCGTGCTGGCGCGGCCCGATGCCGGCGTCACCAAATTCGAGGACTTCAAAGGCAAACGCTTCAACGTCGGCAATCCCGGGTCAGGCACCCGCTCGTCGATGGAGGAGTTGCTGAAGCAGATGGGCTGGACGCTCGGCGATTTCTCGCTTGCCGCGGAACTGAAGGCGGACGAGCAGGGCAGCGCGCTGTGCGACAACAAGATCGACGGTTTCTTCTACGGCGTTGGTCATCCTTCCGCCGCGATCCAGGATCCGACCACGGCCTGCGGCGCCAAGCTCATCCCGCTGACCGGTCCGGCAGTGGACGCGCTGTTGGCAGCTCATCCGTACTATTCAGTCGCCACCATCAAGGGTGGCATGTACGCCAACAACCCGGACGACGTGAAGACATTCGGCGTCCGCGCCACCGTGGTGACGAATGCCAGCACGCCCGATGAGGTGGTCTACGAGCTGGTGAAGTCGGTCTTCGAAAATTTCGACGACTTCAAGAAACTGCATCCGGCTTTCGCCAATCTCGATCCCAAGGAGATGATCAAGACAGGTCTGTCGGCGCCAATGCATCCGGGCGCGGAGCGCTATTACAAGGAGAAGGGCTGGCTCTGAGGCTTTCAATGCGAGGCGCCAAGGGCGCCTCGCATCGCAAATAAATGTGGGGAACGATGACAGATCAAAGCCAGCGGGCGGCAGCGCCTGACCAACCCGTTATCGACATCGACAAGCTCAGCGAGATCGTCGCGGAAGCCGACGCCGGTGGGCGCAAGCCGACCGGCCGCACCGCGAAGCTGATCCTCGGCGTATCGCTTGCATGGTCGCTGTTCCAGCTTTGGTATGCCTCGCCCCTTCCGTTCATGCTCAATTTCGGCGTTGTCAGCGACGGCATCGCCCGCTCCATCCATCTGGCCTTCGCCCTGTTTCTGGCGATGCTGACGTTTCCGGCCTTCAAGACCTCATCGCGCAGCCGGGTGCCGCTACCCGACTGGGTGCTAGGCATCGCCGGGGCGGCGTCCGCCCTCTATCTGCTGGTCTTGTATAGCGATATCGCCCACCGGCCGGGTCTTCCCACTACAGCTGACCTGGTCGTATCGATCGCCGGCGTCCTCATCCTGCTCGAGGCCGCCCGTCGCGCCGTCGGGCCTGCCATCACTGTCATCGCGGCGATCATGCTGATCTATATTTTCGCCGGGCCTCACCTTCCTGGCCTGCTCGGCCACAAGGGCGCGACGTTATCGCGCGCAGCCTCGCAGATGTGGCTGACGTCCGAGGGGGTGTTCGGTGTCGCCCTCGGTGTGTCCACCAATGTCGTCTTCATGTTCGTTCTGTTCGGAACATTGCTGGAGCGCGCCGGCGCCGGCGGCTTTTTCATCCAGCTTGCCTTCTCGCTGCTCGGCAAATACCGCGGCGGTCCGGCCAAGGCCGGTGTCGTGGCTTCCGGCCTGACCGGCATGATTTCCGGCTCGTCGATCGCCAATGTCGTGACCACCGGAACCTTCACCATCCCGCTGATGCGGCGGGTCGGATATTCTGCGGTGAAGGCGGGTGCCATCGAATGCGCGGCCGGCGTCAATGGTCAGCTGATGCCTCCGGTGATGGGCGCCGCCGCGTTCCTGATCGCGGAATATGTCGGCATCTCCTATGCCGAGGTGGTCAAGCACGCCTTCTATCCGGCGCTGCTGACCTACGGCTCGTTGTTCTACATCGTCGATATCGAGGCGATGAAGACAGGGATGAAGGGCCTGCCGTCACGCCGCACGCACTCCGCATTTCAGGGTGCGCTGCGCGGGCTGATGGGCATATGCGGCTTCATCGTCCTCGCAGGGCTTGTCTATTACGGCATTGGCTGGACGAAGATCGTTTTCGGCGCGGCCGCGACCTGGATGATCACTGCCGCGCTGATCGCCGTTTACATCGGCCTTGTCGCCTACCGGGCGCGCTATCCCGACCTGCCGCTCGAGGATCTGGAGGGCGAGATCGTCAGGATTCCGCACTTCGGCGAGACGGCGCGCACCGGATTGCATTTTCTGCTGCCGGTGATCCTGCTGATCTGGTGCCTGATGGTGGAGGAGCTGTCGCCCGGCCTCTCGGCATTCTGGGGCGTTGTCGCCCTGATGGCGCTGATCGTCACGCAACGGCCGCTCACCGCCTTTTTCCGCAAGGACCGAGCGCTGGCACGGCATTGGCTTCACGGTTTCGACGATCTGGTCGGTGGCCTGTCCGCCGCTGCGCGCAACATGACGACGGTCGGCATTGCCACTGCGACGGCGGGCATCATCGTCGGCACGGTTCTGCTCACCGGCATCGGGCTGGTGATGACCGAGCTCGTCGAATTCATCTCGGGCGGCAGCTTCATCGTCATGCTTTTGTTCACCGCGGTGATCTGCATCATTCTCGGCATGGGCATGCCGACCACCGCGAGCTATGTCGTCGTCGCCACCTTGATGGCGCCGGTCATCGTCGATTTGGCGGCGCAGAACGATCTTGCCGTGCCGCTGGTCGCCGTCCACATGTTCGTTTTCTATTTCGGGCTAATGGCGGACGTGACGCCGCCGGTGGGGCTGGCGGCTTATGCTGCTGCGGCAATTTCAGGCGCCGATCCGGTGAAGACCGGGATTCAGGGCTTCAAGTACGAGATCCGTACCGGCCTCTTGCCATTCATCTTCATCTTCAACACCGGACTGCTGATGATCGATCTCGAAGGGCCGTTCGACTTCGTTGCGATGGTCGTGACATCGACGCTGGCCATGGTCTCGTTTGTAGCAGCGACGCAGAATTGGCTGCTCGTGCGCAACCGCTGGTACGAGACGATTGCGTTGCTTCTGGCCTGTTTCATCTTGTTCAGACCGGGATTGTTGCTCGATCAGGTGAGCGAACCTTATCGGGCAGTGCCTGCCTCCGAACTCAGCCGTATCGTCGACGAGACAGCCGAAGGCGGAGCGGTTCGCCTGCGCCTGACGACACTGAACCTCAACGGCGATGAAATATCGAAGCTGGTTCGGCTACAACTCGGGCCCGCAAATTCATCGGCCGAACGCCTGAAGGCTGTGGGGCTGGACATCAGCGCGCTCGGCGACAGCGTGACGGTCGGCCTCGTGCGACTGGGCAGCCAGGCGGCCAAATTCGGCCTGCAGCCCGGCGACGAAATCAACCAGGTGCTAGTGCCCGCGGAGCGGCCGTCGCGCTATTGGTTCGTGATTCCAGCCCTGCTGTTGCTCGGTCTCGTCTTCTGGGTTCAGAAGCGGCGAAGGCGGACAGTCGGCCCGTAAGCGTCTTGTGAGCGGAAGAGGCTCGCCAGCATGTCAGTAACAAGAGAACCAAACGGCGCCGCGGAACCGGCTAACGTGGAAATGCGCATGACGACGCGCGACCGCCCCTTCGAACCCGTCGACTACGGGCTTTACGCGCTGACGGTCATTGCCTGGAGCGCATCGTGGTTCGCGATCGAACTTCAGGTCGGCAGCGGCGTGTCGAACGAGGTCAATCTGGTCTGGCGCTTCGCCATCGCCACGCTGCTGATGTTTGCCTGGGCGGCTTTTTCCGGTCGGCGGCTCCGCTTTCCGATCACCGATCATCTGCGCTTTGCTGTGCTTGGCATCCTCATCTTCTCGTCGAACTTCCTGTTTTTCTATTATGGCGCCGGCTATCTCGTCAGCGGCTTGCTCTCGGTCGTCTTCTCGCTCGCCTCGGTCATCAACATGCTGCTCGGTGCCTTGGTCATCGGCGAGCGCCCGGCGCCGCGCATTCTCGCCGGCGGCGTCATCGGCTTCGCCGGCATAGCGCTGATGTTCTTCCCCGAAATTGCCGCGAAGGGGCTTTCCGGCGGCACGTTGGTGGGCCTTCTTCTGTGCCTCTGCGGCACGCTGAGCTTCTGCGCCGGCAATCTCGTCTCCGTCGCAAACCAGCGCCGCGGACTGCCGCTCGTTTCAACGAGCGCCTGGGGCATGCTTTATGGCACTTGCTGGTCGGCGTTCCTGGCCTTCCTGCTAGGTGAGCGGTTCGTGTTCGCGACGACCGCCTCTTATATCGGCTCGCTGGTCTTCCTCGCCGTCATATCGACGGTCGTGGCTTTCGCCGCCTACCTGACGCTGCTCGGACGCATTGGCGGCGCCCGCGCCGGCTATGCGACCGTCATATTTCCCGTCTTTGCGCTTTTGATCTCCACGGCGCTGGAAGGCTATGCCTGGACTGCGTACGCGATCATCGGGCTCGTCCTCGTCGCCGCCGGAAACGTCCTGGTCATTCGAGGAGGACGACGCTGACGCATGCAATGCGTCGCAATGCGCCGCCTTCCGCTGCGCGGGCCCCGCCACATACGTGCACCGGCTAGATGGGGCAGGGCGCCTTCTTCGTCTGTCTGTTTATCCAGCTTGACTCTCTTGGTCGTCAGTTTAGGCTGCGGTCAATGGGTCAGACCAATGTACCAGGGCGCCGGGGAGGGGAATTAGACGCGCATGCCGATCCAGGCTGTTGAACCTCGCCGGCTATACCGACAGGTCGCCGATCAGCTCAGGCAGTTGATCGATGCCGGCGAGTTTTCCGTCGGCGACCGTCTGCCGACCGAGCGGGATCTGGCCGACCAGCTCGGAATTTCCCGCCCGACGGTCCGTGAAGCGCTGATAGCGTTGGAGGTCGAAGGCCGCATACGCATCCGCGTCGGCTCGGGTATCTACGTCACCGATCCGCCGAGCGCCGCCGCCTCCGAACCCGAAGTCGAGGAAGGCCCGTTCGAGCTGTTGCGCGCGCGCGAATTCGTCGAAGGCGCGATCGCCGCCGAAGCGGCCCTCCATGTCCGGCCTGCAGATATCGAACGACTCGACGACGTACTGCGCCGGATGGAGGCCATGCGTCACCCCAACAAGATGACCATTGCGCTCGACCGGGAATTCCATACCGCGGTCGCCGGCATTCTCGAGAACGCGGTGCTGGTGCGCTTCATCGGCGAGCTTTTCGACCAGCGCATGAACCCGTACTTCGAACGCCTGTCGATCTATTTCGAGACCAGCGATTCCTGGCAGGTCGCGGCAAGGGAACATCGTGCCGTGCGCGATGCAATTGCCGCGCGCGACCCCGAGCGGGCCAAGGCCGCCATGCAGCAGCATCTGCGCCAGTCGCAAATCAGATTCTCACGCAATTTCGATGAGAGAGCCGCAGCCAAGGAGGTTGCGGAATAGCAGTTGGCCTGGGGGAGATCCGGCCGTCAAATTCAACCAGGGAGGAATTAGATGCTGAGAAAATACGCAGTTCTGCTCGGTGCGATCGCCGCAATTGCCATACCCATGGCGTCGGCCTCGGCGGAAACGGTCCTGAAATGGGCACATGTCTACGAGACGACGGAGCCCTTCCACACCGAATCCGTGTGGGCTGCCGACGAAATCAAGAAGCGCACCCAGGGCCGCTACGCCATCGACGTCTATCCGGCCTCGCAGCTTGGCAAGGAAGCCGACATCAACCAGGGCCTGATGCTCGGCACCGTCGATATCATCATTTCCGGATCGAGCTTCGCGGCGCGCGAATATCCACCGATCGGCGTCACCTATTTCCCGTACACTTTCCGCGATGCCGACCATCTGCTGAAATACACCAAAAGCGACGTCTACAAGGCCCTGACCAAGGGCTATGAGGACAAGACCGGCAATCACATCGTCGCCACCACCTATTACGGGACGCGGCAGACCACCTCGAACCGGCCGATCGCCAAGTGCTCCGACATGCAGGGCTTGAAGATGCGCGTTCCCGACGTGCCGGCCTATCTGGCCATGCCGCGTGCCTGCGGGGCCAACACGGCGCCGATTGCCTTCGCCGAGGTCTATCTGGCTCTGCAGAACGGCACGGTCGAGGCCCAGGAGAACCCGCTGACCACCATCGAGGCGAAGAAATTCTACGAGGTGCAGAAGAATATCGTGCTAACTGGCCATATCGTCGATCATCTCAACACCATCATATCGGCCTCGCGCTGGGCCTCGCTGTCCGACGAGGACAAGAAGATCTTTACCGAGGTGATGCAGGAGGCTGCCGCCCGCGCCACGGCGAAGATCGTCGCCCGCGAAAAGGAACTGGTGCAGGTATTCAAGGACCGCGGCATCACCGTAACGGATGTCGACCGTGCCGACTTCGAGAAGAATGTATTGGAGAAGGTCACCTTCGAGGAGTTCGGGTACAACAAGGCCGATTGGGAAGCGATCCGCGCTATCAAGTAGAGCATCGGACACTGGATGCTCAATCAAGAGGATAGAGCGGCAATCGGATTCGCCGCTTTAACCTGCCCATCCGTCCGGCCTCAAATTGCGCCGGACGGCCTTCCAATCCTTGACGATCCACCAGCTTCGGGAGTGCGCGCCAATGGCCGAGGAACACCACACCGAGATCACCGTCGAAGAGATTGCGCATGCCTTCGAGGAAGTGCCGATACGCGTCGACCTGTCGGACCACGGTATCGAGGACTGGGTCACGCTTGCCGTGTTCTGGGGCATGGTCGTCTGTGTCTTCCTGCAGTTCTTCACCCGTTATGCGCTGAACAACAGCTTTGCGTGGACCGAGGAGATCGCCATCAACGCGCTCGTCGTCGTTGTCTTTCTCGGCGCCGCCATGTGCGTGCGCCTTTCGCGCCATATCCACGTCGACGTGCTTTACCACTATCTACCGGAGCGTGTCGGCCGCTGGCTGGCGCTTGCCGTCGATATCATCCGCATCGCATTCTTCGCCTACGGATCCTGGCTGATGTGGCGCTACGTCACGATCGTGGCGCATGAGCGCATGGTCACCGTCAACCTGCCGCGGCGCTGGTTCTTCTACGCCGTATTGGCCGGCTTCGTGCTGATGCTTCTGCGCTCGATCCAGGTCTTTATCGGCAATTGCCGGCGCGGCTATTCGGTGCTCGAGCGTCCTGGTGCGTTCGAGACGGCGGGGGTCTGAGCGATGCTGCTTCTGGTCGGGGGCTTTCTTGTCCTGATGCTCATCGGCGTGCCGGTCGCCGTTTCGATGGCGGCCGCGTCGATCCTTTACCTCGTCATCTACGGCGTCGCGCCCGACATCATCGCGGCCCAGCGCATGATCGCCGGGGTCGAGAGCTTCCCGCTGCTCGCCGTGCCCTTCTTCATCCTGGCCGGCAACCTCATGAACATCGCCGGCGTCACCGGGCGCATCTATTCCTTCGCCCTTGCCCTGGTCGGCTGGATGAAAGGCGGCCTGGCGCAGGTCAACATCATCGGATCGGTGATCTTTTCCGGCATGTCGGGTACCGCGCTCGCCGACGCCGCCGGTATCGGCACCATCGAGATCAAGGCGATGAAGGACCACGGCTATCCGATCGACGCCGCGGTTGGCGTCACCGCCGCTTCCGCCACTCTCGGGCCGATCTTTCCGCCCTCGCTGCCCTTCGTCATCTACGGCATGATGGCCAATGTCTCGATCGGTGCGCTGTTCATGGCCGGCATCCTGCCCGGCGTGGTCATGACCATGCTGATGATGATTACGGTTGCCATCTTTGCCTACAATCGCGGCTGGGGCTCCGACACGCCTTTCGAGCTTCGGCGGCTCGCCGAAGCGGCGGGCGAGGTGCTGGTGGTGGCTGCCTTTCCGATTGGCTGTTACGTGCTTGTGCAGCTTGGCCTGTCGATCAACGTCGCGGTCGGGATCGCGCTGCTGCTGCTAATCGCCGCGGACTGGTATTTCGATTTCTCCGCGGTCATGGCGCTGATGACGCCGGTCATCCTGATCGGCGGCATGACGATGGGCTGGTTCACGCCGACCGAGGCGGCAATGGCGGCTGTGATCTGGTCGCTTTTCCTCGGGCTGGTGCGCTACCGCACGATGACGCTGCGTTTGCTTGCAAAGGCCAGCTTTGACACGATCGAGACGACCGCCTCCGTACTGTTCATCGTTACCGCCGCATCGATCTTCGCCTGGCTGCTTACCGTCAGCCAGGCGGCACAGTTGTTTTCGAACTTCATTTTCGCGCTCACCGAAAACAAGTGGGTCTTCCTGATCCTGGTCAACATCCTGATGCTGGTGGTCGGCTGCTTCCTCGATACGATCGCCGCGATCACGATTCTGGTGCCGATCCTGCTGCCGGTCGCCGCCGTCTACGGCATCAACCCGGTGCATTTCGGGCTGATTATGACGCTCAATCTGATGATCGGGCTTTTGCACCCGCCGCTCGGTATGGTGCTGTTCGTGCTGTCACGCGTCGCCAAGCTCTCGGTCGAGCGCACCACCATGGCGATCCTGCCGTGGCTGGTGCCGCTTATCGTGGCGCTGCTTCTGATCACCTTCATACCCGCCATCACGCTTTGGCTGCCGACCGAGATGGGCTTGATCCGGTGAGTGGCCAGGTGATTGCCGCGACGCTGTTCGGCCCGCAGGACCTGCGCGTCGTGGAGCATCCGCTCGAACCGCTGGCACCAGGCATGGTGCGTGTGCGCTTCGGGGCCGGGGGCATCTGCGGCTCCGACCTGCATTATTTCCGCCATGCCCGCACCGGCGACTTCGTTGTGACCTCGCCGCTTGTCCTCGGCCATGAAATCTCCGGCGAAATCGTCGAGATCAACGGCGCGGCACCCGGCCTGGGCGTCGGCGACCACATCGCGGTCAATCCGTCACGCTGGTGCGGGCATTGCGCGCGATGCCTGGAAGGCCGCGCCAATCTTTGCGAAAATATCTACTTCATGGGCTCGGCATCGAAGACGCCGCATATGCAGGGCGGCTTCGCCAGTCTGTTCGACGTCACGCCCGCGCAATGTTTCAAGGTTCCATCTGATGTGGCCTACCAGGCGGCCGCACTTGCCGAGCCGCTGGCGGTCAGCCTGCACGCCGTCGCGCGGGCCGGCGATATCAGGGGCCGCAACGTCGTCCTGTTCGGTGCCGGTCCCATTGGCCTCTTGACCATGCTCGCGGCCAGGCTTGCCGGCTGCGCTGAACTGACCGTCGTCGATATCGCCGCCGCGCCGCTCGCCTTCGCCCGCAGGTTGGGCGCCGACAGGACGATCGACCTTGCCAGCGGGGACGCCGAGATCCAGTCGCTCGCGGCCGGCGGTTCGCTCGATGTGGCGTTCGAGATTTCAGGCACTGCCGCAGGCCTTGCCGCGGCAATCGCCAGCGTCCGGCGCGGCGGCACGGTGGTCCAGGTCGGCAATCTTCCCGGTGGCCAGATCCCGCTGCCCGCCAATGCGGTGATGGCCAAGGAGATCGACCTCAAAGGCACCTTCCGTTTCGGCAGCGAGTTCGGTCGCGCAGTCGACCTCATTGTGTCGCGGGAGGTGGACGTCCTGAAGCTGGTGACGGCGGAGCGCACGCTTTCCTCCGCCCCCGATGCCTTCCGACTTGGCGCCGACCGCGCTCAGAGTGTCAAGGTCGTGCTGACCGCGGACTGATTGAGGATTCGCAACGTCCCTGTTTTTTACGAGCCCATTTGGCGCTTCACCGTGCAGGTACAAACAGAGGATGTGCGACGGACCGTGCCGGCTTCCCAGCATCAGGATAGAGCATACGCGTGTAACCATCATAAGCCGATGCCGCGCTTCTTTCCCAGGCTCCAATCCACGCCCCCCGTATCTGAGCACACGACCCCGGTAACTTGATTACCCAATCGCTTTTCGAGCGACGGCGACCAGGGCACCAGCTTGAATTCGAGTCCATTATCGATCATCGCGAGCCGGCCTGAAGCCAGCAAGAAACGCCGCCGGTAAATCCCAGCCACATGATTGCCGTTGGCACCTTTCGTGAATGACAGGCCCGTCTCGGCGGCGATGCGGGCACCAAGCGATTCCACCTCATGATCGTGTAGTGTATCGATCAGATTGCGGGCAAGAATGACGCGCTGTCCCTCGCGCCTGGCCAGATCGCGGCTGACAAGGTGATCTACCCGATCTTGCAGTGCCTGTCTTACGTCCTTGCCAAAGCCGCCGTCACCGACTTCGGCGGGCTCGCGTGCAACGAGTTGGCGATCGAGCCAAGTCGCGCCGGAAGCATGGACCTGCTGTTCGATTGAGAGGTCGGAGCGGACGGCGAGCGTGACCCGGCCACCGCCATTTGCACTCGCATCGCGACACAACTCCACGACCGAGCCCGGGTCGGAATCTCCTGCCGCATCAGGATCATGGAAGCGAATGTGGTGCGTGCGTCCATCGATGCCATCGACGATGGCATAGGCCGCGCCGCGCCGTTCGTCATCAAGGCCGCGTTCGAGCAGTCGGCCGATCACGGGCGCATCAATTTTTTCGGCGGCCAGCACGTAGTCGGCTGTCCCCTTTTCTAGCCCATGCACGGTGAGACTGCGGTGCATGCGCTTGATGATGTCGCCGCGTTCACCGAGGGCGCGCAAAGTGGCCTCGGCCTCTTCGACCACCATCCATTGGCCGGGACGGATCTCGTTCGCGAGACCCAGGCGTTCCAGTTGCCGCAGCCGGCCGACTTTGAGCCCCAGGAACTGGTCGGGATGGCGATCAGGGTGTGGCGCGAGATCAATGATACCATGACGGTCGGCGTCACGAACAAGCTGGCGATCGAGCTGCGTCCAGCGCTCAGTGTCGACTTGGTGCTCGATGGCCTGGCGGATGTCGAGGTCGGTGCGGAGCCCAAGCGTCTGGGTGAGAATGTCGCTCGCCCGATCGCGCATGCCCTGGCGGATGTAGTCGCGCGAGATGACAAGACTCTCGCCATCGTCGGCAACGCCGCGAACGAGGATGTGAACGTGCGGATGTTTGGTGTTCCAGTGATCGACGGCTACCCAGTCAAGCCTCGTGCCGAGGTCGCGCTCGATGTCGACCATCAGGTCACGAGTGAAGTTCTTGAGCTCGCCGAGCTCCATTGCGTCGTCCGGTGAAACGATGAAACGGAAGTGATGCCGATCGTCCTTGCAGCGATCGCAGAAGGCGTCATGATCTGCCTCTTTAGTGTCAGGGCCGAACATCCTCGCCTTCTCACCATCCCGTGTAACACCTTCGCGGCGAAGATATTTGAGATGGGTGGCGAGTGGCGCAGACCCTCTGAACTGCCGCACCACACGGGTCTTGACGACGGCGACACGTGAGCGGTCACAGATGAGGCGACTGGCGCGGATGCTCGCTGACCTGCCGCGGCCAAACGTTGAAGCTCGCGGGGAGGTGATCCGACCCTCGCGTGTAAGGTGACCGCCGGCGCGCTGTGTGGCCGCAAGAGCCTGGAAGATGAAGGGTCGTGCGCGCTGGCCGGCGCGGGAGCGGATACGACCGGGGCGGACGCGAAAGCTATCGTCACGCTTCATGCTAGGCGGCCACGAGGTGCGGTTTCCATTGAAAGACTGAAAAAATGGGAATAGCGCACATCGCTGATTGTGGCAGCACATCGCGAAATCCGCCGAAAATTGTAAGGAAAACAATCGGCCCAACCGAGCCGCACCTCGCGGCCCTTTATCCTGCCACTCTCTCTGTCCTCATCTGCGGACAACCCTTCCGCCGCAATTTCCGCGACGGAACAGGCCGGAATGGAATTGAGGAGGAACGTGGCGATCATCGCGATATGGCTAAAGAGGGTTGAGCGAATAGGCCGGAAACAGCGTGGTTCGATTGGAAATCGGTTTCACCCGGCCGTGGCTCGATCGCGGTCAGGTCCGCAACAGGATGGCCCATTGGCGACCGCATCGCGGACGAATGAATCGCCGCAAAGATCGTCTCGGCATAACCATTGCCATCCGATGCAGCGGCGTTCCGAATGTCATGGGGATGCGCAAAGATCGTTGCACGGAGTGAGCTGGCTCTGCCCCTTCTTTGCCGCGCGCGCCGCGGACTGAGAACTGCACCATCGAGCAGCGGCGCGAGTTTCCTGACGTAGTCGACCGTCTCGCGTGGCAGCGGCCGGCCGGTTGAGAGATGTTCCGTGTACCGACCAGGACCGGCATTGTAAGCGGCAAGAAAGCCGCTGCGCCCGAAGCTGTCGAGCATTTCGCGAAGATATGCTGCCCCTGCAAGAATGTTGTCACGCGGTTGATAGGGATCGTCACCCAAACGGTATTTGATGCGCAGTTCTTCCCACGTCGCCGGCATGATCTGCATCAAGCCCATTGCGCCCTTGCTTGAAAGCGCACGAACATCGCCGACGCTCTCAACATGCATGACGCCGCGCAGCAACCGCTCTGGAATCGCGAAGCGTTTTGACGCTTCCCGGATATGCCGCGACCACGGGCCAGCCGACAAGATCGTCGACTCGGAGTGCGCCGGCCGTTCACCAGCAGAGGAAGCCGCTGCACCAGTTTCGGGTGCCACGAAGCCGAGCATGACACATGCGGCAAACGTCGTCATGCCTCTGTGGGCTGCATCCCGCAGACCGCAGAACCGATGCGCCGCCGGCCTGCGACGGTGTTCGCTTCCGTTAAGGGCAGGGGCTCGCCGATCGAACCGGCTTTGCCAAAACTGTGATGAAATCTGTGTCCGGAGCCACAAGCAAGTATCCGGCCCCCTCTGGGCTGCCTCGCGGGCGATCGGGTCGAAGGGTTTGACCGGCACGCAATGGATCAAAAGGGTTGGCGAGAAAGATTCGTCGAAGGGCTCCAGAAGCATCTGTTCAGCCTCGCCCGTCGCGCTTCGAGGATCGGTTCCAGTGCAGGCTCCAGACGCTGTTCTCTGCATCGGACCGGAACAGCTTGGCGCGGATCGGCTGCGTAAAGGACGGGTCGTCAATTGAGACGGAGAGGTAATCCCCAGCCTTGTCTCCGGCGCGGTCCCAAGCCGCACCGACCGCCATCCCTTCGCAATAGATCAGATAGTCGGGCGCGTTTTCGGTTTTTGATTTCTCGGCAGGCAGAATGGCAATCTTCGCCTCGATTGTTAGCGTGGAGAGATTGCCGAAGAAGCCGTCATCATTGCGCGTGAAGGTTCCGATCTGGGTCATTGCAGTGCTCCTTTCATGAGTGTTAGTGCGCGTTCAGCCGAGCCGTCACGGCTCGCTAGAAAGGGGATCGTTGGTGACATCCAGCACCGGAGTGGTGGGCTCCGTGGTCCAGACGGGAACCGCGCGGCCAACGATTGATGAGAGCGGGAGCGGGCCGAAATAGCGGCTGTCAAAACTGTCGGCTGCACCCGGGTTCATAAGGAAGACGTCGGCCTCGGCAATGTCGCGGCAGCCCTGCCAGATGGGCAGGGGTCGGCCGCGACTGTCACGCTCGCGCGCATGTCCATACGTTTTGCCGTTGACGATGATCGTTGTGCCTTGGCGACAGACGGTTGCGCCCCCGAGTGCCAAAATACGCTTCAGGAGCGGCACATTGTTCGGCAGATACCCGCGTCTTGCCATGAAGGCCGCCAATGGCTCGGGCGGCATGATGACGGCGATATTGGCAATACCGATTTTGTCGGCCGGCTGGACGCGATAGAGCCCGACGGGGATGCTCGCCGATGCGTTCCAGATGGACAGCGGCGGATGGCTAATCCATGCCGGCGCCGCGGCGAGCACTACGCCGCCAACCATCGTGGCGATGATCTTTGTGCGCTTGCTCATGACTCGATCCCGGGGCGCAGCAGGCAAGTTTTACGACGCTGGGCCGTGTATGGACTCGGCTGCTCGCGTGCGGCTATCCGGCTGTGGACATGCCGCCGTTTACGCAGCGACATGAAGGTCAGGGCTTGCTGCTGTTTCGCCGCTACCAGGCGGCGCGGTTGCAATCTCCTGGCTTGCGCGTGGATGGTTTGCGACGCAGCCCAGACCAGGATGGCAGCGTTCCAAATCGTTGCCATGCCGTGCACACTTGCCGCCTCAACGCAGGTCGATTCTTCGCCCGCATGAGAGTGGATCGGTGTCAGGCGGCCGGATTTCACCATCAAGACGAGCTGCCAGGCCACAACGTCCCGCGTGCCGGGTGGAGGGAAGCCGGATGAGGGGACATGAGGCAGCGCAAATTGCTGCTGAACGGTCTCGCGATACTGCATTTCGGTGCGCCACAGATCAGGAGCTGCGGTCGCGCCTGCCGACATAGGCGGGCGCGCGGGCTGCATGGGGTTTTGCCGGCGGAACATAGGTCGCGTTGGCATCGCTGGTGGAGGTGCGTGCGCCCAGATCTATCCAAGCGTGCAGGTCGTTGATGTCGTAGAGAACGCGCCCGCCGACCTTTCGGTATTTTGGGCCGGTGCCGTAGGTCCGGTGCTTTTCGAGTGTGCGGGCGCAGAGCCCGACGATGGGTGCTGCCTCCTTCGTGCGCAAATACTTTTGGGGCGCGTCCGCGGGACCCTTCGACATCGCTCGATCTCCATTCGGTTCTGCTGTCGTCCTGGCCTGCCGGGACGCGCGAAGTGGACCATGGTCGAAATGAGGAAAGGCGAGGGAGGGCAAAGATTGGGGGGTGCGTTTTTGCTACCCCGAAGAAGGACTTCGGCGGCCGGACTTTTCGCTGCGGTTGTGGGGGTAGAAGAGAAGATCGCGATAGCCGCCGGCGACTAAAAAAGCTGCACGGCGTAAGATAGCTCGGACCTTGTGGCGGAGATGATGATCACGCCAATCTCGCGGCACAATCGGCTCTTGCGAGAACAGCACCTCCGCGAGCTGACGATAGGTTGCACCCGTGCGGTGACCATCATGTGCGCGTAAATTGAGGATATGCCTGGTCTTGGTCTGTTGCGGCAGTGCGCCGTAGGATGGACCGGCTGCCCGGCCGTTCAGTGCGCGCCAGAACCGGCGCGCTGCATCGAGCCGCGTCTCGAATGCAGCGTCGAGTGGCAGAAGGATAGCGTTGAATTCACCGGCGCGGTCGTCAGCGACGAGATGACTTTTCCCAATTAAGGTAGACCAAATAATGTGAAGGCCTTCGTTCTGCGGCCAAACGCTGGCTCCGCCAAGGCTGGAAGGTTGAACTGTCTGGTGGGATGCAGGTACCCGCATGACCCGGAGCACGCGCGGCGAGGCCTGTTCCGTCCAGATGATATTGTCAGCTTTCGGAAGTCCGGCAGCGGCAGTTTTGAAATCGCGCGCCCCAACGGGCGGCGAGATCGGGCTGACCGGCAGGTTCTCCAGAACCAGCGGATTGCGATGCAAGCTGGCTGCACTCTGCCACGAATTCGTCATTCCGGATCAGATACTCGGCAGCGAACTCCGTAGCCTGGTAGCTGCACATATGTTCATACGCCGCCGGATCGGTCCAATCGCCTTGCACTGTTCCTGTCCTCTCCGCGTACCCGGATGTGAGGCGTCGGCGTCAACATTCAGGGGGATAAGGAAGTTGGATAGTTGGAGAGTCGGCAAAACATTATGCCGATTCAGCAAAGTGGAGCGCCGGTCGCCTCAGTGCGGAGCGCCGCCGGCGAGAAGATATCGGTAGCCGCTGGTTGTCATCCATCGGGCGCGGGCAAGATGGGTCTCCCAGGACCGGAATGCTCGTTCCGGCTCCTGCTCCGGGTCTATATGCAAGACGATCCTGGCCACCTCTTGCCAATCGGCATCTTCCGCTGCCGCGTCAAGCAGGCGAATGTAGGTGAGCAGACGCTCCTCGTCATAGCCGGTCAGGACCGGGGCATCCGGCGCAATGTCGGCGACATCAGGATCGAGCAGCGGTTTAAGCATGTATTTGACCGTTCATATTTCGATCGCGATCTCGAAGGAGCCGTCCTTTAGATCGAGCACCAATCATAGCGAATAGGAACGATCATTCCTAGAACGATAGTTCCCTTTCTGATCCCTAATCCGTCATGAATCTCAAGGAGATCATGGCGGCCAACATGCGTCGTCTGCGCCATGACCAGAACGTGACGCAGGAGGAACTGGCCGCCCGCTCTGGACTGAGCATGCGTTACGTGGGATCGATCGAGCGCGCTCGGGTCTCGGCCAGCATCAGTGTTCTTGGGAGGATCGCCACTGCGCTGAATGTCGACCCATGCGAGTTGATCAGAAAATCGGCACCGTGAGTTGACGCGGGAAGCACCGCGAATTTTCGATGATCGGCGAGGCAACATGCAGGAATGAAGTCTCCAGTCGCGAACACGATCGGTAGTCGCCCCACAGTCCGACGGAGCTCGTTGCGCAGCGACTGCGCTCAACTTGTCGGGTGAAAGGAGATCGGCCCCGCCCTGTTCGTCCGGGCGGAGCCTTGGTCGGGGCCTTACTCGGCGTTGCGGCGCCCGTTGGGGCGGGACCAGATGAGGCTGAAGCCTTCGCCTTCCTCATCGTTGAAGAGGTTGGCGTAGATCGGAGCAGTGAAGCTCGGATCGTCCAGCTTCATGCCGAGATAGTCGCGGCCGTCGTTGGAGCGCTTGGACCATGCGGCGCCGATCTCGACCTGCCCGACGAAGACACGGTGGCTGGGGGCGCTGTCGCCAGAGCGGTTGGTCTCGGGCACGACCCGGACGTTCTTGGTCTGGAGCGAGAGGGTCACGATTTCGCCGGTGAACTCATTGTTGCCGGCCCTCTTGAAGGTTCCGATTATCGCCATGAGTTTTCTCCTTGAACTCTGTTTCGAGCCCGCACCGTTGCGGCCTCGATGGCGATCGGCGGGCCGGAGGCGATCGACGCCGCATCGCTTGCGACCGCAGCGCCAGCGGAGGATGGCAGCCAGGCGACTTTGTTGTTTGGCGAGGAATGACGGCGCAGCCGGCAGGGGAAGAAAGTCGATCGGCGCCATTGCGGCTTAGGCGATCGAGGCGCAGCCGACCTTCGGCCAGATCAGCCCATTAAAGAGGCCGTTTGGAGCGGCCCACCAGATAGAGACATCAACGGAGAACCTGGCGATACCGTCGCTGGCGAAATCCCGGCTACGACGATCAGCGGCGTCGATGCTCCTCTGTACAGGCATTGCGAGTCGCAAGCTGTTGTCAGCACCGCGCTTAAGACACGGTTCAAGTCACGGCTGACGTGCATCACCGGATATCTGCTATCTCTGGAACGAGACGGCACGCCGTGGTGGATTCGAACTGTGCGTCGCGCGATGCCGTGTCAGCGACAACGCTAACAATGCGACGGCCGCTCAAGAACAAGCATCCTGCCCACGCCGGTTGTTCGGTGAGTTCGCCCAGATCCGGCCCCTGTTCGGTTGAAGAGGCGTCGTTATTCGCAGCTGTGATGCCAGCTGCGACGCAGCTGAAACGTTGACGGCAAGCGTGACGGCGTCGCGCGCCTTTGCCAGGGCGCGGACTTGAGTATCGCATAAGACGGGCGGCGCCGAGCTGCCCGACCGCGGCCGTATCGTACAATCGAAAAAAGGGTAGGGGCGGGCAGCGCTTACGCGCCGCCTCCCTTGGGGCGGAAGTCGAGGACTGGGATGCCGAGCTTTTTTGCCTTGTCAGCAAGATTGTCCTGAATTCCGGTCCCGGGAAAGACGATGACGCCTATCGGCAGCAACTCCAGCATTGCGTCATTGCGCTTGAACGGGGCGGCTTTGGCATGCTTTGTCCAATCAGGGGCAAAGCCGATTTGGGGTACCTTGCGATGGTCTGCCCAGCAGGAGGCGATCTTTTCGCCACCCTTCGGCGATTTCCCGTGCATCAAGACCATGTCGGGATGCCGGGCGTGGACCTGGTCGAGCTTGGCCCAGATCAGCTGGTGGTCATTGAAGTCGAACCCAGCGGTGAAGGCGATTTTCGGGCCAGGTGGCAGAAGGACTTCCTGCGAGGCGCGTTTCTTGGCGCTGAGAAAGTCGCGGCTGTCGATCAGCGCAGAGGTCAGGTTGCGGTGGTTGACCATCGATCCGCTGCGCGGTCGCCAACTGGATCCGGTGTGGCGCTCGTAGTGCTCCGCGGCCTGATCACGCATCAGTTCGAAGGCGCTTTGGCGTTCGATCAGCGTCTGCCCTTCGGCCGTCAGGCGTTCCAGCTCGACGGATTTCACTTCGCTGCCGTCCTGCTCACACTGGCTGCGGCGTTGCGCCTGCTCGTTGTGGTCGAGCTCGCGCTCGATCCGATCTGCGGCGCGGTGAAAGATGTTGACGGTCGACCATAGAAGATCGTCGAGATCGGGCTCGAGGCGAGTGTCTTGCAGTGCCACGATGAGGGCGTCGAAGATGTCGGCGATCGCGCCGGCGACGCAGTGGCCCTCTGGAAGCGGTCGAGGATCAGGCTCATCTGCGAAGGGCCGGTAGCCATAGAGCTGGAGTTCGGTGAGGACTTGGTCGATGGGTGAAGACGAGTGCTGTGGTTCGTAGTCGTTATGCTCGCTCATTGGATGCTCCGCCGGTTGGACCGCGACCCTCGCGGCCTTCATGGCGACGGAAGCCGGCGGACGGGACGGACCTGCACCCGCAGCGAAGCGAAGGGCCGGAGTGTCAGCGGAGGAGGGGGAGGGCCGGCTATTTTGCTTCGCGATGGAAAGCGCTCCCTTGGGAGCGCGCCGGAAAATAGTCGGCCGAAGACATTGCGGGTCTGGCTCGTTTGCTGGCCGATCGCCCTCTCGAAGGCCCGCAGGCGCGGTTCTCTCCGACTTCGGGGGCATCCGAGCGATGCAAGCGACAGCGGACAGGTTGTTCGTTCCAAATTATCCCGCCACTGCCATGAAACGGGCGATGTCCTGCGGCGCGAGCTGGACACGCGCGCGTGCTCGAAGATGATCCACGCCAAGCGTACAGAGATCTTCGTTGAAGTCTCCAAGTGTCGGCGAGAGCACAATCGCCTCAATCCCGGCAGCATTCGCTCTTTTGATCAAGGTGTCACGTGCGCCGTCGCCGGCGGGATCGGCATCGCGCACGATGTAGAGCCGTCTCAGCGTGAGGGGGAACAGCATGGCAGCGAGATGGGCTGCCGAGAGTGCCGCTGCCATAGCCATATCGGGCAGGATGCACCGAAGCGACAAGACGGTCTCGATGCCTTCGCCGCCCGCCATGACGTCGCCCGGCAGGCCAAAGCGAACCGCGTGACCGAGAAGATCGCCCATCGCGCGCTTCGGCGTACCGACCGGTGCCTTGCCCCTGCCGGAAGGATCAAGCCAGGTGCGATGTGCGCCAGTCAAATGGCCGTCGAGATCGGTGACGGAAGCGATCATCGCCGGCCAGGTCTCGGTCGGCACGTGTTCGTCGGGCCGGTAGTAGCAGTGCGGGTGAAAACGCAGGCTTTCGGTCCCGTGCAAAGCGGTAATACTGCGGTTGCGCAGATACGCCTCTACGACTGTACCCGCAATCGGCTGCGACATCGCAAACAGCCGACGCGCTGCTTCAGATGATCCGGATGGCGTGTCTACCGATTTCGGTCGGGGAGAAGTCTGCTCTGGTTCGGGATGCGGCAAGCCGAGAAACGTCATTGCTTCATTCGCGACGTCCTTGAAGTTGCTGAAGCCGCGGCTTTCGCGGATGACGTCTAGAAGGTCGCCATGCTCGCCAGTCGCCGCATCGGCCCACTTGCCGGCGGCTCCTTTTCCGTTCGCTGACCCGACGAGACGCACGAACATTGAGCGGCCCGGCGTGTTTTGCACATCGCCGACAAGCCAGTAGCGGCCCTCACGATGCCCGTTCGAAAGATAATAGCGACAAACCGCCTCAGCCTGCTGGCCGAGGCGGTGCGCCAGTTCTGACGCACCGTGGCGGGCCATCACGCGTCCTCCCGCGTGTCGATGCGCTGGACTGGATAACCCTTCAGCAACTTGCCCAGAATTGCGGGTCCAGATGAGTCGGCGGGCACGAACATGCGCAGCTTCCAGGAGATGATCTCTCGGAAGAGGCCGTATGCCGAAAGACGGTCACGCATTGTGTCGTTGAAGCCCGTCAGCTCGATTCGGCTGACGCCCATGATGCGGCTGCGCCGAAGCTGCAGACCATCGGCGAGGTCGAGGATCGTTCGACCGCCCAGTAGCGCAACGAAAGCATCACTGGCTGTGATCGAAGGCGAGCTTGTTGCAAGTGCGCCCGCGATCCATGCTGGCGGGACCTGACGACCGATGATGCGCTCGCCATCGTCAGTCTGGAGCCGGTACACACGTGAGAATTCCCTGGGCAGACGCTTCCAGATCGGCAGCAGCATGCCGACAACGACATGGATAGTGCTGTCCGTGAATTCCGGCACGTCAGCCGTCTCGACACTCCAGGCGTCAGCGAATGCAGCCTGCTCAGCCTCAACCCAGTGGCTCTCCGCCATCATCTTCAATGAGGCCTGATAGTGCTCCATCGGCCGGATCAGCCGGACGCGCCATTCGATCTCGCCGTTGTCCAGCATCAGCGCGGGCGCTGGCACCTGTACGGCGGCGCGGCCGGATCGGTTGTTGACCAGGAGCTTCGCGCGGCGATCGTGAAGCTGGGCAAGGGCATCGGCAAGTGAAACGGGTCGATTGCGCTTGCGCTGGGCGATGGTCAGCAGTCGCGTTTCCGCACCGGTGGCGGCATGGACATGGATGACGCGTCGCTCGGTGACGACGAAGCTCTCCGCACGCAGTGTTTCCAAGCCGATGTCGTAGGCGCCGGAGGCGATGGCGCCCTCGATTTTCGCATTTAGCAATTGCTCGAAGGCCGTAAACAGGACGGTTTGAAGCGCGATGGTGAGCGCCAGCAGCCGATTGAGGAAGGTCGTGATCGGCGGCAGCTCGTCCTTGATGCCGGTGGAATCCGTCAGCGTGAGGCCGGTCGCCTCCTCGAACATCTGGAGTGAGCAGCCGTCCACCTTGCCGCGAACCAGCAGCAGGTAGAGCTGCCGCAGCGCGTCGCGGGCATAGTGCGACTCCAGATTGTCCTCAGGGCGAAATAGGCCCTGTCCGCCGGTCTGGCGCTGGCCGCGCGTAATGGCGCCCAATGTGTCGAGGCGCCGGGCTATCGTCGAGAGAAAGCGCTTCTCAGCCTTCACATCGGTTGCAACCGGCCGGAACAGCGGCGGCTGCGCCTGGTTCGTGCGGTTGGTGCGTCCCAAGCCCTGGATGGCGGCATCGGCCCTCCAGCCCGGCTCGAGCAGATAGTGAACTCGAAGGCGGCGGTTCTTCGCAGTGAGATCAGCGTGATAGCTGCGGCCAGTGCCACCGGCGTCGGAAAACACCAATATGCGCTTGCAGTCATCCGTGAATGCCTGTGCCTCGGCGAGATTGGCCGATCCGGCGCGGTTTTCGACGATAAGGCGATCGATGCCTCGAGTGCTGGTCTTGCGCACGATGCGGCGCGACCGGCCTGTCACTTCCGCTACGAGGTCGGTACCGAAGCGCTGTACGATCTGATCGAGAGCCCCCGGGACGGGGGCCAGTGAAGCGAGTTGCTCGATGAGGCGATCGCGGCGGGCGACCGCTTCGCGGCTCTCCACGGGCTGGCCGTCGCGATAGACCGGACGTGACGACAAATTGCCTTCGCTGTCGGTGAACGGCTCATAGAGTTGCACCGGGAACGAATGCTGCAGATACGAGAGGACATATTCGCGCGGCGTGATGTCGACGCGAACGTCGTTCCATTCCTCGGTTGGAATTTCAGCGAGGCGCCGTTCCATCAGTGCCTCGCCGGTCGAGACGATCTGGATGACGGCGGCATGGCCTTGATGGAGATCGCGCTCGATCGAGCGTATCAGGGTCGGCGTCTTCATGCCGGTGAGCAAATGGCCGAAGAAGCGCTGTTTCGTGCTCTCGAAAGCCGAACGTGCAGCCGACTTTGCCTGACGGTTCAGTGTGCCGGTCTCGCCTGTGATGTTGGCGGCCCGCATCGCGGCGTCGAGATTATTATGAATGACACTAAACGCTCCGGCATAGGCGTCGTAAATGCGGGTCTGCTCGGGGGTAAGCTGGTGCTCGACCAGCTCGTATTCGACACCGTCGTAAGAGAGCGATCGGGCCGTATAGAGACCGAGTGCGCGAAGGTCTCGGGCCAGCACTTCCATGGCGGCAACGCCGCCAGCCTCGATAGTCTCGACAAATTCGGCCCTGGTCGCGAAGGGCAAATCGTCGCCACCCCACAGGCCCAAACGCTGCGCGTAGGCGAGGTTGTGGACGGTGGTTGCGCCCGTCGCCGAGACATAGACGACGCGGGCGTTCGGCAGGGCGTTTTGGAGGCGGAGCCCGGCGCGTCCCTGCTGTGAGGCGGCGACGTCGCCGCGTTCTCCCTTGCCGCCTGCGGCGTTCTGCATGGCGTGGCTCTCGTCGAAAATGATCACTCCGTCGAAGTCGGTGCCCAACCATTCGACGATCTGCCGCGCGCGCGAGACCTTCTCACCGCGTTCGTCGGAGCGCAGCGTGGCGTAGGTCGTGAATAGGACCCCTTGATCGAGGCGGATGGCCTTGCCCTGGGGGAACCGCGACAGCGGCGTGACCAGCAGGCGCTCCATGCCGAGAGCAGACCAGTCGCGCTGGGCGTCTTCGATCAGCTTGTCGGATTTGGAGATCCACACCGCCTTGCGGCGGCCCTGCATCCAACTATCCAGGATGATGCCTGCCGACTGGCGGCCCTTGCCGGCGCCCGTCCCGTCGCCGAGCATGAAGCCCCGGCGGAATCGCACGGAGTGCGCGGCATCGTCGCGCGCGGCAGAGACAAGGTCGAAGGTGTCGTCCACCGTCCAGGAACCGGCGAGGAACTCCGAATGGGCCTCGCCGGCATAGATGACTGTTTCTAGCTGCGCGTCGGACAAGAGGCCGTCGCTGACAACCTTGGCAGGAAGAATCGGCCGGTAGCTCGGCTTCGGCGGGGCAACGGATGCCATCGCCGCCGATTGGACCAGCTTGGTCGGATGCGGATGGGCGCCCGGAATGCGGATCGCCTGCAACCCGTATTCCTCATAGATGCCATCGGTGATGCGCCTACTTTCGGCAGGCGTCCAGTCCAATGTCTCGTAAGCAAGCGCGGTGCCTTCCGGCTCGGCAAGGCTGCGCACCGGAGAGGAAGCGGCGGATCTGGCGAGATCACCGCGCACCGTGCGCGCTGTGGGCCCCAGTGCCTTGACGGCGGGCGCAAAAGCCGAAGCGCTGACCGGCAGCCGTGCGGGAACGTGCTCGCCAATCCTGGCGATCAGTGTGGCGACATCGGGCGCCGTGCCGGCTGATGCTGGAAAGATGCCTGGATTGTCGGCCGGCAGTTTGTCGATGACGGTCAGCCGGGTCTCGACGGTGGTGCCATGCCTGGCGTAGACGGCGCCGTCGATCGCGGCGGTGAACACGACGCGAGCGCGCTCCTGGAGCCTGACGAAGGACTCGCGCCTGATAGGCAGCTCTGGGGAAAAATTTGCGCCAGTGATTGCGACAAGCCGCCCGCCCTCGGCGAGCCGGGCCAGCGCAGAGACGACGTGACGATAGGCAGCGTCGGACACGCGGCCGCTGACGTTAGCAAGCACCGAGAACGGCGGGTTCATCAGCACGACGCTTGGTGCAATGCCGGGATCGAGATAATCATCGATCTGCGCTGCGTTGAAGCGAGTGACGGGGATGGCCGGAAAGAGCAATGAGAGAAGTCCGGCGCGGGCCTCGGCCAGTTCGTTGAGCAGCAGTGTGCCGCCGCTGATCTCGGCCAGAATAGCAAGTAACCCGGTGCCGGCGGAGGGCTCCAGCACGCGATCGGCAGGGGTGATTGCCGCAGCAGTCACGGCCGCCAGACCGAGCGGAATGGGGGTGCTGAACTGCTGAAGCGCTTCGGTCTCTTCGGAGCGGCGCGTGTGAGTTGGGAACAGGCCGGCGATCTTGCCCAGCATCGGCAGTGCGGCGGCCGGAGTACCGGCTTTGCGGAGAAGCGACTTTCCGTATTTGCGCAGGAACAGCACCGTCGCGACTTCGCAAGCGTCATAGGCTGATTTCCAGTCCCATGCGCCGGACGCATCGGAGGCACTGAAGGCAGCTTCCATGGCGGAGCGAAGGCTCGAGGCGTCGACGCGCTGACCGCGTTCGAGATGGGGCAGAAGAAACTGCGCTGCGCTGTGGATGGCGGCAGCTGGTTCGACAGCCAGGGAGGATGAGACAAGGGGAAGCGGCACTGCCGGAGCGGCAGTCTTCGAAGAAACATCAAACATGGAGAAAACCTCGAGGAGAGCGGAACGGGAATGAACCGGGCGGCCCTCTCTCTCGACCAATCCGGCTCAAATCCGCCCTGGCCGGCCTCTCCCCTCTGGACTGCGGTCCTGCCGATAACGATCCTTCTTCGATCCAGGCGCTGCGCCGCTACCCGCCGTCAGCCCAACGACGACAGCGGCAACGCGGTTGGCAGCCCGGGGGCGATATCTTGGCACGCAGTGGGGACGGCGGGGCAGCAGCCGCCGAGCGAGAAGGACGCGGCAGAAGCGGGCAATTGGCTTTGCCCGTGTGTGAGAAAGTGAGCGTCCGGCAGGGGTAGGAAAGGGCGCGGAGCGGGCCGAAGCCGCTCCGCGCGAGGCGATCTATTCAGCGGCCATGTGCGGTTCGCTATCTTCAATCTGCGCATCGTCGTCTGAGAGGAATTCGGGCAGCTCTTCCCCATAGCCGTCGGTGCCGGCGCCGTTATCAGCGCCAGCGCTGCCGTCGAGGTCGACCAGGCGCAGCGGCTCGGGCAGCCAGCCACTATCGGTCAGCAAGCGCTCGGCTTCCTTCGCCATATCTCCCTTTTTCAGATGTTCGATCAGCTGCGCGGCCTGTTCGCCCTTCGCCTCTCGCACCGCCTCGAGAATGCGGGACTTGGTGATGCGGCCGAGATAGTTTTCGACTGTCGGTGTCCAGCCGGCGTCAACCATATCGAGACCGACCGCGCGTGCCAGTCGATCAGCTTGCGCGATCCGCTGCCGAACGCCGTGTGCCGAGACAGCGCCGCCATAGCGGTCGCCTTTCTCGTGGAGCGCGTTCACGCCGTAGCTGACGCAATGGGCGAGCAACGCCGCGCGGCTGGTCTCATCAAGTGAGGCGATCCAGTCCCAAAGTGCATCGTCCTCGGTCGGCAGGTCCGATTTCCAGGCCTCATGGCGTTCGGCCACCGATTTCGCCGAGGGGCTGTCCTTCAGGTCACCTGCCTGCAGAGGGAAGAAGACGTGACGGATCGAGGCCTCCAGGCAACCGTTCGTGGTGCGGTGCTGGAACGTGTCAGTGACCAGCTTGTGCAAGAGCGCTGTCATGGCGACGTGAGGGTTGCCGGCAACCGCATCGCGCAACGCCAGTGTCCGGTGTGCGGTCAACTCTGTCATCAGTCGGTCCGGCACGGGCTTGACCGCATCGTCCTCGTCTTCCTCGCACTCGACAGCCTGGCCGCCAATGGTGACAACGGCACGGTGCACCGACGAGCTGTCGGCAGCCCCGGGCCCGCCGTCGCTTTTCGATTCATTCGCGCCGTCAAATGACATCAGCGGCACGTCCTCAGGCCGGAGAAAGCCGCGGTCGATCGAGAGTGAGCCGTCAGTGTCGATGCTGACGAACGCGCCGGCGACGGCGATGTCGGCCGGATCGAATCGCCTTGGGCGCTTGTCGAAATTGGCGAGCGCGGTCTCGATTTCACCGAGTCGCTGATCGACGTCTTCGGGCAGCTCGTCAGCACCCTCATATTCGGTTTCAAGCTTGGCATGTTCGGCGTTGAGGGCATCGATGGTAGCCTGCTCCTCGGCAGAGAGATCGAGCGGATCATTCTGCAGCTGATACAGCCCACGCGTTGCGTCGTAGGGGAAGCTGATAGCGACCTCGACCCACTTCCAACCCTCGGCTGCAACTTCCTGGGCAACCGCCTTGAGCTTCTCTGTGACCAGGCGGTCCAGCAGCGCTGCATCCTGCAGCCAGCCGCCGTCATCCGACTGGAACAGGTCGTGCATGACGATACCACCCGCGGCCTCATAGGCGTCGGTCCCCACGAAGACGGCGCGCTTGTCGGAGGCGCGCACCGTCGTTTCGGTCAGCATGCGCCGGATTTGATAGGGCTCTTTCGACCAGGCATCCCTGATTGCCTCCCAGATATGCTCCTGGCGAGCGCGGTCTTCAGAGACCGTGAAAGCCATGAGTTGCTCCAGCGTCATCCCGTCATCGGCATACACATCGAGCAGCACTGGGGAGACAGAAGCCAGCCTAAGCCGTTGCTTAACAACGTTGACCGGCACGAAGAAGGCTGCGGCAATCTCCTCCTCGCTCATGCCTTTTTGGCGCATGTCCTGGAAGGCGCGAAACTGATCGAGCGGGTGCAGCGGCGCTCGCTCAATGTTCTCGGCGAGCGACACCTCCTCGGCAACGATCGCGCTGTGACGGGCGCGCACGACACAGGGCACGAGGGCGGTCTTGGCGAGGCGCTTTTGCTTCACCAGCAGCTCAAGCGCGCGGAAGCGCCGGCCTCCGGCAGGTACCTCAAACATGCCAGTCTCGTTACCGTCGCTGTCGACGACGGGCAAGACGCTGAGGCTCTGGATCAAGCCGCGGCGGGCGATCGAGGCCGCAAGATCCTCGATCGAGATGCCGACCTTGACGCGCCGGACATTGGACTGGGAGAGCACCAGCTTGTTGAAGGGAATGTCGCGCGAGGACGACAGGGTGATCTTCTGAACGGCAGTAGCCATCGGGATGTACTCCGCGACGGGCGGCCGAGAGCCTCTCTCTCGACCTCCAAACCCGTCATGAGAATTCCGTCACTCCTCGCCCTCTGATGTGCTCGGCAGCCACGCGACACTTGTCGCGGAGCAGCAGGTCGGTCCTGGCGCTCTGCAACGACTTCGCCGCAGCGGGGTCCGGCATCGAGGCAGACTTCGGTCATGAACGCATCCGCAGGAAGACGCCGAACTGGAAGCGGGCGGCCATTACGCTGCCTCCCGCCGATCGTCGTCAGCGGCCACTTTGTCCGGCAAGAAACCCAAGAGATAATCCGCAGCCCTGCTTGCCAGAGAGGCGGCGCGAACGATCGCACGGTTATCCTCGCGCAGCACCTCCAGCCACGAGCCGATATAGTCGGCGTGACGCACGGTCGGCGTGATGCCCAGCGAGGCGCAACAGAAAGCCGCACATATCTCGGCAACCAGCTCTTCGAAGGCATACTTCTTGGTGCCGAAGGAACCAGACAAATCCCGGTTGAGGCGTGAGGCATGACCGGTGGCGTGCCCGAGTTCATGCAGGGCGGTCCGATGCCAATTGATCGGCTCGAAGTAGGCTTGGGGTGGCGGGACCCGCACATAATCGTGGGCCGGAGCGTAGAAGGCGCGGCTGCCACCAACCCGGAAATCGATCCCCGTCTGCTTGATCAGCCTCTCGACCTTCGGCTCGATCAGGCCGGGTAGGGGCGGGTGCGTGGCCATCGCAACATCGTCGGGCAGCCCGTCGCACTGCGCGGCGTTGAACACCGTGAAGCGTTTGAGGAATGGGATCGATCGGGCTTGCTCGCCGGTTTCGCGGGTACGCTTTTTCTCGTCGTCGGGCACGAACCGATGGGCGTAGACGACTGTCGTTCCATGCTCACCCTTGCGGACGCTACCGCCAAGCGCGAGCGTCTGGCGGAAGGTCAGCCAGCTCTGTCCTGAAAAGCCCTGCTCGATCACCGAACCCCAGAGGATCAGGACATTGATTCCAGAGTATTGCCGGTCGGTGGCGGCGTTCTTCGGCATGGCGAGCGGCGCCTTCGCAGCTGCCATTCCCCATGGCTGAACCCAGGGCAGCCGACCGGCCTCCAGCTCGCCGATGATCTTGCTGGTGATGTCCTCATATAAGCTGGCCCGCGTCGGGGCAGCTTGGTGCCGATGCTTGGTCATTGCGAGTCTCCGCGCCGGGCGCCGGGAGCCTCTCTCCCAGCCTTCAACCCGTCAGTGCGCCAAGCGCGGCCCTCCAACTTTATGAACTCAAATGAAGATTTCGGTTGCCGACCAACTCCGAGGTGGAAGACACCGTTCGAAACCGCAGCGTGAGGCGATCAGCAGAACCCACTAAGCCGGGCGCACGGGAGTAGGCCCAAGCGACCCGGCAGTGAGTCCATGAAAACGGAAGCCGCACAGACAGCCGAAGCCAGTCAGGAGCGGTTCCACCGGCCACGGAAGTGGGGAGCCAGCCGAAAGGCTCGTGGAGTGCGCGTCAGCGCAACCGTTCCGATTAGCAGGTCAAAGGAGCATCTTTGCCGCAGGCCCTCCAGTCGGCGCTTTTCGCGGCCGTATATTCAGAGAAAAGATCGTGCGGCAGGGCATCCGGAATGGCGAGACAGAAAAGTGTGCTCAATGCGAACCGCGATCCGTCTGTTTCCGAGCGAAACTATCGGACCATAGAGATTGGCTGAGGGCTCCGTTTTGAAAATCCCCGCCCAATTCGACGAGACCACGCCCCTGCGCGTCGCGATTGCAGCACGAATTGCCTTTCCCGATGGCTCGATGTGCGCAGCAGGCCTACGCAAGGAACGTGACGCCGGCCGACTTGAAACCGAGCTAATCGCAGGAAAGGAGTACGTCACCTTGCTGGCGATCACCAGAATGAGGGAACTATGCCGCGGGCGTCGAAAGGGCCACGCCTCGTCTGGCGCGGCGAAAGCTGGAAAAAGGACGGAACACTCCGAAACAAAGCTGGATGGTTTATCCGCGATCGAACAACGTTCATCAGCGCTGGCAGCGGCGAAAAGGGCCATCCAGGACCTGAAGCTGAAAAGGCGCTCGCGGCCTACATCGCCAGCAAGTACCACCGAGCGCGCGGTGCCGAAGATGTCTTGATAGCCGATGTCGTCAGCGTTTACCTGAGAGAGGTTGCACCGAAGCATGCCGCGCCGGAAGAGACGGCGGCTCGGCTGGACAAGATCCTCGATTTCTTCGGGGAAAAGACGCTCGCGGCTCTCAACGGCAAGCTTTGCCGCGACTACGTCGCGTTCTGTCCCACCGAAGCCGCTGCGCGCCGCCAACTCGAGGATCTTCGTGCGGCCATCAACTACTACCGCAGGGAAGGCCACACGACTGCCGCACCGACGATTGTCCTGCCTGACAAGGCCGGTGCGCGCGAGCGCTGGTTGACGCGCAGCGAGGCGGCCGCCCTCATCTGGGCCGCGTGGCGTATGAAGCAGAAATGGAAGGCCCGGGAGAGCGACCGGCGTACCGGACGACACCTCGCCCGCTTCATGCTTGTCGCGCTTTATACAGGGACGCGCTCTGCCGCAGTCTGCGGTGCCGCCATCCGTCCAACCAAAGGGCATGGTTATGTGGACCTCGACCGCGGCATCTTTTACCGCCGCGCCGCTAGCGCAAAGAAGACCAAAAAACGCCAGCCGCCTGTGCGCTTGCCCGACAGGCTGTTGGCGCATCTCCGCCGCTGGGCGTGCACAGATCTCGATATCAGGACCAAGGCGCGCGGCAAGAGCGCAAATACTGGTCGTAAGATATCGCAAGACTTTGTGGTGGAGTGGAATGGAAAGCCGGTGGGGTCGGTCAAGAAGAGCTTCAGGAGAGCTCGCGACGCAGCCGGCCTCGGTCCCGACGTCACTTCGCACACGCTTCGCCACACCGCTGCGACCTGGCTGATGCGGGCCGGCGCCGACATGTGGCAGGCGGCGGGCTTTCTCGGCATCACCGTGGATGTTCTGATCGATACTTATGGCCACCATCATCCCGACTTCCAGGCAGACGCCGCCGAGAAGATCGCGAAGAAGCACGTTGCGCCAAGGCGACGAAAACCTCGCTCGGGATAGGTGACGATGAAAACGTGAAGTCGGCGCGGTGGCACCACAGGTTCCCCACACAAAGCCCGAAAGGAAATGCAATCATTGCGGAGCGAGCGTGACGAAAGAGCCCAGAAACCTGCGGCTTTGCCTGGTAGCGCACATCGTTCGGGACGATGGGGTCGCAGGTTAAAATCCTGCCACTCGCACCCCCGCTCAGTTCTTCGGCACGATGGGTAAAGACCTGCGAGCACTCGCGTCCGGCACGCTCGACGAGATCGCCGGGAGCGGGCACAGCGCGATCGAGGGGATCAAGTGCCCGGCTACGTAGCGGGCCTGCTCCATATGATGTTTTGCTGCCCGTCGCGTCGATAGGGACGCCGGGGAGCGCAGCTCAGTGGTGCATGAGGCAGAGAACATCGCGATAAGCGCCGTCGCCGTGGGATCTGGCGTCCAGCGCCAGCTCCGCGTCATTGGCAACATAGCCGACGTTGGGCTTCGCGTCAGCTTGGTCTCGAACACCGCGATCACTTCCGGCCCTCGAGCCAAGCCGGCTTGAGCCACACGCCCTCGCTCTTTGCGTAGATTGTGAAGAACCTGCTGACGTGTGCTGAGCCTGAGCGAAGCGGATGCAAGGACGGATGAAGCTTCACTGTTTTTCGAAGCCGATAATCCCTTGAATGACAGGCGATGGCCTGTATCGCTTGAGCACACCGGGGTGACGATGAAATGTCCGTAAGACGGACAGCGTTCATTCATTAACGGAGGCAGTTCGTGATCCCGAGTCCGGTTCAATGGGGCGGCCTAAGGAGCATCAGCATAGCGCCGCCGCGGCCGAGACGCGGGATTGACCGCTCTCGTCAAGGGGTGCCGTTTAGCAGGAGCTCGTGACCAAGGTGGATGGAAGGAGCCTTCCTTCGCTTCGGCGGGGTTCCAACGGAAGTACTGTTCGATAATCCGAAAGCGCTGGTCGAACATCACGACGCTGCCTAGTCCCGATGGCGATCATGCGCAGCAGCGTGGACTTACCGCAGCCGGACGGGCCGACGAAGACGACGACTTCGCGGTCCTGGACGTCGAGGTCCGATACCCTTGATGATCTCGGCGGCTCCATAGGATTTGCGCGCGCCGCGCAGCTTGAGCTCAGCCTTGGCTTGCCTCCCTGGCGCCGGTCGTCGTCTCGTCGTTCTGCACCATCGCCAGCGCCGTGCCGGGCTCGCCCTCCCATAGGATCAGGCTCGCCGCGCCGACCAGGCCCGCCCGGTCGCCAAGTTCGGCCGGAACGATCGGCACGTCGCGATAGGCTTGCATGGCGCGCTGCTCGATGGTCGCCCTGATGGTCGGTGCCAAGAGGTCGAAGCCGTTGGAAAGGCCGCCGCCCATGACGATCAGGTCGGGCGAGTAGAGATGCAGGAGGTTGGTGAAGCCGATGCCCAGCCACTGCGCCTCGGCCTCGACCAGTCCGCGAGCCGCCACATCACCCGCCCGCGCGGCCTCGACGACGTGTCGCGCCGAGACGTCGCCATTGTTGGAAAGCCGCCGGAGCAGCGAGCCGTCGCCCGGCACCGTCAGCCGTGTCGCCCGGCGTCCGAGCGCCGTACCGGAGGCGACCGCCTCGAAGCAGCCGACGGCGCCGCAGAAGCAGCGGTCGCCTTCGCCGGTGATGGTCATGTGGCCGATCTCGGCCGCCAGCCCGCGTCTGCCGTGATAAACGTGGCCGTCGGCGATGACGCCGCCGCCAATGCCGGTCGACACGGTCACGAATACCAGCGATCCGGTGCCGCGGCCGGCGCCGAAGCGCCATTCGCCAAGCGCCGCCGCATTGGCGTCGTTCTCCAGCCGCACCGGTAGGCCGAACTGCCGGCTGAGGATGTCGATCAGCGGCACATTGTGCCAGCCGGCCAGTGTCGGCGGCCCGATGACGATGCCCGCCTTGGGGTCGAGCGGACCGGGCGCACACATGCCGATACCGGTGACTTTCGCTTGTGGGTGCTCCTTGAGCAACGTGTCCGCTAGCGTGATGATTTGGCCGATCACCGCCTTCGATCCTGCGCCGGCAAGCGTCGGCGCCGAGACGCGGGCGACGACGTCGCCACCGCGCTCGACCAGCGCGCCGCGCAGCTCCGTGCCGCCGAGATCGAAGGCAAGCGCAAGCGTGCTCATCAGGCGGCTGCTTTCAGCCCGTGCAGCCAGGCGATGCGTTGCGCAAGGTCAGGGTCACCGAAGGCGAGCGAGCCCAGCACCACGGTGTCGGCGCCGGCGGCGCGCAGCAGCGGCACCGTCTCATGGCGGATGCCGCCATCGGCGGCGAGCACGATGTCGGCCTCGCGGCCGGCTTTCCTGATCAGCGCGCGCGCCTCGATGAGACGCGGGCAGGCCTGCTCGGACAGGCTCTGGCCCTTGACGCCGATCGAGGTGCCGAGAAGCGTGACGAAGGTGACCTCGGGCAGGAAAGGCACGATTGCCGCGACCGGCGTCTCCAGCCTGAGCACGACGCCGGCCTCGGCGCCGAGCTCATGCGCCAGCTTGACGGCGCGCAAGCCCGCCTCGCCATTCTCGGCATGGATGGTGATGAGGTCGGCGCCGGCCTCGATGAACTGCCGCGTCTGTGCCTCGACGATTTCGGCCTCGACCATCAGATGCACATGGATCGGCTTTGCCGTCAGCTTGGCGATGCGCGCCACCAGATCCGGGAAGAACAGGAAGCCGGGGGTGAAGCGGGCGTCGGCGACGTCGATGTGATGTAGATCGGCATGGGCCTCAATGCGCTTCAGGTCGCGCTCCATATTGGCGAGATCGGCCGACCACAGCGAGAATTCGCCGAGCAGCCGGTTGCGCGGCAGAGCGGCTATCGCGGCGGGGCCTGAGAGAGATTTGCTGATCATGACGGAATGAGACTCCGGACGTTCGAGTGGGCGTGAAGGAAGGCCGAGATCTCGGCGTCTAACTCGGTGAAATGCCTGGCGCTGTCGAGCGCCTTGGGGGTGATCTCGGCGAAGATCCCATTGGGGATGACTGCGGCGAGCATATAGGCGGCCGACAGCGGGTGGACCGCGTCGCTGGCGTTGCCAATGGCCAGCGTCGGGATGCGCAGGGCGGCGGCGTCGCGCTCGGAAACCCCGGGCCCGTCGGCGGCGATGTTGGCGAGCACCTGCGCGAAGGCGTGGGCGTCCGGTCGGTCGAAATAGCCGAACAGCGAGGACAGGTTGTCGGGCGCCTCGCGGTAAAGCCGCGTCGCCGTCTCGGATTGCGCGAAGATACTCCGCGCCCTGTCGGCGCCACGGTCGAGGATGAGTTCGGCGACCTCGGTTATAGGCTGCATGTTCACCGGTGCTGCCGTGAACGTCCACGCCGGCCGCACCAGCACCAGCGCGGCGACGCGGTCGGGATGGCGGCAGGCGAGGCGGAGCGCGATCGCGGCACCCATCGAGACGCCGCCGGCAACGAAGCGGTCGAGGCCGGCCTGGTCGGCGGCCGCGAGCACATCGTCGGCGAACATCTCGAACGAAAATGGCCGTCGCTCGCCAATGCCGGAGCCGCCATGGCCGCGGCATTCCAGCGTGATGCGACGAAAGCCGGTGGGGAAGGTCTGCGCAACCTGCGCCTCGCCGCTACCCAGCCCGTGCTGGAAGACGACCGCCAGCCCGTCGCCCGTATCGGAAACCCGAAGCGCGGCGCCATCGCGGAGCAGGATCGTCGGGCGCGCCATCACAGCAGCCCCTTGAGGAAACGGGCGACGCCGGGCGCTTCCCCGGCCGAAAGCCCATGCGTCACCAACGGCCCGTCGAAACCTGTTGCCTTCAGCCGGGCGATGAAGTCGGCGAAGTCGACGACGCCTTGCCCGGCGATGGCGAAGCGGCCGTCGGCGAAACGGTCCTTGGCATGGGCCATGGCGACATGGCTCGCCGTGCGCTCGACTGCAGCCGCAACCATGGCGCGCGCCTGCGCGGCATCCGCCTGTTCGAACAGGTTTGCCGGATCGAGCACGATGCGCAGCCGCTTCGAACCCATCTCGGCGATGAGCCGCATCGCGTTACGGGCGGAGGTGACGATGTTGGCCTGTTCAGGCTCGATGCCAAGATCGACACCGTAACGCTCGGCGAGTTCGAGCGCCTTTTCCATCTCGACCGCCATGTCGGTCCATGCCGAGGGATCGGCATTGTCCGGATGGTGCGCCCATTGGTCGTCACGATTGCGCGTTCCGGTACAGAGCGTGACGAGTGGCGTGTAAAGCCTTGCGGCGGCTTCGATCACCACCGCCAGCCGGCGCAAGCCATCGTCGCGTACCTGCTTGTCCGGATGCGCCATGTTGTAGGTGCCGGACAGCGCCACGAGACCGACGCCGGAGCTGTCGACTGCGGCATCGATTGCCCGGATCGCCGCTGCGGGAACATCATCCGGCATCGACGGCAGGCCGGCGCAGGCGAGATTGAATTGGGTGACCGCAAAACCTGCGTCACGGACAGACGCCAGCACGCCGGCAGGCTCGCTGCCCGGGAAGGTCTTGGCGAACACCCCGATCTGCATCAGACCGCTCCCGTCACGCTGGCGATCTCGACGCGTTCGCCGCTTTCGACCGAGCGCGCGATCGCCACCATGGCGCGGATTGATGCGAGCCCGTCGTCGACATTGGCGCCGCGCATCGGCTTGCCGTCGAGCACCGTCTCAGCGAGGCCTTCGAGCTGGCGGCGAAAGAAATGGCCGTCAGCGCCGAGCGGCTTTCGCGAGGTGGCGTCCTTCTCGTGGAAAATGTCCACTTCACTCGCCCGGAAGTACCAGGGATTGAAGGTCTTCGCGACCACCGAGCCGTTCTCGCCATAGAGCTGAAAACCCTCGTGCCAGTCCATGCGCACGGCGACGGTGAGGTCGAGATGGCCGAGCGCGCCATTGGCGAACTCCGTTTCGACGAACCAGCAATAAGCGCCGAATTTCTCGTTGAGGCGGGCGCGCACGGCGGTGATCTCGCCGCACAGGAAGCGCGCCGTATCGACGAGGTGCGAGCCATGCGCCAGCATGAAATACTGTCTGGGATCCGCCTTCGGGTTGCCGGCCGGCTTGCGCGCCAGCTTGCTGGTGACGGGCAGCGGCTGCACCGCGTCGGTGTTGGTATAGCGATGGGTTGAGTCACAGTACCAGGCCTTCAGCGCGAGGATCTCGCCCATCTTGTCGCGTACGAAATCGCGCGCTGCCTCGAGCGCCGGATCGAAGCGCTTCATATGCCCGACCTGCAGCACCTTGCCGGAACGCCTGACCGCATCGGCCAGCTTTTCACCTTCCTCGACCGAGACGCCGATCGGCTTTTCACACAGCACGTGCTTGCCGGCTTCCAGAGCCTTGATCGACATCGGGACGTGATAGGCGTCGGAGGTGGCGACGATCACCGCTTCCAGCGCAGGGTCGGCGAGCATCGCGTCATAGTCGCCATACATCTTCTGCGCCTCGTAGGTCGCGCCCATACGCGCGAGCAGATCGGGTGCTGCGTCGCAGATCGCGTAGAGATCGGCATTGCTCGCCTTCACGCAGGACGCCAGATGCGCGAACTGCGCGATCGGCCCGCAGCCGAGCACACCGACACGAAGGCGACGGTCTTTCTTGCGGATCATCGTCTCAGGCTCCGTAGCCGCGCATGGTCTGGCGGTTGGTCTTGACCGCGCCGGCCGGATCGGCGGCGGCGGTCTCGGACTCTTCCTCCAGCACCAGCCAGCCATTGAAGTTGGGTGCCGCACTGGCGATCTCGATCACCTTCGCCGTGTCGCAGACGCCCTTGCCGAGCATCGCCCAGGTGCCGCTCGCATCGACATCCTTAAGGTGCACGTAGCAGATGCGATTGCGATAGGTGGTGAGCGTGTCGGCCATGTCCCTGTGGCCGCGCAGGATGTGGCCGGTGTCCGGCACCCAGCCGACCAGCGAGGCATCGAGCAGCCCGAAGATGCGGTCGTAATCGGCGCGATCGTAGAGCCGCGTGTTGTGGTGCGAGCTCGGATGCACCGCGACCTGGACGCCGGCCTTGCGGCCGAGTTCACCAGCCTTGTTGTAGACCTCGGCCGCAATGGCGAACTTGTCGTCGCGCGGACCGTCCGACACGACGGTGGCCGAGCCCATGGACACCATCGCGCCCGGAAAGGCGGCGGCGAAATCGATCCAGCGCTTGGCGGTCTCGAGGTCGGCGCCGATCTTCTCCTTGAGTGTGAAGCCGCTGTCCGAACCGAAGGCGAAGGAGACCAGCGTCAGGCTGGATCTCTTCAGCGCCGCAGCGAACTCCGCCGGCTTGCCGGCATAGCGGCCGATCATCGTGTCGGTGATCTCGATACCGGCATAGCCGCCATCGGCGATCGCTTTGAGCAGGTCGTCGGGGCCGCCGGCAAAGCGGTCTCCGAGCATTTCCCAGGTGAAGGTCTGGCAGCCGACTTTGAGGTCTTTCACGTTCATCCTTTCATTCCTTGATTCTACCTGCGTAGGCCTTCGATGATGTGGCGCTGTAAGAACAGCATCGGCACGATCAGCGGCGCTGTGACGACGCCCGAGGCCGCGGCAATATCGGCTGTCAGCAGAGAAGGTCCAATCCATCGATTTCGATGCGCGGCCTACTCCATCAGTTCTCCGTGGGAGGGACATGCTACTTGACCGAGCCCGCGGTCATGCCGGCGAGGAAGAATCTCTGGGCAACGAGGTAGATGAGCAAGAGCGGTAGCGAGCCGAGCACGCTCATCGCCATCATCTGGTTCCATTCGAAGGCGTGCTGCCCCATCAACAGCTGGATGCCGATCGGGACGGTGCGCATGGACGCTGACTTCGTCAGCGTCAGCGCAAACAGAAATTCGTTCCAGCACAACAGGAAGGTGTAGACCGACGTCGCCACGATACCAGGCAGTGAAATCGGGACGATCACCCGCCAGAGTGCCGTCCAGCTGCTGCCGCCGTCGACAGCCACCGCTTCATCGAGATCGCGGGGCAAGGTGTTCAGATATCCCGTCATCAGCAGGATCGCGTAGGGCAGCGTAAACACCAGGTAAGTCAGGATCAGTGCGACGTAGGTGTCGAAGATGCCATACGAGACGACAAGCCCGAAGAAGGGGATCAAAAGCGTGATCGGCGGGATCGTCTGCGTGCTGATGATGAGCGTGTTGAGGCTGCCCTTGCCGCGGAAATTGAAACGGCTGAACCCATAGGCCGCCAGCAAGGCGATCAGCACCGTCAACACTGTCACCGCTCCGGCCACGAAGTAGCTGTTGAAGAAGAAGCGCAGCTTTACCGGGTCGCCAAGGATGGCCGCATACGCTTCCAGCGTGAAGGCCTTCGGCAGGACGGTTGGTGGCAGGGCAAAGATTTCGGTATTCGACTTGAACGAGCTGCTCAGCATCCAGTAGATCGGGAAGGCCGCGAAAAAGAGCCCTGCGGCAAGCGCGACATGGAGCGCGGCGGTGATCAGCTTGTCTTTCGGCGAGTGCCTTTTCCTCATGGTGACTACCGAGCCTTTTGATAGCGGATGTAGAACAGCGTCAGGCCGAGAGAGATCAGCAGGATGACCACGGCGCTTGCAGATGCCTGCGACAGGTTGTAGCTCGAAAACGCCAGCTTGTACGTGTAGGTGCTGAGGACCTCGGTCGAGTAGATCGGACCGCCGCCCGTCGTTATCCAGATCAATGGAAAGACCTGCATGGTCCAGATGAAATCCAGCAGCGAGATGCTGATGATGATCGGCATCAGCTGCGGGATGGTGATGAAGATCAGCTTCTGGTAGGCTTTTGCCCCGTCTATATCGGCGGCCTCGTAGAAATCCTTGGGAATGCCCTGCAAACCCGCGAGCAGGCTGACCATGAAGAGCGGATAGCCCGCCCAGATATTGGCGAAGGTGACGGCGTGCAGCGCGGTCTCAGGCGAGGAAAACCACTCGACTTTGGAACCGATGATGCCCATCTGCATGAGAACGCTGTTGACGACACCATTCGGCTCGAGCAGCAGGCGCCAGATCACGGCGATAATCACCGCGGTGAACAGCCAGGGCAGAATGTAGAGCACGCGCAGGATATTGCGCAGCGTGGGATTGATGCGGTCGCTGTTCAGCATGAGCGCGAAGATCATGCCGATGGTCATGTGGAAAACCACACTCATGCATGTGAAGTAGAGCGTATGCCACAGCGAAGCCCAGAACACGGGATCGTTAAAGATCGCCTGGTAGTGTTTCAGTCCGGCAAAGGACGGGTCGCGACGCAGCACTGCGCTGTTCTGGAACGAATAGCCAATCACCGTCACCATCGGCAGCAGCATCAGCAGGCCGATTATGAGGAGCGAAGGCGACAGGTAGAGATAGGGTGCGACCGCTCGTTTCAGTCTATGGCGAGAGCGCTTCTGCCGGGTCATATGACAACCTTGGGATACGCCTTCAAGAGAAGGGGCTTCGGAAACAGGTCCGTCTCACCTTGCCGATCCGTTGTTGCCGGGAGGCCTGCCCGAAGTCAGGCCCCCGGTCGAGGATCGAAAACGAGGAAACAGGCCGATCAGAATTTCGCCATCCAGCCCTTTTGAGCGTTGGCCGCGGCTTGTTCCGGAGACTGCTCGCCGGTGAGCATCTTCTGGGCCTCCACGTCGAACTGGGTCATCAGGTCTTCCGCCACCGGCAGGCCTGTGAACTCATTGGCAAGATAACCGGTCTTGAAGATTTCGAAAGCCTTGCCGAAAGCCTTGTCGGAGGTCACGAAATCGGGCTTGGCGTTGACGTTGCCGGGGAAGGCGTTTGCCAGCGACACGAGCTTGGCGTTCACCTTTTCACCCATCAGATATTGGACGAGCTTCCAGGCTTCCTCCTGATGTTTCGAGGCGGCAGAGATGCCTATGCCCCAGGAGGCGTAGGGAAGGCCGCGCTTGCCGTTGTAGTTCTCCACGACCGGGACCGGGATGAGATCGAAGTTCAGTTTGGGATTGCGTTTGCGAATGAGGTTCACGTGCGCAAGCGAGTCGATCATCATCCCGACCCGATCGTTGACGAATTCCTCGACCTTTTCCTGTTCGGTCTTGGTGGCGATGCCGGGCGAGATGACGCCGGCGTCGTTCAGCGATTTGACGAAGGTGAGCATATCCACCACCGGCTTGCCCTCGAGAGCCGGCTTGCCGTCCGCCATCATCGATTGACCCGATGCCCAGACCCACGACATCATGTCGTTCTGGACACCGGACGGCGTTTGCAGCGACAGGGGTAGCACCCAGCCATACTGGTTATTGTCGGCATGGGTCATCTTCTTGGCGGCTTCGAGAAACTCCGCGCGGGTCGACGGCAGCTTGGTCACGCCTGCCTGGGCGGCGAGGTCCAAATTCACGAAAACCGGATAGACGAACGAAGCCACGGGAAACATCACCGCCTTACCGTCCACCTTGATGATATCCGCGACCTGGGTCTTGTCGAACCCGCTCGCATTCATCATCGGGTTCATGTCGGCCAGCGCATTCTGCGCGTTCAGATTGTTCACCCAGGCGCCGTCGAGACCGACGACGTCGCTAAGCGTTCCAGTTGCAGCACCAACCGAGATCTGGTCTCGCGTGGTCGCATAGGGGCCGCTGACCAGCGTCACCTTGATTCCGGGGTTTGCAGCCTCGAAGTCATTCATGATTGCCCTGAGCGAGCCGGCCGGCAATTCGGGCTCCCACCACTGGGTGAATTCTAGGGTCGTGTCCGCCATGGCGCTGGTTGCGCCAAGCAACCATGCGGCCGCGGCTACCTTCAGCATCGCGGGTTGTATCCGAAACATCATTTTCTCCTCCTTCTTCAAGATCGACCGCACAATGCGGTCGATCATCTGGTTTATTCAGAAACCTTCTTGCGAGTATCTTTCGCAGGCGCCTCGCTCCCGCCTGCGGTCTGCCGCAGATCTTCAGATCACCAGATGCGTCTCGGGATCGAAGAAATGGAACTTGGAATCATCCAGGGCCAACCGGATCTCCGAGCCGGAGTGGACGACGCTGGCCGGCTCGAATCTCGCCACCGCGTTCGATGCCAGGCCAAAATCGTCCACCGCGTCCGGATCGCCGGAGTCCACCCGGACCGCGTCGATGTTCAGGTGGACGATATGTTCAGAGCCGAGCTCTTCGATCGAAGTCACCTTTGCGGGTATAGTCTGATACTTGCGGCCGGATTCGAGGCTGCTGTCATAAAGATCCTCCGGTCGTATCCCGAACACGATCTTGCGCCCCGCATAGGACCGCAAGCCCGGCCTGCGTACGAAGGCTGCATCCTGCAGCCGGATGGCGAAGTCGCGAAAAACGAGCTCGCTGCCCTTCAGGGTCGCTTCGAAAAGGTTCATCGAAGGAGAGCCGATGAAGCCGGCAACGAAGGCGTTCACCGGCGATTCATAGAGTCTCTTGGGTGTGTCGACCTGCTGCAGCACGCCACCTTTCAACACCGCGACCCTGTCGCCCATCGTCATCGCTTCGATTTGGTCGTGGGTCACGTATATGGTCGTGACGCCGAGTTGCTTTTGCAGGCTGGTGATTTCGGCACGCATTTGCACGCGCAGTTTTGCATCCAGGTTGGAAAGCGGTTCGTCCATGAGAAAGGCGGCCGGCTCGCGCACCATGGCGCGGCCCATGGCAACCCGTTGACGCTGTCCGCCTGACAGGTTCGCGGGTTTGCTGTCCAGCAAAGACGTCAACTGAAGGGTTTTGGCGATCTCGTCGACGCGCTTCTTGCGCTCGGCCTTCGGCTTGCCTGCCAGCCGCATCGAAAAGGCGATGTTTTCGAACACCGTCATGTGCGGGTAGAGCGCGTAGCTCTGGAAGACCATCGCGATGTCGCGGTCCTTGGGCGGCATGTCGACGACGTCGACTCCGCCGATCCGAAGGCTGCCGCTGGTGATGTCCTCCAATCCCGCGATCATTCGCAACGCGGTGGATTTGCCGCAGCCGGACGGCCCGACGAGAATCAAGAACTCGCCGTCCTCGACCGATAGGTTCAATTGGTCGATTGCGCGAAAATTGTTCCCGTAGGTTTTGCAGATCTTCTCAAGAATGACTTCTGCCATCTTCCTCCCTCCACAAGCATAAGCCAATGATTCTTATAATTTCCTCGGCCTATGTTCACCGGCGAAATGTTTCCTCGGATAGTTTCAGGCTACGTTCCAGTATCGACATACGCATTTTTTAGTTCGACTGCTGACGGCGCGTTCGTCGATGCCAGGAGTTCCGTGACCTGGTCGTCGGTCGGAAGCGCCTCGCGCCCGCCACGTCCCGTTATCGAGAGGGCCGCCGCCGCGGCCGCGAATGCCACCCGGCCTGCGGTGTCGGCTCCGCGCATCAACGCATGCGCGTAGGCGCCATGAAAGCAGTCACCCGCGCCGGTCGAGTCGACGACCACAACCCGGTGCGGGGGCAGATGCCAGAGACCTGTCTCTTGACGCCCGCGATAGTACACGCCCCTGTCGCCATCGGTCAGAACCACGGCGGACCGCGACGGCGACCACAATGCATCGAGCATCTCGGCGGGCGATCGGCGCCCTGTGGCAGTCCGCCCAAAGCCGAGGGGAAGAATGAGATGGTCGCAGAGCGCGATCAGCCGCTCCGTGGCTGGGCCGCAGCTCCATTCGATATCGCCGAGGATCGCAAGGCCGAGATCGCGAGCCCGAGCAACGACATCCAGCGACCGGATCGCGTAGCTATCGACGATCAGGACAGTCGCGCGGCTGAGGACCTCGTCCGGGAAGTCCGACGCGGTGCCCAGCATCGCGTCGTCGTCATACGCGATGAACCGTTCCCCGTCCGAGCCGACGGTAATGCGCGAGCGCACCGGGCGCGCGTCCGGGTGGCGCGGCGCGAATTCGGTTTCAACACCGCTCGCAACGAGATCGCGCAGCACGGCGTCGTCAGCGGCGCTGCCCAGCCATCCGACGAACCCGGCGCTTCCGCCGAGCCGCGCGACGGCGGCTAGCGCCGTCGCGACATTTCCCCCGAAAGACCGGGTACTATGCAGAACCTTCCCCTTGCCCGCCGACAACGGCTGATCGACATAGACGATGTCGTCGATCGCAATAGCGCCGAAGCCGAGGATTGAAGGGACGGTGGGCATCGTTCAGGCACCCGCCTTCGCCAGGGCGTCTTGCGCCGAAAGGCCGTCATGGATGACGCCCCGAAAGGCAAGCGCAGCCTTCTCCGGATCGCCATGTCCCCAGAGATTGCGGCCTACCACGGCACCGCGTGCGCCGGCACGGATGGCGTCCGCCGTCTGCTTAAGCGCGCCGAGCAGCGTATCGGTTTTCGGACCACCCGCGATCACAACCGGCACCGGGCAGGTCCGGACGGTCTCTCGGAACGACTCGAAATCGCCCGTGTAGCCGATCTTGATCACGTCGACGCCGGATTCGTAGCCGATGCGCGCCGCGTAGGCGATCTCGTCGGGGGTGAAGACTATCGTTGCCCCGTCGGTGAAATCGCGAGGGTAGATATGCGCGACCACAGGCATGCCGTAGCGGGCCGCTGCATTCACCGAATCGGTCAGCCAGCGTATGTATTTGCCCTCGGTCGCGCCGCGCACCGGAATGGCCACGGCCAACGCATCGGCCCCCGCGCGCACCGCATCCTCGGGTGTTGCTATCAACTCGCTGATGCGATCGTCCGGAGTGAAGCAGCCCGCCTGAATCACCAGGGAAGCCTTGCCCGCATATTGCGGCCACAGATGGCGCGCGGTGCCAGGCTGGATGCTGACGTAGTCGGGTTTGCCCGCCATGACGCGGGCAAGCGCACCCGGCAGGTCGGCAAGTCCGCCTTTGCGCACGTCGCCATAACCGACGAAGTGGTCGACCGCGCCGCCAAAAAGGTTCCCCGATGGATGCGAGAAGAGGCGCGCAAGACGCACCTTGGTTCCTAGGCTCATGAGTTCAAAATTCCCCAATCGTTTGTTTTCAAAATCCTGCTGCGCCATCATTTTCATATGCTCTATAAAAATTTTACGCGCGTCAAGAATTAAAATGTTGTATAGCGGCTTTCGACTGTGATCCATTGCTGGCGCAAGAGTGCAGCCAGGCCATGACCGCTTGGGGAGGTAGATCTGAAATGCACGGGACATCAAAGACAAAGCTCGGCATCGGCATCATCGGATGCGGCAACATCTCGATGACCTATCTGCGCAATGCGGGCCTGTTCGGCGGGGTCGAGTTGCGCGCCTGTGCCGACATTTCAGCCGACATGGCGGCGCTCCGTGCCAAGGAATATGGCATCCGCGCGCTCGGGGTCGACGCGCTGCTGGCCGATCCGGACATCGACCTTGTCCTCAATTTGACGATACCGGCGGCGCATTTGGACATTTCGCTTTCGGCGCTTTCAGCGGGCAAGCACGTCTTCACCGAAAAGCCGCTGGCGACGTCCGTCGCCGATGGCCGCCGGCTGGTGGCGGAGGCAGCAAAGCGCGGGCTGCTGCTCGGGTCGGCCCCCGACACCTTCCTCGGCGCCGCCGGACGGCGGGCGCGCCGGCTGATAGATGAGGGCGCGATCGGCCGCGCCGTGACCGGCACCGCTTTCATGATGGGGCGCGGCATGGAGCACTGGCATCCCAACCCGCAATTCTACTACCAGCCTGGCGGTGGCCCGGTCTTCGACATGGGTCCTTACTATCTGACCATGCTGGTCAACCTGCTGGGCCCGGTCGCCCGCGTCATGGCGATGGCGACGCGCGGCCAGGAGGAGCGTCTGATCACCGCCGACGGGCCTTACAAGAACACCACCTTCAAGGTCGGCACACCGACCAACATCGTGTCGCTGCTCGAATTCCGCTCCGGCGCCACGGTCACCTTCGGCGCCTCCTGGGACGTCTTCAAACACTCCAACCATCCGATCGAACTGCACGGCACCGAGGGCTCGCTGGGGCTGCCCGATCCCGACACCTTCGGCGGCACCGTTTCGCTCTCGGCGCGCGGCGCCGACTGGAAAGATCACGAGAGTGAGAGCCAACTCTACGGCGCGCGCAACTGGCCCTATGCGGCGCCCGACCGTGCCAACTACCGCATGCTCGGCGTCGCCGATCTGGCGCGAGCGTTGGTCGAGGGACGCAAGCCCCGCGCGTCCGGTGAATTGGCGCTGCATGTACTTGAGATCATGGAAGCCATCCTGGCCTCGGGCGAAAGCCGCGGCTCGGTTGCCGTCAACGGCACGGTCGACCAGCCGCCGCTGCTCGGCGAGGACGAAGCGGCGAGCCTGCTGGCCTGACGGGAGGTCCGCCGATGACGACAACGCCACTGATGGCAACGCCGTCCCCGTCCGCGCTCGACCGGCAGGCGCGACATGTTCTCGATCTCGGCCGCCGGGCGAACAGGCCGCCCTTCGAGGCTGGCACGCCGGAACAGGCGCGCCGTGCCTATGTAGACGGTCTTCCCGATCTACAAGGCGGTCGCGAGCCGGTGGGCTCAGTCACCGAGCGCACAATCGCCGGACCCGGTGGGCCGCTGACGCTGAGGATCTATCGCGGGCAGGGCGCGCCTAATGCGGATGCTCCGGCGCTGCTCTATCTGCATGGCGGCGGCTGGGTAATCGGCAATCTCGAATCGCATGACGAGATCTGCCGCTGGTTCGCCAATGTCGCGGCTTGCGTCGTCGTGTCGCCGGATTACCGGCTGGCGCCGGAGCACAAGTTTCCGGCCGCGGTGGAAGACTGCCGCGCCGTGCTGTCCTTCATGCAGGATCATGCCGCCGATCTCGGCATCAACCCGAAACGCATCGCCGTCGCAGGCGACAGCGCCGGCGGCAATCTGGCCACTGTGCTCAGCCTCATTGCGCGTGGGGACAAACATCCGCTGACGGCGCAACTGCTGCTCTACCCCAACACCTATGCCGCGCAGACGGCGGACAGCTATCGTCGTTTTGCCGAAGGTTTTGGCCTGACCGCCACGACCATGGCCTGGTTCCGCGACCACTATGTCCGCGACGCCGCCGATGTCGGCGATTGGCGCGTCTCGCCGCTCAAAGCCGAAAGCCTTGTGGGAGTGGCGCCCGCCTTCATCGCCATCGCCGGTCATGACATCCTCGCCGACGAGGGCGAAGCCTATGCCGGGCGCCTACAGGACGCCGGTGTGCCGGTCGTGCTCAGGCGCTGGCCGGGCCAGATCCACGGCTTCGTCTCGATGGGCCGTCAGGGGCCGGCATCACGGCAGGCGGTCGAGGCGGCGGTTGCCGCATGGCAAGGCTTCGATCGCGCTTTCGCGAAGATCAAGCCGACTGACGCATCACTAGCGTCGCGTCGAGTTTGACCTTGGGCGCGACCGCCGTCTCGTCTTCATTGAGCAGGGCAAGCAGCGTCTCGACGCTGCGGCCGGCCATCGACGCGAAGTCCTGTGCCATGGTGGTGAGGCCTGGGCATGCGTAGCGGCTAAGCGGATGGTCGTCATGCGCGGCGACGCGCAGGTCGCAGTCGGGCTTGCGGCCGATCTTGAGTCCCCGGGCAAAGGCTGCGGCCATCAGGCCGAAGGCCAGACGGTCATTGTTGCACAGGATGGTCTTGCCCGGCAGGTCGCCATTGCTAAGCATTCTTTCCGTCTGCTCGTAGCCGATGCGCTCGAAATCCCAAGTGTAGTCCTTGGTGTTGCCGATCACGATGGGCTCATGCCCGAGCCGCTTCATCGAGGCGACATAGCTGCTCAGCCGTTCGGGTGAATTGTGGTTGACGTGCGGGATGTCGAAATAAACCGGCGCGTCGCCCGAGCGGCAGAGATAGTCGACGACGGTCGCGACGCTCTGCGTGTTGTTGTTGCCGACGAAGGGCGTGTTGCCCTCGAGGTAAGTGTCGAAATAGACGATCGGGATCGCCTGCGTCAGCTTCTCGAGCGTCCGATGGTCGGAGCGCCGCCCGAGCGGCGCGACGAGCGCGCCCGAGACCTTGAGCGACAGGATGGTCCGCGTCGCCTCGACTTCGAGTTCGGTCGAGCCGTGCGAGGAGATGACGATCGGCCAGTAGCCTTCGTCGCGCAGCCGAAGCTCGATGCGGCTGACCATCTCCGAATAGAACGGATCGGTCACAGTCGGCACGACAATGCCAATGCTGCGCGTGCGCTTGCGGTTGAGGTTCCGCGCAAACAGATTAGGCTGGTAATCGGACGAGCGCAGCGCTTCCTCGATGCGCTTGCGCGTCGCCGGCTTGACGCTGGTCGGATCGTCGAAATACTTGGAGAGCGTGGGCCGGGACACGCCGCACGAACGGGCGAAATCCTCCATCGTCTTGTGCGTCATCGCCATTCAAACCTCGCAGCATGGATTTCGGCCTGGTCCATGCGTTGTCCCCGATGATTCCCTACGGTGAGCCGGCGCGCGACTGCAAGTTGAAATTTTACAGGACGCTTTGCAAATTATCAACGCGTGGACAAAAATTATTGCATGCGTAAATTTATTAATTGACGTGAAAAATACCGAGCCGTATTTACATCGGGGACGTTGCACGCGCGAGCGGCGCGGTGGATTGGAGTTTAGGCCGGAAACGAGGCCTCGCGGCTTTGAGCGCCCTCGACCGTCGCTCAGATCAAGCCGTATCGAGGTGCGACCGTCATGTGCGACGATTGTTTTCTATATTGGCACTATCGATCTGCGCCAGCGAACGAACTTACTCGCCCCGGAGGAGTCTGGCGTCACTCTCGACAGCGAACCGCGCGTGCGCATGATCGAAGGATGTGAGCGGCAGCCGTATCGTCGAGAATCTCGCGGCTAGCGACGCGGACTTAAGCTTGACTGGGCCGGGAGATGCCGCGGTCATTCGGCTGCCTTCTTCTGAAGCTGCTCGAACACAAACAGCTTGCCTTTGCGCACGCTGTTTTCGAGTGGGCTCGCGTTCGCCAGATGCGCCGCAATCGCGCTGGCCAGCATGCAGCCCGTCCCGCGCATCGATACGGAAAGTCGCGGTGTGTCAAAGCGGATTGGTTCTTGATCAAAGTGCAACAGAATATCGGTCGATCGGGGTCCCGCCGCGTGGCCGCCCTTGATCAGCAGGGCCTGTGCGCCGGCTGCCAGCAATTTCCGTGCCTGTCTCACCACATCGCTCTCATTCGCCGCCGGTTCAGCGCCAACAAGGAGCGCCAGCTCGAAAAGATTGGGTGTGACGAGACGGCAAAACGGCATCAGATCACGTTTCATGGCGGCGATGGCGTCCGTTTCGAGTAGCGCTCGACCTGAAGTGGAGACCAGAACCGGGTCGAGCACTGCCGGCACCTGCGGATTTTCGCGCAGCACGGCGGCAACGCCAGCCACGATCTCAGCGGTTGCGAGCATGCCGATCTTGATGGCCGTCACATTGTTGGCCTGCAGCGCAGCGCGCATCTGATCGGCCACGAGACCGGGCTGAGAAGGATGGACTGCCATGACGGTTTCGTGCGTTTGCACCGTCAGCGCGGTGACAGCCAGGCAGGTGCGCACACCAAGGGAGGAGATCGTCTCGATATCGCGTGCAATTCCAGCCCCACCGCTGGAGTCCGATCCACTGACAAGGAGCACATGCGCTTCTCGCCTCAGCGCCATTTCTCTGTCCTTTCGATCCATTCTCGCGTGCGCGTTTCGGGGTCGTCGTTGAGCGTGATGTCGGTGACCACGGCCGCGCTGTCCGCGCCAGCCTCGAAAACACCGTCGAGACGGTCAGGGTTGAGGCCCCCGATAGCGACCAATGGGATCGGCGCCACCCGGCGCTTCCACTCGCTGATCGCTTCGAGTCCTTGCGGCGCCCATTTCATCTTCTTGAGGATGGTCGGGTAGATGGGGCCAAGCGCGATATAGTCGGGCTCGGCGGCCGTCGCCGTTTCCAGTTCGATATGATCATGAGTGCTCAGTCCGAGCCTCACTCCGGCTGCCCGTATCCGCGAGAGGTCGGCGGTCAGCAAATCCTCTTGGCCAAGGTGCACGAAATCGCAGCCTTCCTCGATCGCCAGCCGCAAGTAATCATTGATGATGAGCTGGCACCGGTATCGAGCGCACAAGGCCTTCGCCTTGCGGATCTCCGCGCGCAACACGGCCTCATCCATGGTCTTGATGCGGAGTTGCACCAGCTTGACGCCAAGCGGCACCAACCGCTCGATCCAGGCAGCGCTGTCAACGATTAGGTAGAAGGGATCGAGCGTCATGAAAAAACTGCTCTGCCGATTGTCGGTGTCGATGGCACGGCGACGTCGCGCGGTTCGAGCATTCCCGAACTGAGAGCCTCACGGCCGGCGTCGACCGCCTTGCCGAACGCACGCGCCATGCCGACCGGATCAGCCGCCCTGGCGACCGCCGTGTTCAGGAGGACCGCGTCAAAGCCAAGTTCCATGACGGTGGCCGCGTGCGAAGGTCGTCCCAGCCCCGCATCCACAATCAGCGGGACGCCAGGGAAATGGCCGCGCATCGAGCGCAGCGCTGTGATGTTGACCGGCCCCAGCGCCGAACCGATCGGCGCGCACCATGGCATCAAGACCTTGCAGCCCGCCTCCAGCAGCCGCTCGGCGACGACAAGGTCATCGGTGGTATAAGGGAATACATCAAAACCGTCCTCGCACAGGATGCGCGCGGCTTTGACCAGGCCGAACACGTCCGGCTGCAGCGTGTCGTGATTGCCGATCACTTCGAGCTTGATCCAGCTGGTGCCGAAGACCTCGCGCGCCATTTTCGCGGTCGTGACCGCTTCCTTGACGGAGTGACAGCCAGCAGTGTTGGGCAGGATTCTGACGCCGAGCGAGCGGATCAACGACCAGAATTTTTCGCCAGCCCTGCCGCCTGCCATCTCACGGCGCAGCGAGACGGTCACCACCGAGGTTCCCGACGCCTTGACGGCCTCGGCAAGGATGGCCGGCGAAGGATATTGAGCGGTACCGAGAAGCAGGCGCGACGGAAGCTCGGTTCCATAAAGCTCTAACATGGTCTAACCGCCTTGCATGGGCGAGAGGATTTCGATCCGGTCGCCGTCGCTCAACTGGAATTCCGCCCGCTTGGCTTTGTGCACGAGGTCGCTGTTGACCGCCGTCGCCAGCCAATCGCCCTCATAGTCGAGCGCGGCAAGCAGTTCGGCCAGCGTGGCGGCGGCAACCTCATGCGCTTCGCCGTTGACCATCAGTTTCATGAGCAAGTTCCTTGGTTGCGTCTTGATTGAAAACGAGGTCGGCAGCCTGGCGCGCCATGGCAGGGGCGAGAAGAAAACCATGGCGATAGAGTCCATTGATCGCGACGGCAGTTCCAAGTGCCTCCACGCGCGGCAGATTGTCGGGAAAGGCTGGACGGATGCCGACACCTGTTTCAACGATCCCGGCCTCGCCAAAAGCCGGGTGGAGGGCATAGGCGGCACCGAGCAGTTCCATCATCGAACGCGCCGTCACCGGTCCGGAGGACTGGCTTTCAACCATAGTCGCGCCGATCATGAACTGCGTGTCGGCACGCGGCACCGCATAAAGCGGAAAGCGCGGATGCAGCAGCCTGACCGGGCGCGACAGCGAGATATCAGGCGTGCGCAGGAGCAGCATTTCGCCGCGAACGCCGCGCAGCCTGTCATCGGCTGCTGCGATTCCAGTGCAGTCGATCTGCCGATCGAAACCGGAAAAGTGCCGGGCGTCGGCGCCGAAGCGGAATTCGACGCCCATGGCCGCGAGCTTGTCGTGAAGTGCTACCATCGCCTGGCGCGGGTCGAGATGAGCCTCATCGGGGAAGAGCAATCCGCGCCAGAAGCGGCCGGCGAGGTCGGGTTCCAGGAGCGAAATTTCATCTTCGGCGACCCGCCGATATCCCGACGTGCGGCTGGCGAACCGGTCGAGCTCGCCAGTATCACGCAGCGCGGCCACGACCAACGTTCCGGCACGTATCACCTGACCCGGTAGCACCGCATCCCACCAGTCGGCGGCGTCGCGTCCGAGATCCAGCACCGGCTGCTCGGCGCTTTCACGCTCGCACCATGGCGCGAGCATACCACCGGCGAACCACGACGCATTGCCCTCGATGGCAGGCCTTGTCTCGGCAACGGTGGTCGCCGCGCCGCGTGCGGCGAGCTCGAAGGCGGCGGTGAGGCCGGCAACGCCGGCCCCTTTGACCAGCACCCTCATGATGGCGCACGCGCCTGTGGCATGGCCGGTGCGCCGGTCTCGTCAGCCGGTATGTAGAGATTGCCGCCCTCGCGGTATTTCGCCGCCATCGCCGCCATGCCCTCCTTCTGCGCCTCGGCGCGGATGTCGTGGGAGATACGCATCGAGCAGAATTTCGGCCCGCACATCGAGCAGAAATGCGCCAGCTTGTACGCCTCCTTCGGCAACGTCTCGTCGTGGAAGGAACGCGCGGTTTCGGGGTCGAGCGACAGGTTGAACTGGTCCTCCCAGCGGAATTCGAAGCGCGCGCGGGAAAGGGCATCATCCCTGACTTTCGCCGCCGGATGACCTTTTGCCAGGTCGGCGGCATGGGCGGCTATCTTGTAGGTGATGACGCCCGTCTTGACGTCGTTGCGATCGGGAAGGCCGAGATGCTCCTTGGGCGTGACGTAGCAGAGCATGGCGGTGCCGAACCAACCGATCATCGCCGCGCCGATGCCGGAGGTGATGTGGTCGTAGCCCGGCGCGATGTCGGTCGTCAGCGGCCCAAGCGTATAGAACGGCGCCTCGCCGCAGACGGCGAGCTGCTTGTCCATGTTCTCCTTGATCTTGTGCATCGGCACGTGGCCGGGGCCTTCGATCATTACCTGGCAATCCTTCGCCCAGGCGATCTGTGTCAGCTCGCCGAGCGTCTCCAGCTCGGCGAATTGTGCTGCGTCATTGGCGTCGGCGATCGAGCCGGGACGAAGGCCGTCGCCCAGCGAAAAGGACACGTCATAGCCGCGGCAAATGTCGCAGATCTCGGCGAAATGTTCGTAGAGGAAGCTTTCCCGGTGATGATGCAGGCACCATTTGGCCATGATCGAGCCACCGCGCGAGACGATGCCAGTGACCCGGTCAACGGTCAGCGGGATGTAGTGCAGCCGCACGCCCGCATGGATGGTGAAATAGTCGACGCCCTGTTCGGCCTGCTCGATCAGCGTGTCGCGGTAGACCTCCCAGGTCAGATCCTCGGCAATGCCGCCAACCTTCTCGAGCGCCTGGTAGAGCGGCACCGTGCCGATCGGCACCGGCGAGTTGCGCAGGATCCAGTCGCGGATGTTGTGGATGTTGCGGCCGGTCGACAGGTCCATCACCGTATCGGCGCCCCAGCGGATCGCCCACACCATCTTTTCGACCTCTTCGGCCATGGACGAGGTGACGGCGGAGTTACCGATATTGGCGTTGATCTTGACCAGGAAATTGCGACCGATGATCATCGGCTCGCTCTCGGGATGGTTGATGTTGGCGGGAATGATTGCGCGTCCGCGCGCCACCTCCTCTCGGACGAATTCCGGCGTCACGAAATCGGGCAGCGTCGCGCCGAAAGCCTCGCCGTCACGCTCAAGCTTGCCATGCAGGATCTCACGACCAAGGTTCTCGCGGATGGCGACGAACTCCATTTCGGGCGTGATGATGCCGGCGCGCGCATAGGCAAGCTGTGTCACCGCCTTGCCGGCCCTGGCCCTGAGTGGCCGGTTGCGAATGGGAAATTCTGGCGTCAGGCGTTCGCCCGTAGCGAACCCGTTGTCCTCCGGCCGGACATGGCGCCCGTCACAGGCCTCGACATCACCGCGCGCCAAAATCCATTCGTGGCGAAGCCGGGCTAGGCCTTTTTCGATGCTGGTTTCGACAGCCGGGTGGGTATAGGGGCCGGACGGATCGTAGACGGTGACGGGCGGCTCGCCGGCCGTCGGATGGACGGAGACTTCGCGCATCGGCACCCTAATCTGTGGGTGGATGGTGCCGGGCTTGTGAATTTTCCGTGAGGCAGGCAGCGGTCCCGTTGAGACGGCTGGGGTGAGGGCATTCATCTTGAGGCTCCTTTGCTCATGCATTGGAGACCCAGTTCTGTGCCGGAAGGATGAAAAGACGCTTTGGTTGACCTGCCGAAACAGGACCTCGGGCGTAAACTCCCGCAAAGCGCTTGCACCGTCCCTACGCCAGTATGAACTGGATCAGGTTCAACGGGTCACTGCGCCGCGAAAGCCAGCAGTATCTCAGCCCCTTGCCGGGACCCCCCTGGTGAATGCCTCAGGTTGAACGGGCCGGCATCGATTTGTCAAGCGCATTTGGGCCGAGGCCGTGATCGGCGGTCGGTCAGACCGTGCGGAAAAAACTCGACAAACCAAGAGTTGTGATGAAGGCCGGGATAAGGATCGCAACCGTGGGCTTGAAGATCCTTGTGAAGGTTACGCCTTCACTTGCCACCAAAGGTTTGCGCGTAGATGGCCTCGATTCTCCCTGCCTCCTCATTGGTCAGCGCGGCGAATTCCTTTTCGCGTGCGCGATTGGACAGATGGCCACCATTCTGGTGAAGGAAACGGAAGAGCAGGTCCGTCAGCCGCTCGGGCATGTCGATAGAGGCGTCCACCTGCCGCCGAAATTGGTCATAGCGCTGCAAAAAAGCGGTTTCCTCCGGAAGGTCCCGTTCGATCGTCCGCTGAACGCAGGCATAGAGGAATTCGGCGTGTGGGGTTGCATCGAAGAAACGGTAGAAATCACCGGTGTCATTCAGAACCCGGACGTTGAATTCGGGCGTCGGTTCCCATTCAACCAACGGCAGAAGGCGTTGCGAATAGCTCTCGAGCACGCCCCTGTACTCGTTGATCTTGTCCTGGATCGCCGCTGAGACGGGAAAGACCACTCCCGGCGGATTGAAACCGTGCATGGCAAGAACGTGGTGGATTAGGTAGCGGTGAATGCGGCCGTTTCCGTCCTCGAACGGGTGGATGTAGACAAAGCCGAAGGCGAGAATTGCGGCGGCTATAACTGCATCAAGGTTTTGCGCCGCGCCTTGATCGAAGGCCACCATTCCATCAATTAGCTGCGGCAGGTCCTCGGGCCGAGCGCTGATGTGATCGGGCAGGGGCATGCGGTTGTCTCGGTCATGCCCACCGACGAATCCTCCTTCTTTTCGGAAGCCCAGTCTGACGAAACGGGCGTCGCCGAGTACAATTCTTTGCAGACGCAGCAGCTCATCGCGATCTATTGGCCGGCCGCCGGCTTCGCCGATCGCGCGGCCCCAGCGTTGGATGCGATCTTGCGGCGGCCGCTCGCCCTCGATCGCGTAACTTGATCGCGAGTCTTTGAGCAAAAGAAAGGCGGCGGTCCGAGCAAGGACGTCGCGCGGCACGTCCGCTACGATTGCCTCCGCGCGCCTCGATAGTCCGAGGCCGATGAATTTTTCGAGAATCTTGGTGCGGAACACCAGAGGGCAGAACTCACGCGTGCCGGGGAGATTGTCCCTTACACGGTAGCGCGAAGCGGTCTTCTCGTGTCCGGGCCACTGCAGCTCAGGATCGACAACCGGAACGTATCTTCCGGCATCCGCGTCCGGCAGATCGATACGCGCGCCCCTCAGCCATTCATATAAAAACCAGATGCGGCGGGCATAACTGCCGGTCCGACTTTCACGGACCAGCGCCTCGATCGGCGCGGGACCGGTCACTTGGAACAGCCGCTTGAGGACGGCAAGGTCCAGTCCCTCGTACTTGAGCGCGAAGGTCAGGTGACCTTCGAGGGTAGGATTTGGGGCATGGCGGGGAGTCATGATCCGCCAGCCATCCCGTTCGGTAATGCGATGATGCTCGCCAGTAGCGAACAACGTGCGGGGCAAGGGCACGGCGAGCCTGTAGGCTCCTATCAGGGCGCTGTACCCGGCCGGGGTGGCCCTTTCAGGAAGGCGGATTTCCTGAAAAACAGTAACAGGACCTGAAAATTGGTGCTGTTGCGCCGCAGGCATGAAAAGCGAATCCTTTTATCGAATTTTGGTCAGTTCCGCCGAAACTATGAAAAATGATCCTATTCCATGAAAATTGATGCCACAAGGCCACTTTTTCCGAAAAACGATTCTAACACATTGCTGAAGTCGACAAAGTAACAATTCCGCCATCGGCTGATATTTGCACCAGTGGCAAAGCGGATGACGCGCACACCCGTGGCATTGATGGCTTCGGCGAAGAAATGATGGGTGGTGTCGGCTTCGAAGCCGAATGTCTCTCCCGCCAGATGGAAGACGCTTATCTGCCTGCGACCGTCCGCAAGCAGGCGGTAAATACGGACGCCGCCAAACTCGACCTGATAGAAGGCTCCGGCCTTTTCACCTTGGGCATAGATCTCCGAACCGGAGGGAAAGAAGCTGACCGGCTGTAGCGGTGTCGGATCGAACGCGGGCAGGCAGGCTCGACTGCAAAGAGTGTGACGGCAGCGAAATTCTGGAGGTCGATTGGGCGTGCATGGCTGTTTTCCCGGTTGGTCCGTGACACGGCAATCGCGCGAATCCGCAGGCCGCGAAATTCGGTTATGTCCCTACGGGAAATTACCTAGCGCAGAGGCGCTAGCGGTCTGGCCCAGTGCTGCACAGGATCGTCAGGCCGTTGGGAGCAATGCAGAACGGTTTTCGGGGTACCATGCACGATCCGGGAGAGAAGAGGGCGCCGGATTGACACCATCCAAATACACCGACCGATCCTATCGCTCAGGGAAATTGAGGCGCCGACCTCAACCAGGAATGCTGCAATCTTTTTGCCATCACAAAAGCCATGCCATCCACACTCCCCATCTGAGTCGGTCAGTGGTGCATCTTTGGCCTGCTACCCCGACACGATCGAGACCGTGCTTTCCGGCGACCAACGCAGCACGACATCCTGACCTTCCGCCAGCTTGTCAGCACCGGTGTTCTGCACGATGACTTTCAGCATCTGTCCGCCACGTTCGACGAAGTAGGTGCTGCTATTGCCGGCAAAGATGCGTTTCGACACTTCCCCCCGCAGCACGTTCGCATTGGCCGTATCCGAAGCCGCAGCATCGGTGAAGATGCGGATCCGTTCGGGCCGTACGGCGCAACTGGCCTTTGCACCAGGGGCAAGGTTGGCGCCAGATCCAGCGAAAATCGCCGTGCCGTCCGGCAGCCGGATGCCGTTGCCTGTGCTCTCGCCACGAAAAATGTTGGCATCGCCGAGGAAGGTGGCGGCAAACTCACTCTTCGGCCGATTGTACATCTCCTCGGGCGGGCCTTCCTGCACCAGCTTGCCGTCTCGCAGAATGCCGACGCGGTCGCTCATCGTCAGCGCTTCTTCCTGGT